>JBHENL010000238.1:0-8307 GCA_046262075.1 Gemmatimonadota bacterium
GCCATCGAGGCATCGGCGCTCTCCGGCAGCGAAGTGCCCTCCCACGGCGCCAGGCTGATGGTGTCCGCGGGCCGGGGCGGAAGCGGCAGCCGCTGCCAGATCTCCTCGGTGAGGAACGGCATGAGCGGGTGCAGCAGACGCAGCGCCTCCTCGAGCACGCCCACGAGCAGCCGCCGCGGCTGCAGCCCCGCCTCGGACTCGGGCAGCCGCGTCTTCGACCACTCCACGTACCAGTCGCAGTAGTCGTGCTTGAGGAAGTCGAAGAGCAGGTCGGCGACGTCGTTCGGCCGCTGCTCCTCGAAGGCGGCCTCCACCGCGCGCCGCGTCTCCGCGAGACGGGTTAGGATCCAGCGGTCGGCCAGGTCCAGCAGGTCCTCGTCCAGGTCCTCCAGCCCGCCGGCGGTGTAGTCCTCCCCCAGGTTCAGCAGCACGTAACGCGAGGCGTTCCACAGCTTGTTCGCGAAGTTGCGGCCGATCTCGACCTTGTCCGGCGCGAGCTGCAAGTCCGTCCCCGGAGCCGCCACGAACATCAGCGTGAAGCGCAGCGCGTCGGCGCCGTAGCCTTCGATCAGGTCCATCGGGTCGAGCTGGTTGCCGGCCGACTTCGACATCTTGCGCCCCTGCGCGTCGCGGACGATGCCGGTCAGGTGCACGTCGCGGAACGGCTCGCGGCCCGTGAACTGGAGGCCGAACATCACCATGCGCGCGATCCAGAAGAACAGGATGTCCGGCCCGCTCACGAGCAGGTCGGTCGGGTAGTAGGTGCGGTAGTCGTCGGTGTCCTCCGGCCAGCCCAGCGTGGAGAACGGCCACAGCGCCGAGGAGAACCACGTGTCGAGCACGTCGTCGTCCTGCCGCAGGTCCGCCGAGCCGCACGCCGGACAGCCGGCGGGGTCCTCCTCGGCGACCACCGTCTCGCCGCACGCCGCGCAGGTCCAGACCGGGATCCGGTGGCCCCACCAGAGCTGCCGCGAGATGCACCAGTCGTGGATGTTCTCGAGCCAGCTCTCCCAGACCTTCACCCAGCGCTCCGGGTGCAGGCGCACGCGACCCGTGCGTACGGAGTCCAGCGCCGGGCCCGCCAGCGGCGCCATCTTCACGAACCACTGCTCCGAGAGCCGCGGCTCGACCACCGTCTTGCAGCGGTAGCAGTGTCCGATCGAGTGCGTGTGCGCCTCGGCGCCTCGCAGCAGGCCCGCCGATTCCAGGTCCGCGAGCACCCGCTCGCGCGCGGCGTAGCGATCCAGCCCGGCATACGGCCCGGCCTCCGAGGTCGTGCGCGCCTGGCCGTCCAGGACCGAGACTTCGGGCAGCCCGTGGCGGCGCCCGATCCAGTAGTCGTTCGGATCGTGCGCGGGGGTCACCTTGACGAAGCCGGTGCCGAACTCGGGATCGACGAAGTCGTCGGCCACGATCGGCAGCGGGCGGTCCAGCAGCGGGAGCCGGGCTCGCTTCCCCACCAGGTGGCGGTGGCGCTCGTCGGCGGGGTTCACCGCCACGCCGCTGTCGCCGAGCATCGTCTCGGGGCGCGTCGTCGCCACCACGATCTCGCCACCCTCCTCGAGCGGGTAGGCGATGCGGTAGAGCTTGCCGTCGGTCTCGACGTGCTCCACCTCCTCGTCCGAGAGCGCGGTGCGGCAGTGCGGGCACCAGTTCACGATGTAGGTGCCGCGATAGATCAGGCCCTTCTCGTAGAGCTGCACGAACGCGCGGCGCACGGCGCGCGAGAGGCCCGGGTCGAGCGTGAACCGGGTGCGCGACCAGTCGCAGGAGGCGCCGAGGGCCGCCAGCTGCTCCGCGATGCGCGTGCCGTGGCGCTCCTTCCAGGCCCAGACCGCCCGCACGAACGCCTCGCGCCCGAGCGCCTCGCGGGTCTGCCCCGAGCGCGCGAGGTCGCGTTCGACGACGTTCTGCGTGGCGATCCCCGCGTGGTCGACGCCGTAGACCCACAGCGCGCGGCGCCCGGCCATGCGCGCCCGGCGCACGTACATGTCCTGCACGACCGCGTTCAGCGCGTGTCCCGTGTGCAGCGTGCCCGTCACGTTGGGCGGCGGGATCACGATCGTGAACGGCTCGCCCTCGCGGTTCACCTCCGGCCGGAAGACGTCCTGCTCGCGCCACCACTCGTACCAGCGGCGCTCGCGCGCGTGGGGATCGTACGCCTTGGGGATCTCGTCGCCTGGGCGCATGATCGGTCGGAGGTGCGGGAGGGGCGAAACGGGTGAGCCGAAGAACTTAGAGGGACCCCGCGGAGGGGTCAACGAAGCGGACGTTGCGGGAGTGCTTCAGTGAGGCACTACCGACGTTGCGGTAGTGGGTCACTGGTGCGAATCACCCTGAACATCGACGAGGACCTGCTCCGGAAGGCGCAGAGGCTCAGCGGCCTGGAGCAGAAGACGGCCGTTCTCCATGCCGTGACGCCGTTCAGGGCTCCAGGAACCGCAGCAGCAGGCTGCGGGGCACTGTGGCACTCAGGTCCACGCGCCCGGGCCCGGAGCTGAAGCGCAGGCTCTGGACCGCGCTCAGCAGCTCGGGGTCGTCCGCGAAGCGCGAGGGGCCGAACATGCGCGCCGCGCCCAGGGCCTGCTCGATGGCCTGGCGGCCCTCGGCGGTGGTGGGGTGCAGCGTGGCGCGCAGCCGCACGGCCTCGTCGAGAGTCCCTTCGAACGTCACACGGTCGATCGTCGCGAAGGGTGCCGCGAGCGCGCCTCCCTCGGCCTGCAGCCAGCCGCGCAGAGCCACGGGCACCTTTCCGGCGCCGACGATGTGCCGTGAAGGGTTGGGGGGGCCGAGCTCGCCCCGCACCTCGGCTAGCCGCTCGCCGCTGCCGCCTTCGAGCATGCGCAGCACGGAGGCGCGGTCCCCCACCGCCAGCACGCCCTCGGCGAGCGGAGCCGCGTAGCTCGTGCCCAGCGCGTCGTCGGCAACGAGCACGGCGCGGCCGCCCTCGCGCGAGACCTCGACGCCTGGCGCCGACGCCAGGTCATCGACGATGTCGTCCGCGCTGAAGGAGCCGAGCACCACGACCGGCAGCTCCGTGGTCTCGGGCGTGAAGGCGGACGGGAAGCCCACGTAGACCTCGCGCATCCGGCGGAGCGTCGCGGGACGGGCGAGCGCCCGCGCCAGGGCATTCGAGGCCTGGGGCTGCGCGAGCAGCCTGGGCAGCATCGGCGAGGCGGCGAGCGCCGCAGCGTCGAGGCGGACCACGAAGCTGACGTCGCTGGGAAGGAAGGCGAGCCCCGTCGCCCCACCCGCGGACTGGGCGGCGGCGCTCGGGGAGCCGAGGACGGCCGCCAGCGTGATCCAAGCGAGGAATTTGAGCATGAGCCTCCTACCCCTCCTCATCCGGAAAGGTCGGCGGTCGGCGCCGCGTCCTCGAAATAGCCGCGCGGCCGCCAGTCGTCGGCGATCCAGGCGTCGATCACGAGCCGGGCCAGTCCTGCCGGCCGGAGCTCGAGCCCGCGGACCTCTTCCGGCGAGGCCAGCGCCAGCGCCTCCAGCCGCCGGTCCCTGGAGCCGCGCCGCACGTCGCCCAGCCGTGGGACGCCGCGGAAGGTCTCCACGTGAAACGCCACGTCGAGGATCTCGCGCTTCGGCAGGAGGACCTCCGAGACGCTGAAGGATCACGATCCCCTGCACGCGCACCTCCAGGCGCGCCATTCAGGTGAGCGCGGAGTCGCTTACAGGCCGTACGGCGCGCGGCAGCGGGCGTGACTGAACGACCTGCTCCACGCCCCGGCTTATCCACATCCATCCACAACCGATGCGGCAGCGCACCCGGCGTAACCTCTTAGCGAAGGTTTCCCAACCATTTTCCGACCGCGGGTCAGATGAACTGCGAGCTGCGGAGTGCAAGCCCCTACCAGTCAACGAGGTACGGGCGCGATGCCAGCTCTGCTCCGAGGCGGACGCGGGAACGGTTCGCCCTGCACCGTGACGAACGCCTCTCTAACTCGTGACGCGGTCCTTTGCTCGTGTGGAAAACTCGCCCCTCGCCCCGGTCTCCCTCCGGAGGAGGTCCAGGAGGACCAGGAACTTCTCGACCGGCAGCTCTTCCGGTCTGTTGGTCAAGGGCTCTCCCAGCGCCCTCTCCAGCGCCGGCAGCTCGGCCTCCGAAGCGATCCCCGCCTGCCGGAGCGTCTTCTGTAGCTGTTTCCGGCGCGCCGAGAAGAGGGTCTTCGTGAGCTCCTCCAGCGCGGCCAGCCGATCCGCCTCGGGCGCATCCGGCCTGGGGTCGATTCGCACGACGCTGGACCACACCTTCGGCGGCGGGCGGAACCTGGCCGGCGACAGCGTCAGCACGTGGGTCACTTCCGCGGCCGCGCGAACGCCGACCGTGAGCGATCCGTAAGCGGGGGTTCCCGGCTCGGCGAGCAGTCGCTCGGCGACTTCGCGCTGGAGCATCAGAGCCGCCCGCGCCAGCTCGCCCGGTCTGGCGAGCAGCCGCCGAAGGAGCGGCGAGGTGATGCCATAGGGGATGTTCCCCGCCACGTGCAGCGGCGGCTCCAGCCGCCGCTCGCACGCCAGTGCGGTCAGGTCCAGCTCGAGCGCATCCTGGTGCAGCACCTCGAGCGCCTGATCCGCGAAGCGCGCCCGGAGGTAGTCCACCAGCGCCTCATCGAGCTCCAGCCCGACCACTCTTGCACCGCGGCGCAGCAGCGCGGCGGTCAGGATCCCGCGACCGGGCCCGATCTCGACGACCGTCCGTCCGGCGACGTCCCCGAGCGCCTCGGCGATGCGCGTCGCGGCACGGTCCGAGACGAGGAAGTGCTGTCCCAGCGACTTGCGCGCGCGCCCCAGCCGCGGGCGTGTCGAGCGAGTCAACCCCCGGCACCCAGCACGGCCGCGCGGAAGCGGGCGATCCCCTCGTCGAGCTCGGCCTCCGAAGCGGCGAACGACCAGCGCACGTGCCCCTCCATTCCGAACGCGCTGCCGGGCACGAGTGCCAGGGCATGGTCGCGCAGCAGCGCGGCGCAGAAGTCCTCGGAGGACCCTCCATCGCGAGACGCGAGGTGCTCGCGCACGTCCGTGAAGACGTAGAAGACGCCGTGGGGCACGAGATTGCGCACGCCTGGCAGACCTTCGAGCCCCGCCAGCAGCCGGTCGCGGCGGCGCTCGAAGGCGCGCCGCATGTCTTCCACCGCGGCGTCGCTCTCCTCCTCCCGCTCCAGCGCGGCCAGCGCCGCATACTGACCGATGGAAGAGGCGTTCGAGCTGGAGTGGCTCTGCACCACTTCCATGGCGGCCGTGACCTCCCGCGGCGCCGCACCATAGCCGATCCGCCAGCCGGTCATGGCGAAGGCCTTGGAGAAGCCGTTCACCGTCACCGTGCGCTCGCGGGCGTGCGGGCCGGCCGCCGCCGTGGACGGCGCGACGCCGGGCGCGTAGCAGAGGCGCGCGTAGATCTCGTCCGAGAGGATCCAGAGCTCACGCTCCGCGCAGAACGCCGTCAGATCCGCCAGTTCCCCGGCGGAGTACACCGCACCCGTCGGGTTGCTGGGCGAGTTCAGGATCAAACCGCGCGTGCGCCGTGTGACGGCCACGCTCAGGCAGTCCACCGTCACCTTGTAGCCGGCGTCCGAGCCGCAGTCCACGACGACGGGCGTGGCACGCGCGAGCCGGATCATGGCCGGGTAGCTCACCCAGAACGGCGCGGGGACGAGCACCTCGTCGCCGGGCCCGAAGAGCGCCATGCAGGCGTTGTAGAGGACCTGCTTGGCGCCGGAACCGACCAGCACGTCGGAGGCGTCGTAGTCCACGCCGGTCCGGCGCGCGAGGTCACGCGCGATCGCGCTCCGCAGCGCCGCGATGCCGGCCGTGGCGGTGTAGCGAGTGTGGCCACGTTCGATCGCGGCCGTGCCGGCGGCTCGCACGTGCGCGGGCGTGTCGAAGTCCGGCTCGCCGGCACTGAGCGACACCACCGGGACGCCCCGTGCCCGCAGCTCGGCGGCGAGCTCCGAGATGCGCAGCGTCTCGGAACCGGAGACGCCGTCGAGGTTCGGCGAGAGCCTCATCGCTTGCGGGGCGCGAACTTCGTCTCCAGCGCGCCGGCGACGTGGGGCGGGACGAACGCCGAGACGTCGCCGCCGAGCATCGCCACCTCGCGCACCAGGCTCGAGCTCAGGAACGTGAACGCCTCGCCGGGCACCATGAACAGGATCTCGATCCCCGGGGCGAGCTGCCGGTTCATGAGCGCCATCTGGAACTCGTACTCGAAGTCCGAGACCGCGCGCAGTCCGCGGACGATCGCGGTGGCGCCCACCTCCGCCGCGTGGCGTACGAGCAACCCGCGGAAGCCCGCCACGTGCACGCCGGGCATCCCGGCCACGGCCTGGCGGATCAGGTCCATGCGCTCCTCGAGGCTGAAGAGCGTGTCCTTCCCCGACTCCTTGGCCACGGAGATCGTGAGCTCGTCCACGAGCGAGCGTGCACGGCGCACGAGGTCCAGGTGACCCAGCGTCAGCGGGTCGAACGTGCCGGCGTAGATGGCCGAGCGCATGCGCGTCCCTCTCAGTCGGTCGGGGGGGGATCGGAAGGCGTGAAGACGGTGAGCCCGACGTTCCCGTACGCGCGACGGTCGGCGCGCAGCGGCCCGTGCAGCTCGCGGCCGGGAGCCTCTCGCGCGGGATGCTCCAGCGCCGCGGCCGCGAAGCCCCGCGGGTGCTCGGCGAGCCACGACAGCAGCCCCGGCGCCCCCGCGCGATAGGGTGGATCGGCGAGCAGGACGAGCTTCGGGTCGGGTGCGAGCCGGCGCAGGAAGGCGCCGGCCTCTCCGCGAACGATCCGCACCTCTTCCGAGGGCTCCGCTACGCCGAGTGCTGCGAGGTTCTCGCGAATCACGACCGCGAGCCGCGGGTCGCGCTCCACCCACGTCACGCGCGCGGCGCCGCGCGAAAGTGCCTCGATCCCCAGTCCACCGGTGCCGGCGTAGAGGTCCACGACGGGCGCACCGGGCAGCGCTGCCGCCAGGATGCTGAACAGCGCCTCCTTCACCCGGTCCGCCGTGGGCCGCAGCTCAGGTGCGGCGGCGGAGCGCAGACGTCGGCCGCGGTAGCGGCCGGCGATCACCCTCACGCGCCGGCCCGCAGGTCCACCAGCCGCCCCTGCAGCTCGCCGCGGCCGGTGAAGTCGTCCGCCTCGAGCGTGAAGGCGATCGCCAGATCGTCGCGGCCGGGGTTCACGTCCTGGAGCCGGTGCGCCAGCTGGAAGCCGATCGTGTCCAGCGCCTCTCCGTCCCGCGTGACGCGCATGCGGACGTGGTTCTCTCCCACGAGGCGGGGACACCCCACCACGCGGAGGTTGCGCGCGGCGAGCACGGGCCGCGCGTTGCCCGGGCCGTACGGCGCGAAATGGCGCAGCAGGCCGAAGATGCGCGCGCACTCGCCGAGCACGGAAAGCTCGAGGTCGATCCGCACGCTCCGCACCAGATCCTCGGAGCGGATCGTCTCGCGCGCGTGCGCGCCGAACGCGTCGCGGAAGGCCGGCAGCCGCGGCTGCTCGAGGCGCAGCCCCGCGGCGAGCGCATGGCCTCCGTACTCGAGCAGGTGGCTGCCGCACGCGGCGAGCGCGCGGTAGAGGTGGAAGCCCTGGATCGAGCGCGCCGAGCCCTTTCCCGTGCCGTCCGCCCCCAGCGCCACGAGCACGGTGGGGCGATGGAACTCCTCGACCAGCCGGGAGGCGACGATCCCCACGACTCCCGGATGCCACTCCGGCGAGGCGAGCACGATCGCCCGGTCGCGCTCGGGGTCGAAGCTCGCGAGCTGCGCGCGCGCCTCCTCGAGCGTACGCCGGTCGCTCTCGCGCCGCGCGCGGTTCTCCTCCTCGAGCACGGCCGCGAGTCGCGCGGCCTCGGCCGGATCGTCCGTCAGGAGCAGCCGCGCCCCCGCGGCGGCGCTCCCCATCCGACCCGCGGCGTTGATGCGCGGGGCGAGCACGAACCCGACCGACCCGTCGGAGAGCCGCTTTCCGGCGAGGCGCGTGAGCTCGAGGAGCGCCCGCAGGCCCGCGCTCTCGGTGCGCTCGAGCTGGAGCAGCCCGAAGCGCATGAAGACGCGGTTCTCGCCGAGGGCGGGGACCACGTCGGCGATCGTGCCCAGCGCCACCAGATCCAGGTAGCGGTAGAGCTCGCGCCGGTAGCGGCCCGCGGCCTGGTGAAGCGCCTGGCACAGCTTGAACGTGACGCCCACCGCCGCCAGCTCTCGCTCCGGGTAGCCGCAGCCGGGCTGCTTCGGGTCCAGCAAGACGGCGTCGGGCAGCTCCGGGCCGGGCTCGTGGTGGTCCGCCACGATGACGTCGATCCCGAGCCGT
>JBHENL010000239.1:0-14343 GCA_046262075.1 Gemmatimonadota bacterium
GAGCGCGTTGTTCACGAGCGTGTTCTGCACGTCCACCACCACCGCGACGCTGGGGTCCACGCGCGAGAGCTCCTCGACCGCCAGGATCGCCATCATGAAGTTCGCGCCCGCCCCACCGCTGGGCTCCGGGAGCTCGATCCCCATCAGGCCCATCCCGAAGAGCTCGCGCAGGAGGTCGCAGTCGAGCTCGCCGCGCTCGTCCATCTCGCGCACGCGCGGGCCGATGCGACCCTCCGCGAACTCCCGGACGCTCTCGGCGAAGAGCGCCTCCTCGTCGCTCAGGGACGTGAGGGCCGGGCGCGCCGCCGGGGCGGGAGCCGCCGTCCCGTCGGGGGCCTGGATCGTCTTCTCGGCGGTGGTCACGGGCTGGGGGAGGGCTCCCACGGGGTCACGGCGGACAAGATAGCAGCGGGCGGCGCGCGGCGAACCTCCCCGGAGGCGGAGCGCGAGGGGCCGCTGCCTCGGAGTGGCGGCAACCTTTTGAAACCTTCCGCGATCCAACTCGTAGGTCGCAGGGAACGAGGGATCGGGCACGAGGCGCGGTCCCGAGGATCGCACGTCGAA
This sequence comes from Gemmatimonadota bacterium, assembly GCA_046262075.1. Lineage (GTDB taxonomy): Bacteria > Gemmatimonadota > Gemmatimonadetes > JACCXV01 > JACCXV01 > JBHENL01. Next base: position 565 of record JBHENL010000239.1, read on the forward strand.
CTGGAGGAAACGAGAGAGATGGATCGCCACCCCACGCTGACGCTCGCCGCCGAGATGCTGGCCACCCTCGCGCTGACATTCGGGCCGCTCGCTCTCGTCATCCAGGACGTCGTGAGACTCGGCGCGTAGGCGGCGTCCCCCCCCGTTCGCGCCGCTCGACGCGCTCGCGGACCCCGCCCTCCCCGGCGGGGTCCGCACCGTTTAGCATTCGCGCGTGCAGCGCGCCTCCGACATTCGCGCGGGCTTTCTCCTGGCGCTCGTCTCCGCGAGTGCCTTCGGCGCGCTGCCCATCCTCGGAAAGTTCGCCTTCGAGGAGGGCTTTCAGGTCGCGACGCTGCTCGCCTGGCGCTTCGGCCTGGCGGTGGCGCTGATCTGGGCGGTCGTGGCCGCGGCCCCAGCGGTTGGACCACGTGGCGCCGCCGCGATCGGAGGCCGCCGCCGGCTCGCGCTGATCTGCCTGGGCGTCCTCTACGCCGTGAACTCGGCACTGTACTTCCTGGCGCTCGAGCGGATCCCCGCCACCACCACGAGCCTCCTCTTCTACGTCTACCCTGCGCTGGTCGCGCTCCTCGGAATCGCGCTCCTGCGTCACAGCCCGCGCCCGATGAAGCTGGTGGCACTCGGGACGTCGCTGCTCGGAGTTCTGCTGACGGTGGGGTTATCGCGCGCGGGTCTCGACCCCGCCGGAATCGCGTTGGCGCGGGGCTCGGCCGCGGTCGTCGCGCTCTACTTCATCCTGGCGGAGCTGGCGCTGACGGGACTCCCGACGCTGCCCGCGACTGCGCTCGTCCTCACCGGTACGGTTCTCGCGTACGCGGGGTGGCTGGCCGCGAGCGGAGCGCCAGCCCTTCCGCCGTCCGCCGCGGGGTGGAGGTTGGTGGCGGCGATGGCGGCGTTCTGCACGGTGCTCTCGTTGCTGGCGATGCTGGGCGCGCTGCGCCGCGTCGGCGCCGGCACGACCTCCATCGTGAGCACGCTCGAGCCCGCCGTGACGGTGCTGCTGGCGGCGGCGATCCTGGGCGAGCGGCTGGCGCTGCGGCAGCTCGCGGGCGGAGCCCTGATCCTGGCGGGCGTGGCGGTGCTGCGGCTCGCCACGCGCCGCCCCGCACCGGCTCTGGTGGACGCATGACGGAGCTCCGCGACGCGTCGGCTGGTGTGCCGGACGTCGATACGCTGGGCGTCCTGCCCCGGTTCGACCGTCACCTGGGGATCGCGACTCGCGTCGAATCGCCCGGGGTCTGCGTCGCCGTTCTCGAGCTCGCGCCGGAGCACCGCAACATCGAGGGTCGCATCCACGGGGGCGTGGCACTCACGCTCCTCGACACCGCCATGGGCCACGCCGTCGGGAGCCTCGGACCCGCGGTCGTGGAGGGTGCGGCCACCCTGCAGCTCTCCTGCCAGTTCCTCGCCGCACCCGCCGGGCTCCGGATGGAGGCCCGCGGCATGGTCACGCGCCTCGGCGGCCGAAGCGCTTTCGTGGACGGCACGGTGCGCGACGAGCGCGGGACGGAGATCGCCCGCGCGCAGGGCGTGTGGCGGGTATGGCGGCCGGCGACTTCGCCCGACCGGAGCGTCAAATCCAGTCGCGAGCGGGACGACGAGCCGGGCCCCGGCTGACGCCTGTGACGGCTTGCCGCGCATCCCGGGAGGGACCTACCGTGTGGCGACCCCAGCCGCGAGGCCGCGCATGCCCTTCCCCTTCGGCTTCTGGCCTCACGCCGAGGACGACATCCTCGATCTCGGGCGCAGCTACATCAACGGGACCCACAAGATCCCCGAGGAGTACGTCGAGCTCCTGGAGGCGCCCCCGGACGCGGAGATCTACCTGCTGGAGCGCGCGGTCCAGCAGGTCGCCGAGCTCCGCACCGACACGCTCGCGAACCTCGATCCCGAGGTCGTATATCGCATGGCGATCGGCCCGCGCTTCGACGCCGAGGGCCGCTACCTCTCGGCGCGTTACGGCGTCCTGACGCTCGTGTACTCGCTGGATGGGGAGTTCCTGGCGGACTACTTCGACGCCTGAGGGCGGGCCTCACTCTCCGCGCGGGCAGCGTCCGGTGCCAGCCGGTCGAGCGCCTTCTGCAGCACCTTCCGCTCGTTCGAGAACTCGATCTTGACCATCGCGGCCGGGGCGGGCAGCCACCGGACGTCGGCGACCTCGTAGGGGTCGGCGCCGGAAGGATCGCCCTCCTCGTAGTGCAGCAGGAAGAACGTGACGTTCTTGTGGATGCGGACCTTCTCGCCGCGCTCGTCGCCGTAGAACCAGTAGTCGATCTCGTCGAGCATCGCCTCGACCGTCCCGCGACAGCCCGTCTCCTCGGCCACTTCACGGACGGCGGCCTGCTCCGGCTCCTCCCCTTCCTCGATCCAGCCCTTCGGGAGCTGCCAGCGCACCGTTCCCCGCGGCTGGATGATGCACACGTCGATGCGCCCCGACTTGCGGCGGTAGAGCACGCCGCCCGCCGAGTGGCGGTGGATCGTGCGCCGCTCGCTCACGGCTCACCGCCGCGGTCGTCGTTCGTGACTACGAGCGAGTCGAGGAGCGTGAAGGAGCCGGCGTGCTCGCGCGCGATCGCCAGGGCGCGCTCGCGGATGGCCGCGTCGGCTACGCGACCCTTCAGGACGAGGCTCGTTCCCGCGGCGCCGATGCTCACGTCCCGGCCCCGGGTCAGCGAGTCCTCGCGGAGCTCGGCGAAGATCGCCAGGACGGTGGCGTCGCGGCGCTGAGTCGTGGCGGCACCGTCCCCGGCAGCGGCGACCGGCTGAGGGACACCCGAACGCGCCTCGACGGCGCGCCCGTCCCCGGCATCACCCGCGCACGCGGCGACGGCGGTCGAGACCAGCCACAGGACCAGGAGGGGGGGGCCGCCTCTCGCGCGGCGGCCAGGGAGGGGCGCGTGGCGCGGACTCAGCCAGCGCATGGACGGTTGTTCATGCTGGACAAGATGGCCCCTGCAACGGGTGGAGGCCAGACCGCGCGCCGCCTCCGCGGCGCGTCTCAGGACGTCGCGAGAAACTCCCGCAGGGCCGCCGTCACCGGCCCCGGCTCCTCCAGCTGCAGCCAGTGTCCGGCGCGGGGAAATCGGACCTCGGTATATGGAGCGGCGATCGTGGCCGCCGTTCCGCGCACGGTGGCCGGGAGGATCCACGGATCGCGCTCACCGTAGAGGAAGAGGCTGGGCACTCTCACCCGCGCGTCCGATGCGGGCCTGGCCAGGCTCGACAGGTTTGCGCGGTAGTAGCTCAGGCCCGCCGTCAGCGCTCCCGGGCGCCGCCACGCCGAGGCGTACACCCCGAGGTCGCCCGCCGAGAACGTTCCGCGGGGGCTGGACCGCCGGAGCATCCGCCGCAGGAGCGCGTAATCGCGCGCCGCCAGCAGCCTCTCCGCGACCCCCGGGACCTGAAAGGCCAGGAGGTAGGCACTGCGCGCGGCCTGTCTCCAGTGGAAGTTGCGCCGCCACACCGTGGGAGGCGGAACCTGCAGGGCGGCCACGCGACTGACGCGCGCGGGGTGGCGCAGGGCGAGGTGCCACGCCAGCACCGCACCCCAGTCGTGACCCACCACGGCCGCGCGCACGGACCCGAAGTGCTCCATCAGGCCGAGGATGTCGCGCGCGAGCGCCTCGAGGCGGTAGGCCGCGCGTCCGATCGGACGCTCGCTCAGGTTGTAGCCGCGGAGGTCCGGTGCCACGACGTGGAACTGCTCCCCGAGCGCGACGAGCTGGTGGCGCCAGGAGAACCAGCACTCCGGAAAGCCGTGCAGCAGCACGACCAGGGCCGGAGCGCTCCCGGACTCGGCGTAGTGGAGGCTCACGTCCCCCACGCGGGCGTAGCCGTGCTGCACCAGGCACTGTGCCGACGCGTCGGGATCCGTCGTCACGGGCGGAGCGGCGAGGACGGGGAGCTCTGCTCGGAGGGGCCGGCTCGCATCCCGCAGACTTAACCCGCGGCACACCCGCGGGTCCAATCCGGCAGCCGTACCTCCTGCCGGAGCGCGACCTGGGGCACCGGATGCAGGACGTGATCCTGCTCGCGCCGTCGGAGTTCGGGCGCACGGTCCGGCAGAACGGGAGCGCCGCGCCTGTCGGCCCCGCAGGCTGAATCGCCTGCCCTCCGCAGCGCCTGCGTCCCACGGCCGGTTGACGGCGCGGGGGGAGCCGCCACATGATGGCCGGTCCGGCTCGCTGCACTCGCGCCGCGAGTCCGCGCGCCGGGCGCCAGGCCGCCCAACCGTCTCGTCCGGAGATCCTCCTTGAAGAGCGACCTCGATCGGCTGCTGCAGGAGCGGGACCTCGACGCCCTCGTCGTCACGGGGCCCGATGGAATGTCGGAGGTGAATGCGCCCTACCGTTGGTTCGTGGGCGACGCGCACGTCACGGGCATGGTCCTCAAGAAGCGCGGCGAGCCGCCGATGCTCCTGCACCACGACATGGAGCGCGACGCCGCGGCCGCCACGGGCCTGCGGACCGTCTCTTCCTCGCGCTGGCCCATCAAGCAGATCTACGAGTCCGCGGCGACCCAGTCGCGCGCGCGCGTGGAGCTCTACCGCCGCGTGTTCCTGGACCTGGGGATCGGCGGCCGCGTCGCCCTCACCGGCGTGGACGAGACGGCTTCCGCGCTGGCGTTCTGGGGCGGCCTGCGCGAGGCGCTGCCCGCGCTCGAGCTGGTCGTCGAGGCCGACGGCACGGTGCTCGACGAGGCGCGGCTCACGAAGGACGCGGACGAGATCGAGAGGCTCGAGGAGGTGGCGCGCGAGACCTGCGCGATCGTGGAGGACGTGCGCGCGCTCCTGGCGGGCGTGGCCGCCGGGGAAGCGGGCCAGGCTGGCGACGCGGACGGCCCGCTGACGATCGGCGACGTCCGGCGCTTCGTGCAGCAGCGGGTTCACGCCCGCGGCCTCTCGACGCCGGGGGGCTTCATCCTCTCGGCCAACCGCGACGCCGGCGTCCCGCACAACACGGGCGACGACGGGCACGTGCTCGCGGCTGGCGACGTGGTGCTGTTCGACTTCTTTCCGCGCGGGTCGGGCGGCTACTACCACGACGTCTCGCGCACCTGGAGCCTGGGCGCGCCGCGCCCGGAGGTACAGGCGGTCTACAACGACGTGCTCGGCTGCTTCGGGACGCTGCTCGAGCGCGTGCAGCCCGGGGCGTCCACGCGCGAGCTCCAGCAGCAGACCTGCGAGATCTTCGAGGAGGCGGGACACGTCACCGTGCGCCAGGACCCCTCGAGCACCAGCGGCTACGTGCACAGCCTCGGTCACGGACTCGGTCTGGACGTGCACGAGCAGCCGCACTTCCCGAGTTTCCGCGCCGGCCGGGACACCCGGCTGGAGCCCGGCATGGTGGTGACGATCGAGCCGGGGCTGTACTACCCCGAGCGCGGGCTCGGTGTGCGGATCGAGGACACGGTGCTCGTCACCGAGACCGGGGCGCGCAGCCTCTCCGCCGTCCCCACCTCGCTCGAGGTCGGACCGGGAGCCGGATCCGCGCAGCCCGGCGACGGCGAGCGCTCGGAGCGGGTGCGGCTCGCGATTGCGGGGTGAACCCCGAGGCGCGATCGGCCAGATTCCGGAAGGCGAGAACCTGCGCAGGATGGAGCCCCAGATGCGCGAGCGTGATCGGCGAGACGACGTGCCGGACGTGACGGAGGATGCGTCCGGGGCCGACGCCGGCGGCGGGGAGGAGCGCCGGAAGGCGCCGGCCGTCGGCCGGACGACCACTCCGGGGGGCGGCGGTCGCGAGGCGCTGCGGGCCTCCCCCATGATGGCGCACCTGCTGGACGCGCTCGAGGGCGGCGACGACATCGCCCACTACGGCCGCCTCACGTTCACGATGGTGGCCCGCCACTTCCTTCCCGCCGACGAGCTGGAGGACCTCGTCGCGGGCCAGCCCGGCCAGAATCCTGCGCGCGCCCGCGCGCTGCTGCTGCAGGTGACGCAGAAGAACTACAGCCCGCCCAAGCGCGAGCGGATCCTGCAGTGGCAGGCGCAGCAGGACTTCCCGATCTGCCCCACGCCCGACGACCCCGCCAGCTGCAACGTCTACCGCGAGCTGCAGTTCCCCGACGACGTGTACCAGGAGATCGAGGAGTTCTGGGAAGAGCAGGCGGAGGGGGAGGACGCCTAGGCGTCAGTGGCTCCCCGCCTCGTGTAGCAGCCACCCGCCGGGATCCACGATCACCGTCTCGAGCGGATCGGGCGTCTCGAACGTCCACGTCTCGTCGCGCTCGTCCACCACGACCCGCGCGCGGCGGGGTTCCGGTGCGCCAGCCGAGCTCCAGGTCAAGCGGGAAACGAAACGGCTCGCCCGGCTGGGCCTGCCGCAGGGTGACGCTGCCGCGGTCGGCTCCGACCGCCTCGTGCGTGACCTCGAGCACGGGGTGACCGGCGCGGCCGATCCACTGCTCGAAGAACCAATCCAGCTCCAGCCCGCTCGCCTCCTCCATCACGCGCTGGAAGTCCGCCGTCCACGCCACGCCGTCGCGGAAGGTGGCGTAGTAGTCGCGCAGCCCCTCGAAGAAGGCCGCGTCCCCGACCTGGGCGCGCAGCATGTGCAGGACCCAGGCGCCCTTCTCGTAGTTGTTGGGGTTGAGGAGTGCCATGAGGTCTCGCTCGGTGGGATCGTAGACCGGCCGCTGCGAGGCGCGGAAGAACTCGATCACGTCGGCGGCGGCTTCGCGCATGATGTGCCCCAGCTCCTGCGGACCCGAGCCCGCCGGTCCGCCGCGCAACTCGAAGAAGAGCGCCTCCCCGTAATCGGCGAAGCCCTCGGAGAGCCAGAGGTGGTGCCAGTCGCCCTGCGTGACGGCGTCGCCGAACCACTGGTGCGCGATCTCGTGCGCCACGAGGCCCGTGAGCTCGCCCGGTGACTCGGCCTCTCCCAGCCGCTTCTCGCCGTAGAAGATGGCGCTCGCGTTCTCCATGCCGCCGAAGCGCGTCGAAGACTGCACGTTCGCGAGCTTCTCGTAGGGGAAGGGCCCGAACAGCGAGTCGAGCCCGTTCGCCACGACCTCCCACTCGGCCGGCGCTTCGACTTCGAAGGCCACGCTGGTCTTGTCCCAGGGGTGATCCACGGCGGGAAACCACTGCCGCGCGCGATCCGGCCAGTTGTCGGCGAAGACCGAGGGGCGGCCATGGCGGTTTGCCTGGAGGATCAGGCCGTCCTTCGGCTCGCCGTGGTACCAGACGATCGCCTCCGCGCGGCGGCCAACCGGCTCGAGCGCCAGCGCGACCTCCAGGCGACCGGCGGCGTGGGTGAACCGCGCGGCGCGCCCGTCCACCGTCACGCTGTCTACGGGTGAGCGGCCCGAAGTCCAGCGCGAGCCGGTCGAGATCGGCGACCGTGGTCCGTGCGGCCCTGGATCCGCCGACCCTCCCTGGGGAGCGCGAGGCGCAGATCGTAGTGCAGCACGTCCACGCCGCGCGCGCTCGGATCGTGACCCTGATGGAGCGCACCCGGAGGCGTGAGCGGTCTCTCCGGGCCCGGCCCGGGGCGGAGGTCCACCTCCTGGGTGGACGTCGACCCCGACAGGCCCGCTAGCAGCGCCGCAGCGGCCGCGATCGTCCGCACGCAACGCCGGGTCGCGGTCGGCGGGGCGGTCCGCCCCTCAGCGTGCATCCGCACGCGGTCGGCCGGTGGCTCGTCGCTCGCGGATGCGGCGCGCACCCTCCTCGAGGCGACGTTGAAAGCGCTCGGCGAAGAGGTGGAGCCTCGCCTGCTGCTCGAGGGTCAGGTCGCGGGAGAGGTCCCGGCGGAGGTCCTCGAGGGCGCGCTGCCGCTCCTGCGCGTTGTGCCGCAGCGCGTCGAGGCGGTGCTGCAGGACCTCCCGCCGCGCGGCCGGCAGGGCGCCCTCCAGGGGGCCGCCGGCGCCTACGTCCTCGCGCAACTCGGCGAGGAGCCGCAACCGATCGCGGCGCAGCTCCTCCTGGCGCTCGCGAAACGCTCGCAGCTCGCGCTCGAGATCCTCCAGGCCGGCGGAATCCAGCTGCAGGTACTCCGCGAGACGGCGGCGGCGCAGCTCGTCCAGGCGCCGCGCGAGCCCGGCTGGCAGCTGCGGCGAGCCTCGCAGCGTGTCGGCGCGGGGCGCGCGGTCGGCACCGGGCCGCTCCTGGGCCGCGGCCGGAAGCGCCAGTGCCGCGAGCAGCGCGAGGACGGCGGAGACCCGGCCGACGCGGGTCATATCTCGGTCTCGAGCGCGAGCACGAAGTCCTCGACCTCGGCCGGCGTCAGGCCCTCCAGCGCCGCCCCCGGATCGGCGAGGGTCGCGAGCGGCTCCGGCCGCGCCTCGGCCGGTGAGACGGCCGCCAGCCACGTCTCTTCCGGTGACGCCGCACCGGCCTGCAGGCTCCCGACGCCGGCCAGGCCCGCTTCGGCGAGCAGCGCCGTCTCCGCCCCCGCGTCCACGACGAGGGGATCGCTCACCGGCTCGGTGAAAGCCTGAGGCTCGGCGGTCGCGCGCGGGCCCTGGAGATAGATCCCCACGAGCAGGACGACGGCGATGCCCGCCGCCACCAGACCCCCCGCCACCGCGCCCCAGCGCGCGTGAAGCGGCACGGCCACGGCGGGGCCACCTTCGGCCACGGAGAGCCCGCTGCCGGTCAGGTCCTCCGGCGGTCCCGCTGCGGCCGCCGCCGCGATCCGCTGCTCGACGCCCTGCGCGAGAGCGTCCAGGAAGGCCGGATCCAACGGCTGCTCCGCGGGTCCGGGATCCAGCTGCGAAGCACTCGCCGGCGCGGGGCTCGCCTGTGGCATCTCGCGGATCCGGGCGAAGAGCTCGCGGTAATCCGCCTGCGCCGAGCGGCACTCGGCGCAGGCGACGAGATGGCGCTCGAGCGCGTCGAGCGACTCGGGCTCGGCGCGGCCGTCCAGCGCGGCCACGATGCGATCCTCCCAGGCGGCGTGCTCGTTTCCGGGCCCGGTCAGAGGATCCAGCGGCGGATTCGAGCGCTCGGCGTGTGGACGTCTCTCCGTCATTCCAGTGCGGGAGCTCCCGTCTCGGCCGCCGCAGCGGCGCTACCCGCGCCGGCCTGCGCCGAGGGATCCGCGGGAGCGGTGGTCAGCAGCCGCCGCAGGCGCTTGACGGCGTGGTGAAAGTTCACCTTGCACGCGTTCTCGCTGCTCCCCGTGCGGCGCGCGATTTCGGAGTAGGGGAGCTCGTGATGAACACGCAGCGTCACCACCTCGCGCTGGCGGGGAGGCAGCTGCTCGAGCGCGGACAGGAGCGCGCGGCGCTCGCTCTCGCGCTCCAGCGCGGCGTCGGGCGCCTCGCCGGGAGCGGCCTGCTCCGGATCGAGCGCGACGAAGGCCGCCTCCCGGCCCCTGCGCCCGTGGGTGCGCGCGACGTTCGTCGCGATCGTGCGCAGCCAGGTCCCGAAGGCGGCCTCGCCGCGGAAGGACGCCAGCCCCCGCCAGGCACGGAGGAACGCCTCCTGCGTGAGGTCGCTCGCCGTCTCGTCGTCGCGCACGAGCCGGCGGATCCAGCGAAAGACCGCCGCCTGGTGGGACCGGACGAGGATGCCGAACGCGTGCCCGTCGCCCGCCGCGGCGCGCCGGATGAGCGTCCCTTCCTCCATGCAGGAGATTGGACGGGGTGTGCGGGGGAAAAGTTAAGCCGAGCGGGTGCGGCGGTGCCAGAAGCTCAGTCCCAGCACCCCCGCGCACACTGCGGCGGCCGGCAGGACCGGCAGCCGGAGCTGGCGGGTGGCCAGGCCCGCACCCCCGGCGGCTTCGAACGCGACCTCGCGCACGGCGCTGGCTTCGAATTCCGCGGCCGGGATCCGGCGGATGTCGGCGTGCAGCTCGGTGACGAGCGGGTCGCCCTCGCCGTGGCTCCGGTACGTGACGCGGACACCGGCCAGGTCACCGAACTCGGGCGCGGGCACCCACAGCGGGATCGAGTTGCTCTCGACGCGCGCGAAGTAGCGGCTGGGCTCGAGCGAGCCGTTCGTCGGGTCCACGCTCACCCATCCCTGTGCGGGATCCCAGAACTCGGCCCACAGATGGCTGATGTCGTAGCGCTCCTTCGCTTCCTCGTGCAGATAGCCGAAGACCGGCCGCGCCGGGATCCCGCCGGCGCGGCTCAGCGCGATGAACAGGGCAGCGAACTCGGTGCAGTCGGCCTGCGTCGGCCGCGACAGCGCGCCCAGGGCGCCGAGCGTCTCGGCCTGGACCACGTAGGTCAGCCGCTTCAGCACGAAATCGTAGAACCTGCGAGCGCGCTCGCGGGGAGAGGCTGCACCCGGCCCGAGCGTGCGCGCCAGTGACTGGATCTCGGGCGCGTCGCTCTCGATGAACGGCGCCGCCGCCAGGTAGCGCGCCTGGTCCCCGGCTTCGCCCTCGGTCTCCGCCGGCGCGTAGGCCCCGGCGGAGACGCCCACCGCGTAGCGGATGCTGACGGTCCGCTCCTCCCCGGGATCCAGCGAGAACGGCTCGAACGCGAAGTAGGGCGTTCCGTCGCCGAGGCGCCGCCCCTGGGCGGTCGCGGGCAGCTCGAGGAGCCGCACGTGGCTGTAGGGAGGGAAGTCCTGCGCGGCCTGCACCCGGAACAGGATCTCCTCGGCCGAGACGTTTCCGCGGTTCTCGAAGCGGAAGCTCAGCGTGACGCCGTAGGTCGCCAGCGACAGCCCGTCCAGGCCGCGGCGCGCCTCTTCGCGGTAGCGGCCCGCGGGGAAGTTCGCGAGCAGGGCGGCGTAGGTGCGCCGGGCGGCCTCCTGGTCGCCGAGCGCCTCGTGCGCCCGCGCCTGGAGAAAGAAGCTGTCCTCGCGCCAGGGCTCGAGCCGGCGCGCGGCGCGGGCGACGCTGAGCGCGTCCGTCGGGCGGCCGACCCGCGGATCGAGGTACAGACGCGCCAGGGCGTCGAGGATCGGCGCCGGCTTGCCGGCCAGGCGCGCAGCTGCCTCGTACTCGCGCACGGCCTCGCGCAGGTGTCCGGCCGCGAGGAGGGCGTTCCCCGCCGCCAGTCGGGGCGACTCGCTGCGCGGGTGCTCGCGAGCGAGGCTGCGGAAGACGGCCAGCGCCTCCCCGAGCCGCCCAGCGGCAGCCAGCTCCGCCCCGCGCCGAAGCTCGGCGTTGGGATCGGGCGCGCGCGGGGGGACGGCCGCGACGCGACCGCCGGGCGCAACCGGGGCCGGTGAGAGAGACGCTGTCTGGAGCGGGGTTGGAGCGGCGGCCGCGTTGGCGGCCGCCAGGAGCAGGAGCGCGCTAGTCGCCCACCAGCAGGCCCTCGGCCTCGCGAGCGTGGCGGGGAAAGCGCAGCGCGTCAGGGTCGAAGGCGTGGCGACGATCGAAATCGACCGAGACGAGGGTCGAGACGCCGGGCTCCTCCATCGTGACGCCGTAGAGGTAGTCGGACGCTTCCATCGTGCGTTTGTTGTGGGTGACCACGATGAACTGGGTTCGGTCACTGAAGGTCTTCAGCATGCGCAGGAATCGGCCGATGTTGGCGTCGTCGAGGGGCGCGTCCACCTCGTCCAGGATGCAGAACGGGCTGGGTTTCACCAGGTAAATGGCGAAAAGCAGAGAGAGCGCGGTCAGCGCCTTCTCCCCACCCGAGAGCAGGTTCACCGCCTGGACGCGCTTGCCGCGCGGACTCGCGGAGATCTCGATCTCGCTCTCCAGCGGATCGGCCGGATCCGCCAGGGAGATCTCGGCGGTGCCACCCTCAAAAAGCGTGCCGAAGGTGGCACGGAAGTTCACGCGCATGGCCTCGAAGGTCTGCGTGAAGAGCTCGCGCGCCGTGGCGTTGATCTTCCGAATCGCCTCGCGGAGGCCCTCGCGCGCGCGTTGCAGGTCGTCCACCTGCGACTCCAGGAAGTCGAGGCGCTCCTTCTCGGACTGGAACTCCTCCAGCGCCAGCAGGTTCACGGGGCCCAGCGCGGTCTTCTTCTCGCGCACCTCGCGCAGCCGCTCGCGCAGAGCCTCGAGCGCCGGCTCGCTCGTGTCCTCCGGCTGATCCGCGTCGCCGCCGCTCTCCGCGTCCAGGACCGGCTGCCGGGCCTGCGCGGAGAGCTCCTCGAACGGGCGGCCGAACTCCGTCTCGAGGATGCTGCGGATGGACTCGCGACGGTGCAGCAGGTCGGAGAGGCGCATCTCGTCCAGGTGCAGCTCGCGCGCGGCTTCCTCGTGCGCCGCCCGGGCGGCCGCGGCGGCCGCGTTCCGGGACGCGCGCTCTCCCTCCAGCCGCGCGATGTCGGCCTCGTGAGCGCGATGCGCCGAGCGCCGCGCCTGCGCCCCCAGCCGCCGGTCGGCGAGGACTGCGGAAGCGCGCGCGCCCTCGTCCTCCAGCCGCGTCACGCGCTCGGCCTGCGAGCGGAGCTCCGCCTCCTTCGCAGTCGCGAGTCGCTCCTGCTCGAGCGCGGCGTCCTCCAGCCAGCGCGTCTCGCGCTGGAGCGAGCTCAGCGCGGCTGCCCGCTGCTCGGCGGCGAGCTCACGGCCGCCGTGCTCGCGAAGCGCCTCCTCACGCTCGACTCGCACGCGCTCCAGCTCCGCCTCGGCAGCCGCGTGTGCCGCCTCCGCCTCCTCGAGGCCCTGCACGATGGCGTCAGCCTGCGCAGCGGCTTCCTCGGCGAGCTTCGTGTCGCGCTCGGCGCGCTTCCTCACGGCTCCAAGGTCACGGGCGATCTCGGTGGCGCGGTCGCGCGCGGCGCTCCGAGCTGCGCGCACGCGCTCGAGCTCGCGCTCGGCGCGATCCAGCTCCGCGGCGCGCGCGGCCAGCTCCGCGTCGGCCGCGCGCGCGGCGGCGGCGGCCTCCTCGCCGCGGGCACGGAGCTCCGTGATCCGCGTGCCCGCGCGCTCCCCCTCCACCGTGAGGCGCTCGATCTCCGTCCGCAGCAGCTCGGCCTGATGGAAGCGCGAGACCGCCTCGCGCTCGCTCTCGCGCTGCGGCCGGCGCACGATGCCCGACGGCTCCAGGATCTCGCCCGTGAGCGTGGCCACCACCCACCCCCCCGTCGCCCCGTCGCCGTTGAGCAACCCGCGCAGCTCCAAGGCACGCTCCAGGTCCTCGACGATCAGCAGCCGGCCGAGGAGCGCCTCGCGGTGAGCGTCCAGATCGCCGCGCAGGCGGGCCGCTTCGGCGCCGCGGCAGAGCACGCGCTCGCGCGTGGCAGCCTGCAGCTCGGGCGCCGCGCCGGCGGCGGTGTGGGCGAGCGGCCACACCGCGCCGGCCTGACCGCACTCACGCCAGAACTCGAGCACCGCGCGGGCCTCCCGTACGTCGCGCGTGAGCACCGCGTCGAGCACGAGGTCGAGGTAGGCTTCCACCGCCGGCGCGTGAAAGGGGTCCTCGACCTCCACCTCGAGCCCGAGCGGGCCGCGCAGGCCAGGCGCCACGCGGCCGCGCTCCTCGAGCACGCGCCGCGCTCCCTCGCCGAACCCGGCGAAGCCCTCCTTCAGCTCCTCGAGGGTGTCCAGCCGCGCCGCCGCCTCGCGCCGGCGAGCTTCGAGCTCGGCGTGCTCGCCCTCGACCGCCACCAGCGCGCGCTCCGCCTCCTCCCGCGCATGCCCCCGGCCGGCAGCCACGGTCTCGCCGTCGGCACGCGCCGCGCGCAGCTCGGCGATCCGCGCATCGAGCTCGAGCTCTCCGCCTTCCTCGGCGTCCGGACCCTCGTCCGCCTCGGCCGAGCCCCCGAGCGCCGCCAGCGCCGCCTCGAGCTCGCCCTTGCGACGCGTCGCCGCTTCGCGGTCGGCCAGCGCGCGCGCGCGCTCCTCCCCCACCCGCAGGCGCTCCTCCGAGAGGCGGTCGCGCTCCGCGCGGGCGCGACGCAGCGCGGCCTGCGCC
>JBHENL010000240.1:0-10525 GCA_046262075.1 Gemmatimonadota bacterium
CCTCCAGCCCCGCCTCGAGCGCCTCACCCTCTGCCAAACAGTGCTCGGCCGCATACGCTCGCACGTCCTGCGTGATTCGCATCGAGCAGAAGTGGGCGACCTTGGCACCCTCCGCCGGCAGCGTCGCGTCGTGATATGCGAGTGCGGTCACCGGGTCGAGCGCGAGGTTGAACTGGTCGCGCCAGCGAAAGTCGAAACGAGCCCGCGAGATCGCGTCGTCCCACGCCTGCGCGCGCGGGTGGCCCTTGGCGAGGTCCGCCGCGTGCGCGGCGATGCGGTAGGCGATGACGCCCGCCTTCACGTCGTCGCGGTCGGGAAGCCCGAGGTGCTCCTTGGGCGTCACGTAGCACAGCATCGCCGTGCCGTACCAGCCGATCTGCGCCGCTCCGATGGCGCTCGTGATGTGGTCGTAGCCGGGCGCGATGTCGGTCGTGAGCGGGCCGAGCGTGTAGAACGGCGCCTCCTCGCACCACTCGAGCTGCTTCTGCATGTTCTCGCGGATCAGGTGCATCGGCACGTGACCCGGCCCCTCGCACATCGTCTGCACCTCGAATTCCCAGGCGATGCGCGTGAGCTCGCCCTGCGTGCGCAACTCGGCGAACTGCGCCTCGTCGTTGGCGTCGGCGATCGAGCCGGGCCGCAGCCCGTCCCCCAGCGAGAACGACACGTCGTAGGCGCGCATGATCTCGCAGATCTCGCGGAAGCGCGTGTAGAGGAAGCTCTCCCGGTGGTGCGCCAGGCACCACTTGGCGATGATCGACCCGCCGCGCGAGACGATCCCCGTCACGCGCTTCGCGGTCAGCGGGACGTAGCGCAGGAGCACGCCGGCGTGGACCGTGAAGTAGTCCACTCCCTGCTCAGCCTGCTCGATCAGCGTGTCCCGGTAGAGCTCCCAGGTCAGCTCCTCCGGCACGCCGCCCACCTTCTCGAGCGCCTGGTAGATCGGAACGGTGCCGATGGGCACGGCGGAGTTGCGCAGGATCCACTCGCGCGTCTCGTGGATGTCCTTCCCGGTCGAGAGGTCCATCACCGTGTCGGCGCCCCACAGCGTGGCCCAGCGCAGCTTCTCGACCTCCTCCTCGATCGATGAGGTCACGGCGGAGTTCCCGATGTTGGCGTTGATCTTCACCTTGAAGGCACGCCCGATCGCCATCGGCTCGAGCTCGGGATGGTTCACGTTGGCGGGGATGATCGCGCGGCCGCGGGCGACCTCGGAGCGGACGAGCTCCGGGTCCATCCCCTCCCGCAGGGCCACGAACTCCATCTCGGGCGTGACCTCGCCTCGGCGGGCGTAGCGCATCTGCGTGACGGCGCCGGTGCCGCGCAACGCGGCGCGGCGCAGCCCCGGTGGGATCTCGGCGGCGGAGCCGGCTCGCGGCGCATACGAGCGCTCCGTCTCCACCAGGTCCGCGCGCGCGCGGATCCACTCTGCGCGCAGCGGGGGCAGTCCCCGGCGGACGTCCACCTCCTGGGGCCCGCTCGTATCGTAGACCCGCAGCGGCGGCTCGCCGCCGGAGAGCGTGATCTCGCGCATCGGCACGCGCACGCCGCCGGGTCCCTCGACGTGCACCTTCGCGGAATTCGGGAACGCGCCGCGGAAGTCGTCGGCGGTCAGCGGCTGGGCGCCGGCTCGAACGGGCTTGATCATGCTCGCGGTCTCCGGAACGGAGGAGAGGACCAACCGGAGGTGGGCGGCGGCCGGCGGGAACTAAAAACGCCACCCGGGACGATCGGGGTGGCGCCTGGACGAGCTGCCGGCCCGCGGATGCCGCGTCGGACCGGAGCGGGTTCCCTCACGACACGCCGCGCTCCCTACGCCGGTATGATCCGGATCAGGTTCCAAGGGACTGTCTCAACTCCGGCGGGCAGCCGGAATACCCCTGGCGGCCGTACAGCTCTCAACCTAGGCGCCTCGCGCCCGAACGCAAGCGCTGGCCCCGGCTCAGGTCTCGCGCCTCGCGGCTGCCTCGCCTTCCGCGGCATCGCCCGTCGGCTTCTCCGCGGTCGGGATGAGCCCCGCCCGCAGCGCCTCCACCGCGGCCGGCCCACCCCCTCCCCAGATCAGCAGGACCGCCATCGTGGCATAGATCGGAAGGGGGCCCACCAGCTCGCGCCAGCCGAAGTACGCCAGCGTCAGGTTGAAGGGCAGCCACAGAACCAGGATCACCAGCCGCGGGAAGGCACCCGTCAGCAGCAGCAGGCCGAGCGTGAGCTCGACGCAGCCGGCCATCTGCACGAACGCGGCGTCGCTCACCGGAACGCCGATCAGCGGCAGGAAGTTCGCGTTCGGGTAGGCATCCAGGAAGGCGAGGGCCAGCGGGAGGTTCAGCAGCTTCTCGGTGAGGGCCAGCCACACGAAGCCGACGGCGGCGCAGACGCGCAGCGCCGGGATCGCCCACGGAAGCCACGCCTCGCGCGCGCCGGCCCAAGGGCCGAAGACGCGGTCGACGGCCACCGGCCCGCGACCCGCGAGGAAGTAGAACGCTGCGATCCCCAGGAAGATCGTGTGCTCGATCAGCAGGACCGGCCCGAAGAGCCCCACACCCAGCAGCCACAGGCCGGCCAGACCCAGTGCCGCGTAGCGCGCGAAGATCCCGTAGAAGAGCAGCAGCGCGATCCCGATCTGCGCCAGCCCCAGGAGGGCGTCGGCCGGCTCGGACATGCGGAGGTTCGGCACGAACAGCTGCCCGTTGACGCCGCTCACGAGCAGCGGCACGGCCGTGTGGACGGCGAGCAGGAGCGGCACCCAACCCATGAGCACGGCGAGACGCTCGGGCGTGGAGCCGAGCGCGAGCGCTCCCGGCAGGAGCGGGCGGCGGCCGCGGGCGCGCCAGGCGAGCACCGTCCCGATCGTCAGGCCGACCGCCAGCGCCAGCGGCACGAGAGTGCCGGCTGCGAAGAGGTGGTCCCAGCGGGTGGGATAGCCCTCGTCCGAGACGAACCAGCGCTCGTGGGCGGCCGCGGCGGCGGCCGCTATCAGGGGAGTTGCTTCCGCACGGAGGAAGTCGACCATATTCCGCTCCTCCTCCTCGATGCACAGGAGACGGCGCGTGCCGGTTGACCGTCCCACCTACGTCCTGGGAATCTCGGCCTTCTATCACGACAGCGCGGCGTGTCTCCTGCGCGACGGCGAGATCGTGGCCGCCGCCCAGGAGGAGCGGTTCACCCGCAGGAAGGGCGACGCCGCCTTTCCCGCGCGAGCGGTGGCCTACTGCCTCGAGGCGGCCGGCATCGACATCGGCAACGTCGGCTACGTGGGGTTCTACGACAAGCCGCTCCTCAAGTTCGAGCGCATCCTCGAGACGTACCTGGGCGTGGCGCCGAGGGGCTTCCGCTCGTTCCTCAAGGCGGGCCCGCTCTGGATCAAGGAGAAGCTGTACACGGACCACGAGCTGCGCGAGGCCCTCGGCTGGGAGGGCCCGCTGCTGTACGCCGAGCACCACGAGTCCCATGCCGCGAGCGCGTTCTTCCCCTCCCCTTTCCAGGAAGCGGCGATCCTGACGGTGGACGGAGTGGGAGAGTGGGCGACGGCGTCGATCGGCCTCGGCCGGGGCGCAGAGATCGAGCTGCTCCGCGAGCTGCACTGGCCCGACTCGCTGGGGCTGTTGTACTCCGCCTTCACGTACTTCACCGGCTTCAGGGTCAACTCGGGCGAGTACAAGCTGATGGGGCTCGCCCCCTATGGCGCGCCCAGGTACGTCGATACGATCCTCACCGAGCTCGTGAACCTGCGGGAAGACGGTTCGCTCGCGCTCAACCAGAAGTATTTCGACTATCTCTCGGGCCTCACGATGACCAGCGCTGCCTTCGACGAGCTGTTCGGGGGGCCGCCTCGCGTGCCGGAGTCGGACCTGACGCAGCGCGAGATGGACCTGGCGCGCTCGGTCCAGGGGGTCTGCGAGGAGGTCATGCTGCGGATGGCGCGCACCGCGCACCGCGAAACCGGCGCCGAGAACCTGTGCCTCGCCGGCGGTGTGGCGCTGAACTGCGTGGCCAACGCCCGGATCCTGCGCGAAGGTCCATTCGAGAACATCTGGATCCAGCCCGCGGCGGGGGACGCCGGTGGCGCGCTCGGCGTGGCTCAGCTCGTCTGGCACCGCCATTGCGAGAAGCCGCGCCGGGTCGTTGCGGGGCGAGACGCCATGCAGGGAGCGTATCTGGGGCCGGAGTTCGCGCCGGCCGAGATCGAGCGCTTCCTCGAGGAGCGGCGGGCTCCCTACGAGCGCCTGGATCGCGAGCCGCTCCTGGCCCGGGTAGCGGAGCTGCTGGCGCAGGAGAACGTCGTGGGCTGGTTCAACGGCCGCATGGAGTTCGGCCCGCGCGCGCTCGGAGCGCGCAGCATCCTGGGAGACCCACGCAGCCCGCGCATGCAGGCGCAGATGAACCTGAAGATCAAGTTTCGGGAAGGCTTCCGCCCTTTCGCCCCCAGTGTCCTGCGCGAGTGCGCGAGCGACTACTTCGAGCTGGAATGCGAGTCCCCCTACATGCTGCTGGTGGCACCGGTGAAAGCGGAGCGCCGAATCCCGATGACGGCGGAGCAAAGGTCGCTGTGGGGGATCGATCGGCTCAACGTCGTGCGCTCGGACATCCCGGCCATAACGCACGTCGACGACTCGGCGCGAATCCAGACCGTTTCGCGTGAGACCAACCCGGACTATCACGACCTGATCCAGGCGTTCCGCGCGCGGACCGGGTGCGCGGTACTCGTGAACACCTCCTTCAACGTCCGCGGGGAGCCCATCGTGTGCACGCCCGAGGACGCGTACCGGTGCTTCATGCGCACGCACATCGACTACCTGGTGCTGGGGCGCTGCCTGCTGGACAAGGCCGCGCAGCCGGCATGGGAGGAGTCAACCGCATGGACGAGCGAGCTCCAGCTCGACTGACGGCCTCCGAGGGGCGCCGCTTCGGCCTCACCGTGGGCGGGGCGTTCCTGGCGCTGGGAGCGCTCCTCTCGTGGCGGGGTCATGCCACGGCGGCGGCGGCCCTGGCGGCCATGGGCGGGCTCCTGGTAGTGGGCGGGCTGGCGCTGCCGCGCCGTCTGGGCCCGGTGAACCGCGCCTGGATGGGTCTCGCCGCGATCCTGTCCAGGGTCACGACCCCTCTCGCGATGGCGATCGTCTATTTCGCGATCGTCACGCCGATCGGGCTGACGCGGCGGCTGATCGGCCGCGATCCGCTCACCCGTTCGCGAGGAGCGACGAGCTTCTGGGTGGTCCGTCCGCCGGGAAGCGGGCGGACGAGCGACCTGAAGCGTCAATTCTGAGATCTCGGAGGAGGGCCGGAATGCGCCACGGGAGCCTGGTCCGCGAGCTCTGGGCCTACATGCGGGTGCGCAAGAAGTGGTGGCTGCTCCCGATCATCGTGGTGCTCTTCCTGGTGGGCCTGCTGCTCGTGTTCGCGCAGGGCTCCGCCCTCGCACCGTTCATCTACACGATCTTCTGAAGCCGGCGCGGCTGCGCCCGTGCCCCCGTCCGGCAGGAGAGCCCGCTCTCCAGGACGCGATCGGCGAGGATCCTGGCGGCCAGGCGGTGACCTTCGGCGGTCCAGTGCCGGTCGTAGCGAAAGTACAGCCGGCGGTTCTCCTGCCGCAGTGCATGCGCCGCTTGACTGAAGCGGGCTGTGGCGTCGATGCAGGGCATCGACGCCCGCGCGCAGGCTTCCAGAAAGCGCTTCGCCACGCCTCTCGCGTCGAGGTCGGCGGCGAAGATGCCGGATTGCGGCCGCACCGCGGACTCCTGCTCGTCGACGCTCCAGGGCGGGGATATGTAGAACCCCAGGATGCCGGCGCCGGCGCGGGTCGCGCTCCGCCGCATGCGCTCGAGGAGCGCATCGGTGGTCCTCCACGCCTCGTGCACCTCCGGCGGCTTGCGCGTCAGGAACACCAGGAACTCAGCGGGCACGGCCATCTCGCCCGTGGCGTCCAGCGCGATCTCGCCGCCGCCCTCGGCCAGGCCGGCGCGGATCGCGAGAGCGTAGACCCGCGGATGATTGCGCAGCGCCAGACGCACGAGCGCGTACAGCTTCGACTCCTCCCGCAGCCACGATCGCACTCCGACGGCGCGGGTGGCCTCCTCGCCGAGTCCGGCTTCTCCCCTCTGCTCCGCGTTCGGCTGGGGGACGGGCACGTTCGTGAGCACGAGCGTGTCCCCTCTGACCACGAACAGCGGCTTCGGGCCGGTGAGCGACGGCTGCGCGTTGTACCAGACGTCGTTGGCGTAGAACATCAGGACCACGAGGTCCGGGTCGTAGCGCAGGCCTTCGGACTCCAGCCACAGGAGCTCCTGATCCGTGCTGTAGCCGGAGGTGCCCAGGCCGATCACCTCCACCCGGCAGGCGCCCTGCGCGGCGTCGAGCAGGTCCTCCAGGCCGGTGGTGACGAGCTCGCGCTCCTGGACGGTGTATCCCTCGAGGAAGGAGTCGCCCAGCATCAGGACGCGATACGTGCCGGCCGGCTTGGCGTAGGACCGCAGCGGTCCGCGCAAGCCTCGGGAGTTGAAGGCGAGCTCGACCCGATACTCCTCCTCGCCCAGCTCGCCGCGGACGTTCGGCTTGTTCCGCCAGCCGAGGAGCGAGTCGTGCTCGAAGAACAGGCTGTGATCGCCCCGGGACCGAGGAGGATGGTCCACGATCTGGAGCGCGGCCTCGGCGAGCCCGAGGCCGACGAGCGCCGAGAGCGCGCTCGAGGCGAGCAGGCGGAGCAGGCGCAAGATTGCCGGCGCGTCAGAGTTGGAGCGTGCTCGTAACCGGACGGGGGGGGATAGGCGCGATCATGCCCGCTCGCGCGAGCGGAAGACGAAGACGAGCAGCAGCCCGGCCACGAATCCCCCCACATGGGCCGCATAGGCGACGCCGCCGGTCTGCTCCGTCTGCGCAATCTGTCCCAGGCCGTTCACGAACTGGAACAGGATCCAGATGCCGATCACTGCGATGGCGGGCATCTCGGTGATGCCGCGCATGAGGAACACGCGGACGCGCTGCTTGGGATAGAGGACCAGGTACGCTCCGAGCACGCCGGAGATCGCTCCGCTCGCGCCCAGACTCGGAATCTGGCTCGCGGGATCGACGAGGATCTGCGCGAATGCGGCGGCCACGCCGCAGACGAGATAGAAGACGAGGTACTTCACCCGTCCCATGGCGTCCTCGACGTTGTCCCCGAAGATCCACAGGTACAGCATGTTGCCGAGCAGGTGCGCCCAACCGCCGTGCATGAACATCGACGAGAACAAGGTCGACCAGAACGGCACGGGAATCGCGGGCGGCAGGTCCTGCCCCTGCGAGTACTCGAGCGGCACGACCGACCACATGAAGACGAAGCGCTCGAGATTCGCGCCCTGCGCCAGCTGGTAGAAGAAGACCAGCACGTTGGCGAGGATGAGCAGGAGCGTGACCACGTGGTGGCGGCCGCGCAGCCGTGAGTCGTCGTCTCCGATGGGGAAAACCACGGGCGCCTCCCGGGCGGCATGGAGCCGGCGCCCGGCAAGGCCGCCACGCGACGGTGGGGCCCGGCGCGAGGCGCGGCTCGGGGCCAGCGGAACGAGTGGGATCCCCCGCCTCCTCGGAGCCGAGGGTGGAGAGCGCCCGAATGGTAAGCGCGGGCATGGGGCGCGGCAACGCCATGGAGGGCCGGGCGGCGCACGCCTGGCGACAGGCGCGCCGGCTGCTGTATGGTTGGCCGGCATCGCTTCGGCTGGGCAACCAGGTGCCGGCCGGCAGCGCTGCCCCGCCGTCAGCGATGGCCGATCAGCGCCGACCAGCGCAAGGGGATCGCCCGCCAGGCGCCTCTGGCGGAGGGGTCGGCGACGGCTGGATCGCGCTCGAGAGCGACTTCCAGCACGAGATCCTCTGCCG
This sequence comes from Gemmatimonadota bacterium, assembly GCA_046262075.1. Lineage (GTDB taxonomy): Bacteria > Gemmatimonadota > Gemmatimonadetes > JACCXV01 > JACCXV01 > JBHENL01. The sequence continues at coordinate 7,852 of JBHENL010000240.1, forward strand.
CGGCCGTGCCCCAGGCACTCGAGCGCAGGCGCCGCACCGGCTCGCCGGGATCCAGGGAAGTGCCAGCCGCCGCGGCTGCGGAGTATCCCCAGGCTCGGCTGTAGCGGACGGTCTCGCCCAGCACGCCGTTGCCGTTGAGGTCGCGCACGCCCGGTTCGCGCCGCGCGGAGACTCGCACCGTATAGTCGAACCCGCCGAGGCGTCCGGTGGCGAGCAGGGCGCTGTCAGCGGGAGCGTTTCCCTGCTCGTACGATCCGACGAGTCGCTCGAGGCCATGGTCCAAGGCGCCCTCGGCGGCACCGAACGCGCGCTGATAGCTCTCCAGGTTGCGGGCGACCCGCGTCCCGGTCAGGGACTGCTCGGCCGCGCCCGCCACGACGGCGCAGAGTGCGAGGAGCAAGAGTATGGCGAGCGGCAGCGCCATTCCGCGCTGGTCCATGATGGCCCTCCTTCGGCGGGCGAGACCGGGGGCGGAGGAACGGGCGGCGACCCGACGCCATCTCGCGCAACGGCCAAGCGCTCGCGCGTGCGCGCTCGATGAGCGCCGCGCTCGAACCCGAGCGGCTCGCCGCCATGGGGCGTCTTCGCAGCAGCATCGAGGCAGGGAGCGTGCCCGAATGCGATGCGGGAGGGTGGTGGGCGTTCACCCAGGAGGAGGAGGAGGAGACGGATGGAGCTGATCCTGATGCGTCACGCGCTCGCGGAGGAGCGTTCGGAGCGCTATCCCGACGACGGCCAGCGGCCACTCAGCAAGGATGGTCGCCGCAGACACCGCGGCATCAGCCAGGTGCTCCAGGGTATGGGTGTGAGGTTCGACGAGCTGATTTCGAGCCCGCTCGTCCGCGCTCGCGAGACGGCCGAGATCACCGGGCGCGCCTATGGCTGGACCGAGCCGATCGTCGAGACCGACGCGCTGGGCTCTGGGTTCTCGCCCGCCGCCCTCGTGGAATTCCTGAACGGCTACGACGAGTCCGCGCGGCTCCTCTGCGTCGGTCATGAACCCGATCTCAGCGATTTCGCGGCACGGCTCCTGAGTGCCTCGGGTAGGCTGTCGATCGCGTTTCGCAAGAGTGCGGTGCTCGGGCTCGAGTTCCCGGAGCGGGTGGAGGCGGGCGCGGCGACGTTGCTGTACTTCCTCAAGCCCGGCCATCTCGCCCGCCTCGCCCGCGACGCCTAGCGCCCGCGCGCCAGAGGGCCCCGCGGACGCCACGGTCGCCCTGGTGACCTGCCGCGCGCTTCCCAAGGGAACCGCTGACGACAGGCTGCTGATCGAGCCGCTGCGCGAGGCTGGCCTGGGAGCCGTCTTCGTGAGCTGGGACGACCGCCGGACCGACTGGGGGGCTTTCCAGGCGGTCGTCCTGCGCTCGGCCTGGGATTACCACGTGCGGACCAGCCGCTTCCTGCAATGGGTGGAGGGGTGCTCGGCCGCGGGGGGCCGGCTGTGGAACCCGCCAGCGGTGATCCGCTGGAATCATCACAAGCGCTACCTCCGCACCCTGGAGGAGCGCGGTGTCTCGGTCGTGCCGACGGAGTGGCTCGCCCGCGGATCCGACCCCGATCTCGCCGACGTGGTACGGCGGCGCGGCTGGAGCCGAGCGGTCCTGAAGCCCGCCGTCTCGGCGAGCGCCCGACGCACTCGGATCGTGGGCGGCGACGTCACGGAGGCCGACCGGCGGGCGCTCCGGGCCTCGCTCAGGGCCGCCGACGTGATGCTGCAACCCTTCCTCGAAAGGGTCACCCACGAAGGCGAGTGGTCCCTCGTCTTCCTCGGCGGCCGCTTCAGCCACGCGGTGCTGAAGCGGCCCGCGCCGGGGGACTTCCGCGTACAGGAGAGCTTCGGCGGAACGTCCCTTCCGGTCTCCCCTCCGGCCGCGCTCGTCGAGAGCGCTCGCCGCGCACTCGAGGTGGTGGATGGGGACCTCCTCTACGCCCGAGTGGACGGCGTGCGCGACTCCGACGGGCTGCGGGTGATCGAGCTGGAGCTGATCGAACCCTCTCTCTTCCTGAGCCACGACGGCGGTGCGCCGGCGCGCTTCGTCGAGGCCCTTTCTGCCCGGATCAGGGGACCCGGCGGCGGCTGAGCTCCCCCTCCTCGGCATCTTTATCTAACCGCTCAAGATCACTTGACAGGTTATCCAACACGAGGTACACTGAGCGCCTTCAAGCGACGCCGTCGCTCACGAGAGTTCAGGTGGAGACTACGCGCCATGGTCGAGCCTCTTCGTTCCGCCCCGGCACGCGCGCACCCGGCACCTTCCACATGGCGGGTCGCCGCGGCGCTGGGGATCGTCTACGTCGTATGGGGCAGCACGTACGCGGCGATTCGAGTGGCGCTCGAGGGATTCCCGCCGTTCCTGCTCGGCGCCACCCGCTTCCTGGCCGCCGGCACGCTGATGCTCGGCGCGGCCCTCGCACTAGGCGCTCGCCTTCCTCCGCGCTCGCAGGTTCGAACGGCCGCGATCGTTGGCGTCCTGCTGCTGTTCGTCGGCAACGGCGGCGTCGTCTGGGCGGAGCAGCACGTGGCATCGGGCCTGGCGGCCGTGATCGTAGCCACCGTGCCGCTGTGGATGGTCGGGCTGGACGCCCTCTTTCCCCGCGGCGAGAAGCTCTCGAGCGCGATCGTGGGGAGCTCGCTCGTGGGGCTCGCCGGGGTCGTGCTGCTCATGGCGGGGGG
>JBHENL010000241.1:0-5146 GCA_046262075.1 Gemmatimonadota bacterium
GGCGGGCGCTGCGCGCTCGAACGATCACGGCAGCGCCCCGCCGGCGGATGGGCCCACGCGTGCAGCGCGACAGGCAGGCCTACGAGGCGGCCGTCGCCGCGCTCGACCACGAGGTGGGTCGCCTGCTCGAGGAGCTGGAGCGTCGCGGGCGACTCCGGAACACCGTGGTCGTGGTGACCTCCGATCACGGGGAGCAATTCGGCGAGCACGGGCTCACCCGCCACGACAACAGCCTCTACATGCCGCTCCTGCACGTTCCGCTGATCCTCGTCTTCCCGCCGCGGGTCCCCGGCGGCCTGCGCGTCGCCGAGGCGGTCTCGCTGCGGGATCTTCCGGCCACCCTGCTCGAGTTGCTCGGCGTGCGGGACGATCCACTGCCCGGCTCCTCTCTCGCTCCGCTCTGGGGTCGCTCGCCTGCGCAGGCCGCGGTGCAGCTGAGCCCCCTGCTCTCGACGGTGCGGCGCGGGATCAACCGGCCCGCCTGGGAGCCGGTCAGTCGCGGCGACATGTACTCGATCATCGACGAGCACCTGCACTTCATCCGGAACGGCGACGGGCAGGAGGAGCTCTACGATCTCGAAGGAGATCCGGAGGAATTGCACGACCTGGCGCAGCTGCCGGCAGTCGCGGCGGACCTCGCGCGGCTCCGCGCGAACATGCATTCCGTGGTGGCGGGACCGCGCGCCGACTCCACGGCCCAAGCGGCGAGGCCGCGGCCATGAGGGTCACCGGCCCGCTGGAAGAGTTCGCACCGCACGATCCGCCGCCGACGGTTCGCGGCGCCGGCGCGACCTCCCCCAGGAAAGTGGTCCTCCTGGCGCTCTGGTTCGCGCTCGGAGCGGGCTTCGTGGAAGCCGCCGTGCTCGCGGCGAAAAAGCTGGCGTTCGGCGAGATCCTGTGGCTGAGCCCGCACTTCCCCTGGATGGCCCCGGTTGCCAACGCGGCGCTCTTCGCGGTGCCAGCGGCGCTGCTCGCCGCCGCTGCCACGGCGTGGCCGCGACGCCTGCCGCTGCAGGTGCCCGTGGCCGTGCTGGCGCTGCCTGCGTGGGTCGGGCTCCTCTTCCTGATCCCGCGGCTTCACCGCGCGGCGCTGCTGCTCCTGGCCCTGGGGATGACCGTGCAGACGGTCCGGCTGGCCACCGCGCACCCCGGCGGCTTCCGACGGCTGGTGCGCCGCAGCACGCCGTGGATGGCGCTGGCCGTTGGGGGGCTGGTGGTCGGGCTCCTGGGCTGGCCCCCTCTCCGCGAGCGGCGCGCGCTCGCGGCGCTTCCAACCGCGGAGCCGGGCGCGCCCAACCTGCTCCTGATCGTGCTCGATACCGTACGCGCGCAGAGTCTGGGGCTCTACGGCTACGAGCGTCCCACGAGCCCGCAGCTCGAACGCTGGGCTGCGGGGGGCGTGGTCTTCGAGCGCGCGCTCTCGACCTCGCCCTGGACGCTGCCGAGCCACGGCTCGCTCTTCACCGGTCGCTACCCGCACGAGCTCTCGGCCGACTGGCTCGTGCCGCTGGATTCCGCGGAGCCGACGCTGGCCGAAGTGCTGCGCGCCCGCGGGTATCGGACCGGCGGGTTCGTGGCCAACACGTACTACACCAGCGCCGAGTTCGGCCTCGACCGCGGCTTCCTGCGTTACGAGGACTACCGCCTCTCCCTGGGGGAGCTCGCGAACAGCTCGGCCCTGGCGCGACTGATCTTCTCCGGCCACTACCGCGTCCACGGCCGGAGCTGGGTGCTCGACAACCACCAGTTCCTCGGACGCAAGAGTGCCGGCATGCTGCGGCACGATGTCCGGTCGTGGCTCGAGGACGACCGGCAGCGCCCGTTCTTCGCGTTCGTCAACTATTACGACGCCCACGACCCCTACGTGCCGCCGCCGCCCTTCGACGCCCGGTTCGGCGTCCGCCGCACGGAGGGCGGCCTGCTCCGGCGGTTCTGGATGTCGGCGAAGGCATGGGTCGACGGCGGTGGCGACGCTGACCCCTCCCTGCCCCCGGCCGAGGTCCTGCGGAGCGATCGCGACTCCTACGACGCCTCGATCGCCGCCCTCGACCACGAGCTCGGGCTGCTGCTCGGCGAGCTCGAGCGCGACGACGTCCTGCGCAATACCCTGGTGGTGATCACCTCCGACCACGGGGAGCTCTTCGGCGAGCACGGGCTGACCCGCCACGGCAACAGCCTCTACTGGCCACTGCTGCACGTGCCGCTGGTGATCGTCTTCCCGCAGCGCGTGCCCGCCGGCCCACGCGTGGCCGAGCCGGTCACGCTGCGGGACTTGCCGGCGACGGTCCTCGAGCTCCTCGGCGGCGGGAAGCACCCGCTGCCCGGTTCGTCGCTCGCTCCCCTCTGGGCGCTCCCTTCCTCCGGGGCCGCCACGGCGAGCCCGCTGCTCTCGGAGGTGCGCCAGGGGATCCACAAGCCCGACCGGGAACCCGTCAGCCGCGGCGACATGCAGTCGCTCGTGATGGACGGCAGCCACTACATCCGCAACGGTGACGGCCGGGAGGAGCTCTATCGCCTCGCGCACGGCCCGGGCGAGCTGCGTGACCTGGCGGGGTCCTGGGGATCAGTTCCGCAGCTGGCGGCCTTCCGCGGGGTCCTGGAGACCCTACTCGCCCGGCCGGTCACCCCGCCGGGACCCTCCGCATCCACGGGCCGCTAGTGGCCCGCGCCCGCGAACGCACGAGCGCCACGCTGGCCGCCTGGGCGCCGGCGCTCGCCGCCGCCACGGCGTGCGTCCTGTTCGTGGCGGCGATCCACCGCGCGAGCCCGCGTACGCTCGTGTCGTTCCACGGCCTGCTTCACGCGGCGCTCGCCCAGCGGTTCCTCGATCCCGAGACGGCGACGTTCCCTCCGGAGAACCCCTTCTTCGCCGGCGAGCCGGTTCCCTACTACTGGTTCTACCAGTTCGTGGCGGCGCAGCTGGTGCGCGGCTTCGGCTGGAACGTGTTCCATGCGCTGGAGAGCGTCGTCCTGGCTGCGACGGCGACGCTCATCCTCGCCGGGGTCGCACTCGGGCGGGCGCTCTACGGCAGCGCCCTGGCGGGCGGCCTCGTCGCCTATCTGGTGCTGGCGGGTACCAACGCCTTCGGCTTCCTCTTCGCCGGGTTGAAGGTTGCGCTCCAAGGCTCCGCGCTCCTCGAGGAGGACCCCGGCTACCTCTGGAACGTGGTGCACCCGGTCTACTCCCTGATCCGCTACGCCGATCCGGGAGGCCTGTACGGGCCGCTGCTCAACTTCTTCCTGAACATCACCTCGCGCCCGGCGGCGCTCGCGGCGCTGCTCGTGACGGTCCTGCTGCTCGAGCGGACGCTGCGCTCCCCCACCTGGCCACGCTGCGCGGGGCTGGTGCTGGCCGCTGCGGCGACCACCGCCTTCAGCCCGGTCGTGGGCATCCCGGCGGCCGGCGTGCTGCTCGCCGCCTCGACGGTGGGGCCGCTCGCGGAGCGCTGGACGCCTCGCCTGTGGGGGGGTCTCACGCCCGCGGCCGGCCCGCGAGCCCGGCGCCGGGTCGCCGCCGCGCTGGTGGCCGGGTCGCTCCTCGCGGCACCGACCTACGCTCACCTGCTGACAGGCCCCAGTGCGCGGGGAATGCGCTTCGCGCTCGACTCCGCCCCGGGCCTCCACCACCTGCTGACCGTGGCCCTGAGCAGCCTCGTGCTGCTCGTGCTGGCCGTGGTGGGCTGGCGGCGCTCGCCGCCGGGCGCGCGCGGCTTCGCGGGCACGCTGCTCATGGCGGGCTGCCTGCTGCTCCTGGCCACCGTCACCGTCCACCTGCCCGAGGGGAACGAGTCCAACTTCTTCCACGCAGCCGTGGTGCTGCTGGCCGTCCCGGCCGCGGGGAGCGTCCTGCGCCGCGCGCAGGCCGACGGGCGGCCGGTGGTCTCGAGGGCGCGCGCCGGCGCCGTCGTGCTCGTCTTCCTGCCCACGCTGCTGCTGCTCGTGAGCGCCTACCTGGACCGGCCGCCCATCCCCGTCGCCTTCGGCGATGAGCGGCCCACGCGACTGCCGCAGCGCTCGGACCTGGCGCGCTTCTACGCCTGGGCCCAGCGGGAGACGCCGGCGGACGCCGTGTTCGTGGTGGACCCCCGATCGCGCGTGGCCGTCTGCGGCAACACGGCCGAGCTACCGGCCATGACGGGGCGGACCCTGTTCACCGAGGAGTCGGCCCACTACGTGGTCGAGCCGTATCCAGATTCGATCATGCGAGTCGAGATCGCGCTGCGCCTGACGGGTGGGGTGCCGCTCGAGGGCGTCCAGCGGAGCTACGTGCAAAGCCTCGGCCGGCCGGTCTTCATCGTGCGCCAGGAGACCACCAAGGCGGCTCCGCTCCAGCGGATGCACGGGCTTCTCGGCGCCCCCCTCTTCCACGCGGGCGAGATCTCCGTCTTTCGCTGGCACCGCAACGGAGAGGTGGCGTGACTCCCGGAAAAGAGGCGGCACGCCAGCAAGGGCTCGTCCTCGGATTGGGCCAGATCCTGCTGCTGGCCATCTGGTTCGGACTCGTCACCGGCTGGACCGAGGTCCTGATCCAGGGCGGCCGGAAGCTGCTCTTCGGCGAGGTCCTGCGGTTGAGCCGTGACTTCCCGTGGATGACGCCGCTGGCCAACCTGCTCCTCTTCACCGCCCTGGGCATGGGGCTCGCGTGTCTCGCCGTACTGCGGCCGAGGCTGGCGACCTTTCGGAACGTGGCGGCGGTCCTGGCCTTCGCCGGCTGCCTCGCCCTGCTCCTCCTGAGCGTACGCGTGCACTCCATCGCCCTCCTCCTGCTGGCGGCGGGCTTCGCGATCCAGATCTCCCGGCTCCTGAGTCGCCACCCTGAAGCGATCCTGCGCCGGGCGCGCGGGAGCGCCGCCATCATGCTCCTCGCCGTGGCGGTGGCGGGCGCGGCGCTCACGGGCTGGCAGCAGCTGAGGGAGCGGCGCGCCGAGGCGGCGCTTCCGGCGGCGCCACCCGGCGCGCCGAACGTCCTGCTCATCGTCCTGGACACGGTGCGCGCCCCGAGCATGAGCCTCTACGGTTACGCGCGCGCGACGACGCCGCACCTCTCGCGCATCGCCGAGGCCGGCGTGCGCTTCGACTGGGCCATCGCCACCGCGCCCTGGACGCTGCCGTCGCACGGCAGCCTCTTCACCGGCCGCTGGCCGCA
>JBHENL010000242.1:0-27817 GCA_046262075.1 Gemmatimonadota bacterium
CTCCTCCTGCTCCTCGCGTCGTTCCTCTCGCCCTTCTCCACCGGAAGCGGCGTGGCGGGGTGCATGCTCGAGACGGACCTGACGGCGTATCAGCCGGGGGACGTCGCCTTCGTCCTGGCAACCTGCGATGGTCCGCCGGCGTTCTTCCGCGCGCGCCTCGGGGCCGTGCCGATCCCCTTCTTTCCGCTCCCCGGCTCCACCCCCAGCGCGGCGGCCGACTCCACGGAGCCGCGCGCGCTCCAGCCCTGGCGGATGGGCGCGCTGGTGGGGATCGACCTCCGCGCCGATCCCGGCACGGCCGAGCTGGGGTGGACGGCCCGACTGGGGCCCGGCGCCGCGGCCGCCCGCGGCACGACGTTCCTGACGCTGGAGCCGCGCCAGTTCGCAACCCAGCGACTGAGCCTTCCCCGCGGGATGGTCACGCCGGACCCGGCGAGTCTCGCGCGCATCGAGAGGGAGCGGCGGCTGATGCACGAGACGCTCGGCAGCAGCGTCCCCGAGCGACTGTGGCACGGTGCCTTCGTCTCCCCGATCCCGGGCGCCGCCGGCGGTGGCTTCGGGGCGCGCCGCGTCCTGAACGGCCGGCCGTCCGCTCCCCACTCCGGCATGGACCTGCGCGGAGCCGAGGGGACGGGCGTCTTCGCCTCGAACGAGGGCATCGTCGTGCTCGTCGACACGCTCTACTTCGCGGGCAAGACGGTCGTGCTGGACCACGGGCTCGGCCTCTTCACCGTCTACAACCATCTCTCCGCGCGCTCGGTCGTGCCGGGCGACCGCGTCGAGCGCGGCCAGCTGATCGGCCGGGTCGGCGCCACGGGACGGGTCACCGGGCCCCACCTGCACTGGGCCGTGCACCTGAACGGCGCCCGCGTCGATCCCATCTCGCTCCTCGCCGCCACCGCCGGCCGCGGCCGCCACCCCACCGAGCTGCGCCCGGACCGTCCGACGGAGTGAGCGGGGACGCAGCGTGCCGGAAGGTGCCGGCACGCCAGCCCGCCCCCCGCGACGCTCACCCGGAACGCAATGGGAAAGGCCCCTCTCGCGAGGGGCCTTTCCACGTCCCGATCCCACCCCGGCGCAGCCGGCGGCGAGAGGTCGCGACGAGCGACTAGTACATGTCGCCCATGCCGCCGCCGGGCATCGCCGGCGTCTTCTCCTTGTCCTCGGGCTTCTCCGTGATGACCGCCTCGGTCGTCAGCAACAGGCCCGCGATGGAGGCGGCGTTCTGCAGCGCGGTGCGCGTGACCTTCGTGGGGTCGATGACGCCCGCCTAGAGCAGGTTCTCGTACTCCATCGTCTCGGCGTTGAAGCCGATGTTCTTGTCCTTCTCCTTGGAGAGCCGCTCGACGATCACCGCGCCCTCGGCTCCGGCGTTCTGGACGATCCACTTGGTGGGCTCGGCCAGCGCCTTGCGCACGATCTCGACGCCGATCTGCTCGTCCTCGTGCTCGAGCTTGAAGCCCTCGAGGGTCCGGGCCGCGCGCAGCAGCGCCACGCCGCCGCCCGGCACGATGCCCTCCTCCACGGCCGCGCGCGTCGCGTGCAGCGCGTCCTCGACGCGGGCCTTCTTCTCCTTCATCTCGGTCTCGGTCGCCGCCCCGACGTTGATCACCGCCACGCCGCCGGCGAGCTTCGCGAGCCGCTCCTGCAGCTTCTCCTTGTCGTAGTCCGACGTCGTGGTCTCGACCTGCTGGCGGATCTGCTTGATCCGGCCCTCGATGTCCGCGCGCTTGCCGTCGCCGTCGACGATCGTCGTGTTGTCCTTGTCGATGACGACCCGCTTCGCGCGTCCCAGGTCGGAGAGGACGGCGTTCTCGAGCTTGAAGCCGACCTCCTCGGAGATCACGTTGCCGCCCGTGAGGGTCGAGATGTCCTGCAGCATGGCCTTGCGGCGGTCACCGAAGCCCGGCGCCTTCACCGCGCAGACGCGCAGCGTGCCGCGGATCTTGTTGACCACCAGCGTGGCGAGGGCCTCGCCCTCGACGTCCTCGGCGATCACGAGGAGCGACTTGCCGCCCTGCGCCGTCTTCTCGAGCACCGGCAGCAGGTCCTTCATGGTGCTGATCTTCTTGTCGTGGATGAGGATCAGCGGATCGTCGAGCACCGCCTCCATCTTGTCGGGGTCGGTGACGAAGTAGGGCGAGAGGTAGCCACGGTCGAACTGCATGCCGTCCACGGTCTCGAGGGTCGTCTCGAGGCCCTTCGCCTCCTCGACCGTGATGACGCCGTCCTTGCCCACCTTCTCCATGGCGTCGGCGATCAGGTTGCCGATCTCCTTGTCGTTGTTCGCCGAGATCGTGCCCACCTGCGCGATCTCGGTCTTGCCCTTGGTCGGCGTGGACTGCCTCTTCAGGTCCTCGACGACCTCGGCCACCGCCCGCTCGATGCCGCGCTTCAGCGACATCGGGTTCACGCCGGCCGTGACGTTCTTCAGCCCCTCGCGGAAGATCGCCTGCGCGAGCACCGTCGCCGTCGTTGTGCCGTCGCCGGCGATGTCGCTGGTCTTGGAGGCGACCTCCTTGACCATCTGGGCGCCCATGTTCTCGACGGCGTCCTCGAGCTCGATCTCCTTGGCCACCGTCACGCCGTCCTTGGTGACGGTCGGCGAGCCGAACTTCTTGTCGATGACGACGTTCCGGCCCTTCGGGCCCAACGTCACCTTCACGGCGTCGGCGAGCTTGTCGATGCCCCGCTTGAGCGCGGCCCGGGCATTCACGTCGTATTTCAGTTCCTTGGACATGTTCGCGGATTCTCCTGGTGTTCTCGTGTGCGAGTTACGGATGAAGTGTCGTTGCGCCCCTCGTCCGGTCCTGCGGCTAGTACGTCGCGAGGATGTCGCTCTCGCGGAGGATCAGGTACTCGTTCCCGTCCACCGTGACCTCGGTGCCCGAGTACTTCCCGTAGAGCACACGGTCGCCCTTCTTGACCTCCGGCTTGATGCGCTCGCCGGTCTCGCTGAACTTGCCGGGACCCACGGCGATCACCTCGCCTTCCTGCGGCTTCTCCTTGGCCGTGTCGGGGATGATGATGCCGCCGCGCTTCTTCTCTTTCTCTTCGAGCGCCTTGACGATCACCCGATCGGCCAGGGGCTTCAGGTCAGCCATCTTTACAACTCCTTGTGGCGGTGAAACTTGGTAGGGTTGTTCGGGACTGGCGTCCATGGCGTTGTTAGCACTCCTCTCGTGGGAGTGCTAATCGCGATCCCGAATATAGGGGGCGACGGCCCGGATGCAAGGGGGGCGCAGGGGCGGGAGGGAAGCCGGGCACGCGGACGCTCACCGCTGGTCGCTCGGGCGGCCGCGGCCCGGGGCAGACCCCTCGGACGGCGGCGCCGCGCGGCTCGGCGGCCCCGAACGCCTCCCCGCCAGGGCGGTGGATCGTTCGGGGCCGCTCCAAGCTGGGGCGTGCCGGCCCTGGGTGTCTTGAACGCGCTGGCCCGGGTGGAATGGAATCAGCGCCAGGCGCGGCGCCCGGCGAGTGCGGCTCAGGGGCTGGACGCCTCGATGCGCTCCCTGCCCGGCCCGCTGCGCCAGGCTTCGACCAGGCCGCGCAGCGTGAGGAGCTCGTCGATCACGTGAATGGCGGGGGAAGCTCCCCGGAGGAGCGGCGAGAGCCCGCCCGTGGCGATGACCAGCACGTCGCCCCTCCCCCACTCCTCGCGGATCCTCTCGAGCATTCCCTCGATCATCGCCACCGCGCCGAGATAGACGCCCGCCTGGATGCACTCGGCCGTCGTGCGCCCGATCACGCGCGCCGGCCGAGCCAGGCCCACGCGGGGCAGCAGCGCGGTCTTCCGGAACAGCTCCTCGGCGCCCGTGCGGAGCCCGGGAGCGATCACCCCGCCGAGGAAGTGGCCTTCGGCGCTGATCACGTCGAACGTCGTGGCCGTGCCGAGGTCCACGACCACGGCGTCCCGGCGATGGAGCCGTGCCACCGCGAGCGTGTTCGCGATGCGGTCCTCGCCCACGCTCGCTGGCTCGTCCACCCGGAGCTCGATCCCCAGGCAATCCAGGGAGCCGATCCGCACGAGCTGCACGCCCAGGTAGGTCCACGCGGCCTCGAGCACGGCATCCGTCAGCGGCGGCACGACCGAGGCGACCATCCCCCCCGCGAAGCCTCCGGGGCGGCCTCCCACCTCACGGAGCAAGCGCTCCAGCTCGGCCCCGAGCTGATCCGGCGTGGGCCCCGAACGGCTCTCGATGCGCAGTCGGCGCGAGAGCGTCCCGTCGTGCCAGACGCCCAGTACGGTCTCGGTGTTCCCCACGTCCACCAGCAGGATCACGGCCGCACCGCCTTTCGGACCCGCGTCAACGTCGCGCTCGCCACCGGAGCGGGCTCGCCCTCGAGCAGCAGCCGGCCCTCCCCGTCCAGGCCGCGGAAGGTCGCCGCTCTCGTCGAGCCACCCATTTCGAGCTCGAGCCTGTCGCCCGGTGCGAAGGAGGAGTACCGAGCGAACTGCGCGGCGACGGCCTCGAAACCACCCAGCTGGAAGGGCGCCAGCCGCGCGCTCAGGCGCTCGAGCACGTCGGTGAGGAGCCGCTCGCGATCCACCTCCATCCCCGTCAGGAGGGCCAGGCTGGTCGCGCTCTCCGCCAGATCGGCGCCCAGGTCCTCGACGGAATGACTCACGTTGAGACCGAGGCCCAGCAGGACGACCTCTCCGGTCGGGGAGGGGATCACCTCGGCCAGCAGCCCGCCCCACTTGAGGCGGCCGGCGACCAGGTCGTTCGGCCACTTCACGCGTGTCTCGATCCCGCAGCGATCCGCCACCGTCTCGGCGACGGCGAGCGCCCCGACGAGCGTGAGCGAGGGCGCGGCCAGGCTGCCCGGAAGCACGGCGGTGACGTAGAGGCCCCTCCCGGCCGGCGAGACCCAGGCCCGCCCGCGACGCCCCCGGCCGTCCGTCTGCTCGTCCGCGAGGAACACGCATCCCGGGCCCGCTTCGCCGCTCGCCACGGCGTCGCGTGCCCAGCGCATCGTCGAGTCCACCCGCGGAGCCCGCCGCAGACGCTCGCCCAGAGCCACCGAAGGGGTCACGCCGCACCCTCTTGCGGCGGTTCCGTCTCCTCGACGAGGAGGGTCATATCCACCGCGCGCGCTCCGTGCGTCAGCGCCCCCACCGAGATCCGGTCCACGCCCGCGGCCGCGACCGCGCCTACCGTCTCGAGCGTGACGCCGCCGGAGGCCTCGAGGACGGCGTCGGGCGCCAGGGAGCGCGCGCGACGAACCGCGCCTTCGAGGCCGGCCGGGTCGAAGTTGTCGAGCAGGAGCAGGCGCGCGCCGGCATCGAGCGCTTCCTCGAGCTCGGAGAGGTTTCGCACCTCGATCTCGGCGAACGCGAGATCGCGCTCTCCACCGGGAGCGCCCACCGTCTCGGCCACGGCCCGCCAGGCGCTTCGAACGCCGCCGGCGGCCCGGACGTGATTCTCCTTCACGAGCACGGCGTCCCAGAGACCCAGACGGTGATTGCCGCCGCCGCCGGCACGCACCGCCGCCCGCTCCAGCTCGCGCCAGCCGGGGGTCGTCTTGCGCGTGTCCAGGATGCTCGCCCCCGTGCCCCGCACCGCCTCCACGTAGCGCCGCGTCAGGGTCGCCACGCCGCTCAGCCGCTGCAGCACGTTCAGCGCCGTGCGCTCGGCGGTGAGGATGCCGCGCAGAGGACCGCGAACGCGGAGCAGCGTGTCTCCGGGCTCGAAGCCTCCCCCCTCCGGCACCGCCGGCTCGACGTGTAGCTCGGGCTCCACGCGATGAAAGATCCACGCCGCGGCCGCTCCGCCGCTCAGGATCCCGGCCTCACGCGTCAGCACCACCGCGCGGCCGCGCGTGCGCGGCGCGACGGTGAGCGAGGTGGTCACGTCCCCCGCACCCACGTCCTCCCGCAGGGCCGCCTCGAGCATCTCGCGCGTGGCCGCGCCGAACGGCGGCGCCTCCGCCAGGCCGCTGCGAGGGACGTCCCTCACCGCAGCGTCAGATAGAGGAGGAAGGCCCCCCCCGCCGGCCAGCAATACCACGCGAAGTCGCTGAAGCGCTGCCCGCGCAGCACGTGGTAGACCGCGTACAGGGCCACGATCCCGGCCGCGAAGGCCGCGCAGAAGGCGATGGTCAGGGCCCGCGCGCCGAGGTCCGCCTCGAGGGGGGCCGTGAGGGCCTGGAGCCCGGCCGCGCCGAGGATCACGGGGATCGAGAGGAGGAAGGAGAACTCCGCCGCGGCCGCTCCCGAGAGCCCCACCGCCAGGGCCGCCGAGATCGTCATGCCGGAGCGCGACACGCCGGGCAGGAGTGCCAGCGTCTGCGCCAGCCCGATCAGCAGGGCGCCGAGCCAGGTGGGCTGCTCCCGCTGCGCGGGCGGCAGAAAGCGCAGCCCGAAGAGGACGCACCCCGTGAAGAGGAGCCCGAAGCCGGTCACCGCGGGGTCGTGGAAGATCGCCTCGACGCGCTCCTTGAGGAGCAGGCCCAGGACGCCCACCGGCACGCACGCCCCGGCGAGCTTCAGCACGTAGGAGAAGTCGCGCTCGCGTACGATGCGCAGCAACCGCCCGCGGTAGACGACCACCACGGCGCTCAGCGTCGCGACGTGAACGAGGATCTCGAAGGTGAGGGACTCCAGCTGTACGCCCAGCAGCGTCTGGCCCATCACGAGGTGTCCCTTGCTGCTCACGGGGAGGAACTCCGTCAGGCCCTGGAGCACTCCGAGGACCAGCGCCTCGAGCCCCGTCACGCGAGCCGTTCCCTCCATGCCGCGAGCAGCCGCTCGAAGGCGTCCCCCTCGTCGGGCACCGGTGTGAAGCCATCCTGATTCCGGAACCACGTGCGCTGCCGCTTCGCGTAGCGCCGCGTGCGCAGCCGCGTGACCTCGAGCGCCTCGGGGAGCGTCCGCTCGCCGCGGAAGACCGCGAACAGCTCCGGATACCCGAGCGCGTCCAGGGCGCGGGTCCCGGCGCCGCCGAAGCGCTCGAAGAGCGCGCGCGCTTCCTCCACCCAGCCGCTCTCGAGCATGCTCTCGAGCCGGACCGTGATGCGGCGCTCCAGCTCGGCGACGGGCACTTCCAGGCGGAAGCGCAGTGGCCCGGAACCCGGGGCCGCCGGCCGCGGCCGCTTCCAGACCCCCGAGAGCGGCACCCCGTGCTCCTCCCGGAACTCCAGCGCCCGCAGGACGCGCTGCCGGTCGATCGGGTGCAGCCGCGCCCCGAGTAGGGGGTCCAGGCCGGCGAGCTCCGCGTGCAGCGCCTGCGGCCCCTCTTCCCGCCATCGGGCGGCGAGGACCGCACGGCGGCGGCGGCGGAGCTCGGGAGGGTCCACGTGCGGCGGCAGCCCGCCGCCCGGCCCGGGTGCGCCCTCCAGCAGGGCGCGCAGGTACAGGCCGGTGCCCCCGCAGACCACCGTCGGGACGCCACGCGCGCGGAGCGCCGCCAGCACTCGGCGGGCGTCCTCGCCGAAGAGGCCGGCGCTGTACTCGGCAGCGGGAGACAGGAAGCCCACGAGGAAGTGCGGGGCGCGGGCGCGGGTGGCGGCGTCGGGCTGCGCGGTTCCCACCGACAGGCCTCGAAACACCTGGCGGGCGTCCGCCGAGACCACGGCGCCGCCCACGGCTTCCGCCAGCCGCGCTGCGAGCTCCGTCTTGCCGGCGGCGGTGGGGCCCGCCAGCACCAGCACGCGCGGATCGAGGAGCCGGCCCCCCGGCGCGGCCTCAGCCACGCTCGAAACGGCGCACGAGGTCCTCCAGGCGGACCTGCACCACGGCCGGGCGGCCGTGCACGTCGGCGCTGGCAAGGCCGGTCGCGAGCAAGTCACGGAAGAGCCGGTCCATCTCCTCGGGTCCGAGCCGCTCTCCGGCCTTGATCGCCCCCCGGCAGGCCAGCGACTGCGCCAGGCGGCGGTGCTGGCTGCCCTCGCCCCGTCTGAAACCACCGAGGTCGCCCAGGATCTCGAGGAACGCGTGCTCCGGCTGGAAGCGCGCGCCGAGCACCGGCACCGCGCGCAGCGCCACCGTGCTCTCGCCGAAGGGCTCGATGCGGAAGCCGAGACTCTCGAGGAGGCCGCGGTTCTCCTGCCACGCGCTCCATTCCGCGGGACCCAGGTGGTACGTGCGGGGGAATACGAGCTCCTGCGCGTCGGACCGGTCGCGCTCGAACGCGGCGAGGATCGCCTCGTACAGCACCCGCTCGTGTGCGGAGTGCTGGTCGATGATCGCCAGCCCGGTGCCCGTCTGGGCCAGGATGAAGGTGTCGTGGAGCTGCCACAGCCGCGCCGGGCCGGGGTCGCCTTGCGCGCCCCCCGCCGTCCGCCGGATGCGCGCATTCAGGAAGAGCCCGAGCTGGTCCGGGGTCGCGGCGCCCAGTGCCGCACCGGCGGCCGCGCGAGATTCGGGCTCGACGCCCTGGGACCCGCGGCTCTCGTGTGCGGCGAGGCCTCCGTTGGCCGCCGTCAGGCGACGGAAGCCCCGGCTGCGCCTCAAGCCGGGCGCGGCGTCCAGCCCCGCGAGCGCCTCGCGGACGGCGGTCTGCACGAATCCGAACAGCGAGTCGGGTTCCCGGAAGCGCACCTCGCGCTTCGCGGGGTGCACGTTCACGTCCACGGCAGAGGCGGGCACGGTCAGGAACAGGAAGAAGTGCGGGAAGACGCCGGGGGCGAGGGTCGAGACGTAGCCGCGGAGTGCCGCCTGCGTCAGGGCCCGGTCCTGCACCGGCCGGCCGTTCACGAACAGGAGCTGCCGCCGCTGACCATGGCCGCTCGACGCCGGTCGCTGCACACGGCCGTGCAGCCGGAGGGCGCCCGCCTCCGCCGCTACGGCCACCAGGTCCTCCGCGTATTCCGAGCCGTAGAGCTCCGCCAGGCGGCCGTCCACGTCGCCGCCGCCCGAGAGCCCGAGCAGTCGCCGTCCGGCCGCGCGCACCTGGAAGGCGACGGCGGGATTGGCGAGGCCGGCCTGCACGATCACGTCGAGGATCCGGCGCAGCTCGGTCGCATCGCTCTTGAGGAACTTGCGCCGACCGGGAGTGGCGAAGAACAGCTCGCGCACGAGCACGCTCGTTCCCGGTCCGCGGGCCGCCTCTTCCGCGCGCGGCACGCCGCCCCCGTCGAGGACCAGCCGGGTCCCCGCCGTCGAGCCTCGGGCGGCGCTCGTGAGCTCGAAGCGCGAGACCGAGGCGATCGCCGGGAGCGCCTCGCCGCGGAAGCCCAGCGTCGCGATCGCGTCGAGGTCCTCCGCACGGCGGAGCTTGCTCGTGGCGTGGCGCTCGAGCGCGAGCCGCGCGTCGTCGGGGAGCATGCCCTCGCCGTCATCGCTCACCGCAACGAGCCGCTTGCCGGACCCCTCGAGCTCGATCTCGACGCGTGAAGCCCCGGCGTCGAGCGCGTTCTCGACGAGCTCCTTCACCACCGACGCCGGCCGCTCTACGACCTCGCCGGCCGCGATGCGATCGATCAACGTCTCCTCGAGCCTGCGCACGGTGGCCACGCGGCGCGCCTCTCCTTGGTTCCGGAAGCGATGCGATGTGCGGGCCCGCGCAGGGCCTCCGCCCCGCGGGGGCCCCTCAGGGCACCGGGGCGAGGTCCGCTGCGGGCACCCAGCCCGAGAGGCCGTTGGGGAGGGACGCGAAGACCCAGCCGTCGCGGCGTTCCCGCAGACGCAGCGCGGCGCCGGCGGGAAGGGCGAGCACGGCGGGACCGTCCGGCGAGGGGCCCG
The DNA here is from genome assembly GCA_046262075.1 of Gemmatimonadota bacterium. Taxonomy (GTDB): domain Bacteria; phylum Gemmatimonadota; class Gemmatimonadetes; order JACCXV01; family JACCXV01; genus JBHENL01. Next base: position 9,686 of record JBHENL010000242.1, read on the forward strand.
CGCGAGCGACGGCTTCGGAGCCGGTCACGAGCGCATCGGCGCGAGCCAGCGCGGCCCGCACGGCCGCCACGCCGAACCCCGCGGCCGCGACCAAGATAAGGAGGGCTGCGCCCGCCGCCACGGGACGCAGGCGCGGCCGCAACAGAGCCGCGGCCGCCAGAGCGGCCAGCAGGTACATCGCGCCGAGGGCGCCCCATGCCCGCTCCGCGGGCGACACCCACGACAGCGGCGCGCGCGCGGGGCCGGCGATGACGGCCGTCCCTCCGGCCGGCATCGCGGCCTCCAGTCGCGTCCGCGCGAGCTCCGCGTTGTGACGGGCAGCCGCGTCCCGCGGAGACCTGCGCAGGACGCCCAGATAGTGGCGGAGCGCCTCGGCGGTGCGCCCCTGCCGGGCGAGCGCGTTGGCCAGGTTGTAGCGCGCGGGGACGCTCCACGGCGCGGCGCGGAGCACGCGCACGTAGAGTGCTTCCGCCGCGTCGAAGTCCCCCCGGTCGTAGAGCGCGTTCGCGCGATCGAACGCCGCCTGCGCATCCTCCGCGGGGGTCTGCGAGGCTGCGCGCGATGCCGGCGCGAGCGTCAGCAGCGCCGCGAGCGTGGCTGCCAGGAGGCAGCCGGCGACGGACCCGCGGCGCGGCTGCGACCTCACCGAAGCGCGACGCGGGGTCGCCGCCAGGCGCGCGGCCGACCGGGGTGCTCGGCCGCACGCAGCGCGCGCAGCGCCTCCAGCGCCTCTGCCAGGGCGGCTGCGCCGGCTCCCGGCGGCGCGAACGCAGCGGACTCGAGGGCTCGCAGCGCGCGCCCCGCCGCGGCGGCGGTCTCGGCCGGAACCCCGGCTGTGCGCAGCGCCCGCTCCCGTCCGCCGACCGACTGACCCGACAGCACGAGCCCGTGGCGGGCCTCGAGCCAGGAGACCAGCTCACGCTCGAGCTGCAGAACTCCCGCGGCGTGGGGCAACTCGCGGAGCCGCTCGGGATCGGGAAAGCGTGGCTCCGCGGCACGCCGGCGAGGGGGCGCGGGTCGGCGCCGCAGGCGCGCGAGCAATCCGAGGCCGACCAGCGGAAACGCCAGGAGGGCCCAGAACGCCGTGGAGCCCACGCGCAGGGCCGTGGCGTCTCCCACCTCCCCGCGCCGGATCCCGGCCAGCATCGTCTCCCCCGATCCGCGATTCGCGGGGTCGTACCCCGCGGGAGGACGCACCGCGAGAGCACCCAGGTCGGCGATGGCCCGGGTGTACTCTCCCGCCTCGGGGTCGAAGAAGGAGAGCGACGCGCCGCCGAGGTCGACCGCGCCCGCGCGCTGCGGCACGAGCAGGTAGCGGAACTCCTTCTCGCCGCCGATCGTCAGCCCCCGCCCGGACGTGCGGATGCGCACCTCCGGATCGAAGGCCTTGATTCCCTCGATCGTCTCCAGGCGCGGCGGCGAGAGCGTCGCGAGGTTGCCCTCTCCGGCCACCGTCACCACCAGCGTGACCGGAGCGTCCCGCTCGGGGTCCCGCGGCTCCACGCGCGCGGACAGCCGGTACCTGCCGACCGCGCCCGAGAAGTCGTCGGGGCGTTCCTCGGCCGGGAGCGGCTTCACGCGGAGCGTCAGCGTGTCGCCCGAGAGCGTGCGCGTCCGGCCACGATCGAGGAACGACACCGGGTTGCGCAGCGTGAGGGTGAGCGTGGCGGGGGCGATGTCCTTCTTCCCCGGGGTCAGCGGGAAGAGCGCGTAGTGGAAGCGCTGGATCGTGAACGGCTCGCCGCCGACGAACTCGCGGGCGATCTCGGGCTCGCGGTTGAAGTCCTGGGTCCAGAAGCCGGGGGTCTTCGCGGAGGCGTAGTTCGGCTGGTCGAGCACCATCGCCCGGGGACTCTGGTAGAAGGCGAACGTCAGCACCACCTGCTCGCCGACGTAGGCCTCGTCCTTGTCGAGGCGATTCGTGACGAACACCGCAGGCAGCTCGCGCGCGCCGGCGAGCGCCGGCGGAAGAGTCGAGTCCACATCAGCCTCGGGGAACGGCGGAGGCAGCAGCGCGCCCAGAGGCGGCGCCGCCGGCCCTACGCCGAGCGAAGGCACTCCGCCGGCTCCCGGCGGACGCTCGGCGACGACCTCCAGATCCACCGGTGGCACGCGCAGCACGTCTCCGCCCGCGCGAATGGTCGCCGGTCCGATGATCGTTCGGCCGACGCGAAAGGGGCGATAGACGAGGGTGAAGGTCGTCCGGCGCGTGGCTCCGCCGTTCACGATCGAGACCTCCGAGCTCCGGCTGCGGCCGAACAGGGTCAGGCCGAGGGGGAGCCCGAGCCGCGGCTCCTCGACTTCCCGCAGACCGGCGCCGGTGACGCTGACCCGGTACTCGACGGACTCGTTCAGCGCGATCGTGTCGCGGCTGACGGAGGCCTGGACGTCCACCTGCGCCTCCGCGGCGGCCGCCGCCAGGAGCAGCGCCCCGAGGACGATCCGGCCGCTCTTCACCAGTCGTTCCTCCCGGTCTCGAGCCGCCTCCGGCCCTCGTTGCGCCCCTGGAGCGCCTCGCCCTCCTCGTCCTCGATCGCCTGCAGGAGCTGCCGCGCCTGCTCCTCGGTCAGCGATCCCGCACTTGCAGCGCGCGCCTCCCCTTCACCTGGCTCGGGTCCCTGCGGCTGCGCGCCGGGTGGAGGCTGCCCCGGCCCGCGCTCGTCGGGCTCCTCGCCACCATCCTGCGGCCGATCGTCCCCCCCGTCCCCTCCTCCGCCACCACCACCGCCTCCGCCCGCGGAGGGGCTGCGCCGCTCCTCCTCCTCGTCCAGCCTGCGGAGCGCCAGCTCCAGGTTCCACTTGGCGGCCTCGTCGTCGGGGTTCAGCACCAGCGCCTCCTCATAGGCCGAGATCGCGCGACGGAGTCCCTCGCGCGGATTCTCCGAATCCTCGGCCGACTTGAAGAACGCGTTCCCGAGATTGTAGGAAGCCCGATGGCGTAGCTCGTGGCCGCCCCCCAGCGCGTCGCGATAGCTCGCCGCGGCCGCGTCGTATCGGCCGAGACGGTAGAGCGCATTCCCCGTGTCGTACGTGAGGGCGGGATCCGGGTCCTCGCCCTCGGCCTGGGCGCGGAACGCTTCGTACGCGGCGGCGAAGTCCCCCGCGTGGTAGAGGCGCTCGCCTTCCGATGGCTGCTGCCCCTCGAGCAGCACCGGGACGAGCAGGGCGAGTACCGCCGCCGCGGGCCGGGCCCGCCAGGCGACGACCCACTCGAGGAGCAGCGCCGCGAGGGCCAGGGCGAGCGGCCACTGGTAGCGCTCGGCCAGCTGGGTGAACGTGCGCGACGAGATCTCGCGGCTCTCGAGCTGTGCGAGGTCGAGCGCCAGGCGGCGCGCCCCCCTGCCGCCGTCCCAGCTCCGGTACGTCCCCCCCGTCTCACGCGCCACCCGCTCGAGTGTGGCGGCCTCGAGGCGAGTGACGACCACCTCTCCCGCGGCGTCGCGATGGTAGCCCAGCAGGCGCTCGCCCACGCGCGAAGGGATCGGCGCGCCCTGCTCCGTGCCCAGCCCCAGCGCGAAGGTGCGGATCCCTGCCTCGCGGAGCACCCGGATGGCACCCCCGACCTCGCCCTCGAGCCCCTCGCCGTCGGACAGGACGACGGCCGCCCGGTAGCGCCGCTCGCTGTCCTCGCCGAAGGCCTCGGCCGCGGTGGCGAGTGCGACGGCCAGGTTCGTCCCGGGATCCGAGACGTCGTCGACGCCGGCGGCCTCGAGGAACAGCTCGAACGCCGCGCGGTCGAGCGTGAGGGGGACCTGCAGGAAGGCGCTTCCGCCGAAGATCACGAGCGCGACGCGGTCCCCCGGCGAGGCTTCCAGCACCTCGCGAGCGGCGTGCTTCGCCGCCTCGAGTCGCGAGGGACGGACGTCCTCCGCGAGCATCGAGCGCGAAAGGTCCAGCACGAAGGCCACGTCGCGGCCGGTGCGGGTGAGCACGAGCGGCTTCTCACCCAAGCGCGGGCGCGCGAGGGCCAGCAGCGCCAGTCCGACGGCGGTCACCGCGAGCGCCTGCGCGAGGATCCTGCCGCGGGCACGCGGCAGCGCCGAGGCGCGCCCGAGCAGGGCCACGTCGCCGAAGGCAGCCAGGTCCCGCCGGCGCCGCCGCTCCGCGAGTGCCAGGGCGGCAGGCGCGAGCAGGAGCCACAAGGCGAGCGGGATCAGGAGGAGCGGCTCGGCGAAATCCATGGGCCTCAGGGCAGCGTGCGCAGCAGCGTGAGGCCGAGCAGCAGCTCGATGCCGATCAGTGCCAGCGCGGGGCTGAGGAACACCGGGAAGCGCTCCCGGTAGTTGACCGTCTCGCGGACCCGGATCTCGGTCTTCTCCAGCCGGTCGATCTCGTCCAGGATCTCCGCCAGCGCGCGCGGGTCGGCCGCGCGGAAGTAACGGCCCCCGGTCTCGTTCGCGATGGCCCGCAGCACGCCCTCGTCGATCGTGACCGGCAGCTCGAGATAGCGCCGGCCCAGGATCGGGTCCTCCACGAGGAAGGGGGCCGTGCCGTGCGTGCCCACGCCGATCGTGTAGACGCGCACGCCGAGCGCTTCGGCGGCGTCCGCGGCGGTCACCGGGTCCAGGCGGCCGGTGTTGTTCACGCCGTCGGTGATCAGGATCACGACGCTGCTGCGCGCCGGGACGTCCTTGACGTGGTTGAGGGCCGTGGCGAGAGCCGTTCCGATCGCGGTGCCGTCGGGAAGCATGCCGATCCGGACCCGCCGCAGCATGCTGAGGAGCACCCCCTGGTCCGTGGTGAGCGGAACCTGCGTGAACGCCTTGCCCGCGAAGACGACGAGCCCGATGCGGTCGCCCCTCCGCTTGGCGATGAAGTCGCCGGTGACGGACTTCGCCACGTACAGCCGGTTGCGCGGACGGAAGTCCTCGGCCTTCATGCTGCCCGAGACGTCCAGGGCGATGAGGATGTTCAGCCCTTCTCCCGTCACCTCGCGCACGCCGCGGGCCTCCTGCGGCCGAGCCAACGCCAGCACGAGGAGCGCCATTCCGAGACTCCGCAGGAGCACGGGGACACCCAGCCACGGCACGCGTGGTCCCCGCCGCGCCCCGCGCAGGAACGGGAGCGCCGGGAAGCCGAGGAAGGCCGTGGGCCGCCGGCGCGACCCGGGCCAGCGCAGCCACAGGTAGAGCAGCGCCGCCGGCAGGAGGAGCAGGAACTCGGGGTCAGCGAAGCGCAGCGTCGCCTGCCTCCGGCGGGGGCGCCCATGCCCCCGGCGATTCCGCGGCTCCGGCGAAGGGCGTGCCCGGCTGCGCCTCCGCGCTCGCCGCGGCCGCTGCCATCCGCTCCGCCTCCCGCGCCCGCAGGCCCGCGGCGTGCCACGCCCCCAGCAGCCGCCTGGCGTCCGCCGAGAAGCCCGCGGCGGCTCCCGCGTCCGGCCGCAGCCGGGCGAACTTCACCAGGTCGGCGTCTTCGAAGAGGGCTCGGCACTCGTCACGTGCGCCGTCCGCCGTCAGCCGGGGCGGCAGCGCCCAGACGAGCTCGGACGTGGTGCGCTCCAGGGCCGGCACGGCCTCGGCTTCCTCGAGATAGCGGCGCAGGACGTCCGCGGTCTCCGCGTAGTGGGGCGCCACCTCGCCGCGTGCCGCCCAGCCCTGGCGCTCGATCGCGGCCAGGCGCTCGAGGGCCGCCTCGTAGGGGGTCGGCCGGGCGCCGGTCGGCGCGGCCGCGGCCGCCCGAGGGGTGCGGCGACGTCTCCTGCGCCAGGCCCAGAACGCCAGGGCCGCGGCCGCCGCCAGCACGGCGGCGAGGAGCCACGGCCACCACGGCGCGCGCGCGTCCAGGGGCACGAGGTCCTTGATGTCGCGCAGCTCCTGCTCGCCCGGAGGAAGCACCGACACGACCGTCACGGGCACCGGCGCGCTGCGCAGACGGCGCTCGCCTCCTCCCGCCGCCGGAGTGAAGGCGAGCGCGAGCGCGGGCACCTCCGTCGAGCCCGGCCGGAAGAACGCCAGGCGCACACGTCCCCTCAGCTCTCCGCCGGGGCCCGGCGCGAGGCTGTCCGCCGCGAGGATGCGTACGCCCCCGGGCAGCGGCTCGGCCGGCGCGACCGCGCGTGCGAGAGGGACGTCACCGGGTGCCAGCCGGGCGCGGACCTCCAGCGTCACGACCTGCCCGACCGTGACGCGCGTCGTGTCGGCGCCGACTTCCAGGCGAGCCCTCGAGCGGGATGCGCCGGGGGGCTCCTGGGCCGGAACCGGCGGCGTGGCCAGCGCGAGGAGGACGACGGCAGTGAGCGCCGTACGGCCTCCGGAGCGGGAGGACGGCGAGGCCACGCCTATCGCCGCCGGGCCCGCTCGCGCTTGCGGAAGAAGGCGAGCAGCGGCTCCACGTAGGTCTCCCCGGTGCGCAGACGGACCAGGTCCACGCCCTGCCGGCGAAGGAAGCGCTCCAGATCGCGATCGAACTCCGCCACGCGGTGGCCGAATCGCTGACGCGTGAAGCGGTGGCTCGTGTCGAGCACGCGCCATTCGCCCGTCTCGGGATCGACGACATTCAGGAGCCCCACGTCGGGCAGCTCGCGCTCGCGCGGGTCGGTGAGCTGCACCGCGACCACGTCGTGGCGCGCCGCCGTGGCCTTGAGCACGCGCTCGTAGCCGCGGGCGAGGAAGTCCGTGACGAGGAACAGGACCGCGCGCCGGCGGAGGATGCGGTTCGTGTACTCCAGGGCGGCGCCCAGATCGGTGCCGCGCCCGCGCGGCTCGAACGAGAGCAGCTCCCGCAGCACGCGGAGCGCATGCTTCTTCGTCTTCTTCGGGGGGATGACTCGCTCCACGCGATCGGTGAACAGCACCGCGCCCACGCGGTCGCCGTTCCTCGCGGCCGTCATCGCGAGGACCGCGCAGACCTCGGCGGCCAGCATCGACTTCGTGCGCAGGCGGGTCCCGAACGCGCCCGAGGCGCTGTGGTCCACGAGGAACATGGCGGTGAGCTCGCGCTCCTCCACGAACTGCTTCACGTGGGGAGACCCCGTGCGCGCCGTCACGTTCCAGTCGATCGTGCGCACGTCGTCGCCGGGCTGGTACTCGCGGACGTCGGCGAACTCGACGCCCAGCCCCTTGAACACGCTGGAGTACTCCCCGGCGAAGACGTCCCGCACGAGTCGCCGCGTGTGGATCTCGAGGAGCCGCACCTGCCGCAGGATCTCGGAGAGTCCCGCGACGCGGTCCCCTCCCAGCGCGCGGCCCCGCCGGTCGGGCCGTCCGCGGCCGGCGGCGGCGCTCACGGAACCGGGATCGTCTCGAAGACCTTGCGCAGGAGCTCGTCGGCCTCCACCTCCTCGGCCTCGGCCTCGTAGGTGAGCAGCACGCGGTGGCGCAGGACGTCGAAGCCCAGCGACTTCACGTCGTCGGGGGTGACGTAACCCCGACCCTGGAGGAATGCGTGGGCCTTTGCGGCGCGGACGAGAAAGATCGCCGCGCGCGGCGAGGCCCCGACCTCGATGAGCGGCGCGAGCTCCGGCAGCCGCATGGCCGCCGGGTCACGCGTCGCGCGGACGAGGTCCAGCGCGTACTCCTTGATGCGGGGATCCACGTAGATGTCGTGCACCACCTGCCGCGCGCGCAACACGCGAGGACCGTCCACGACGGGCTGCGGGACCGCCTCGTGGCCCGTCGTCATTCGGTCGAGCATCTCCCGCTCCTCGGCGCGCTCGGGATACGTGACGAGGAGCTTCAGCATGAACCGGTCGACCTGCGCCTCGGGGAGAGGGTAGGTCCCCTCCTGCTCGATCGGGTTCTGAGTGGCGAGCACGAGGAACGGCTCGGTCAGCGGGAAGGTCGTGCCGCCGATCGTGATCTGCTTCTCCTGCATGGCCTCGAGCAGGGCGCTCTGCACCTTCGCCGGAGCCCGGTTGATCTCGTCGGCGAGCAGGATGTTCGTGAAGATCGGCCCCTTCTGGATGTTGAACTCGCCCGTGCGCTGGTTGTAGACCATCGTGCCGATCAGGTCCGCCGGCAGCAGGTCGGGCGTGAACTGGATGCGCTGGAACGCGCAGCGCACGGTCGCGGCGAGCGTGCGCACCGCGAGCGTCTTCGCCAGGCCCGGTACGCCCTCCAGGAGCACGTGCCCGTCGGAGAGGAGGCCGACGAGCAGGCGGTCGACCATCGCCCGTTGCCCCACGATCACGCGCCCGATCTCCTGGAGCAGCTCGCCCACGAAGACGCTCTCCTCGCGAATGTGGGCGTTGATCTCCTCGAGCGACGGAGCGGCGCCGGGCTGACGGAGGACGCCGGTCTGGAGGTCGGTCACCGGGAGCGGAGAGGGGACGGGCTGCGGGCGGGCGGGTGCATGGATCGGGCAAGCTACGCGGCGCCCGCGCGGACTGTCAAACGAGCCGCCGCCGGAGGAAGGCGACGTCGGCGGCGATCCCCTCCCACGGCGTCTCGCAGATGGCCGCGGCGGCGCCGCAGGCCTCCACCGCCCGCGCGATCGCGTCGGGGTCCATCTCGCCCGCCGCGAAGTTCGCGTGGCGATCGCGCCCGCTGCCGAAGGGGTCGCGGGAGCTGTTCGCGTGCACCAGGACGACCCCGCCGAGGGACTCGCGGGCGGCATGCGCCATGTCCACCGGATCCTGCCCCGCGGCGTGCGCGTGGCAGGTGTCGAAGCAGAAGCCGACCGGCGCTCCCTGCAGCCGTCGCCAGAGATCCGTCAGCGTCTCGACCGAGCGGCCCATCGCGTTCACGCCCCCGGCCGTGTTCTCGATGAGGAGCGGCACGGGCGGCCGCAACTCCTCGAACACCTTCCACCAGCGCACGAAGCCGTGCTCGACGCCGTCCTCGGCGTGACCGGCGTGGACGATCACGGCGGCGGCGCCGATCTCGGCGGCGCCCTCGAGGGTGTCCAGCAGGATCCGCCGCGAAGGCACGCGCACCCGGTTGTTCGGGGAGGCGACGTTGATCGGATAGGGGGCGTGCACGTACACCGGGATCGGTGAGTGGCGCAGCGCGGCGGCGTCCGGCCGGGGGGGCGCCTTGCGCCAGGACTGCGGGTCGCCCAGAAAGATCTGCACGCAGGCCGCGCCGACGGCGGCGGCCTCGGCCAGCGGGTCCGCGCCACGTACGTGCGCGCCGACGACCGGCGCGGGAGATGCTCGCTTCACGCTGCTCCTCCGCGCGTTATCTTGGGTCCGCCCGCACCCGGAGTCACCGGCGCCCGCCCGGCGCCCGCTCCCGGTCAACGCCGCCCCCGACAGCGAGTCGTCGTGCCGCATCCGCCCTCTGCGCAACCCGAGTCGCACGGCGGCGGGGAGCTTCGTGCCGCCGCGCGAGAGCGGCGCCTGAGGCTGGCCGAGGTCGTGCGCCGGCAGCGGGACGAGTTCACGTGTCTCGCGGAGGTCGTGCTCGAAACGCCCGACGGCAGCCGCTCGAGCGGGAGCGCCGAGCTCCCCTTCAACGAGCAAAACTACCTGCGCGTGGTGGCCCAGGCGACGTTGCTGGCGCTCGCGAATGTGCTGGGCGAGCACCGGCTGCGGTTGGTGGGCCTGCGCTGGCTGCGGATCTTCGATACCCGCGTCGTGGCGGTCCAGGTCGCCTTCCAGGAGCACGAAGCCCACGAGCGGCTGCTGCTCGGGATCGCCGTGGCGTCCGACGACAGCGCCGCCGGGGCGGCGCGTGCGGTGCTCCACGCGACCAACCGCCTGATCGGCAACATCGTGGATCGCTAGTCGGCGCGCTCCCCGCAGCCGGCGCCGTCCGCGCGTCCCGCTCCCGCCCTCTGCCGCTGCACGGTCCCGCTCGACCAGCCGCGCACCTCGTAGTGACGTCCGTCGCTCCCGAGGAGCAGCGCTCCCTCGAGATCCGTGCGCCGGATGGTCGTGCGTGACCCGAGCCGGGAGAGGACCTCGGAATGGGGATGGCCGAAGCGGTTGTCGCGGCCGGCGGAGATCAGGGCGACGCACGCCCCGATCCGGTCCAGGAGCTCGGGGGCCGAGGAGGAACGGCTGCCGTGGTGCGCCACCTTGAGCACGTCGGCGCGCAGGGAGTCGCCGTACGCCGCGGCGAGCTGCCGCTCGACCTCCGCGCCGACGTCCCCCGTCAGGAGGACGCGCAGGTCCCGATAGCCGACGAGCAGCACCAGCGAGGCGTCGTTCGTCCGGATCCCGTCCCAGTAGGGATCCCGGGCTCCGGCCGCCGCCGCGGGCCACAGCACGTCGATCGTCACCGGCCCGAAGCGCAGCCGCTCACCCGCCGTGAGCGCGCGGTAGCCCGCCCCGGCCGCATGGGAAGCTTCGAGGAGCTCGCGGTAGGGAGCTCCCGCTCCCCATTGCCCGCCGTCGTGCACGGTGTCCGCCGGGACGCGGGCCAGCACGCCGGCGAGACCGCCGGTGTGGTCGGCGTCGGGATGCGTGAAGAACACCCGCTCCAGGCGGCGCACGCCACGCTCGTGCAGGAAGGCCACGATCGCCTCCGCGGCGTCTCCAGGTCCGCCGTCCACGAGCAGCGTCTCGCCGCCCGGCAGGGCGAGCACGAGCGCGTCTCCCTGCCCTACCGAGAGCATCGCCAGCTCGAGCGGCCGCGGGCTCGAGACCCCCCGCCCTCCGGCGAACGCGATCACCACCGCCACCGCCGCCGCGAGCGCGGCCGGCAGGCGCGCGCTGCGCCATCGCATCGCCAGAGTCGCGAGCGCCGCGACGATCAACGCGCCCCCCGCGAGCTCGACCCGCGATCCCGGAACGCCCAACCATGCCCAGTCCGGCCGCGCGCACGCCTCCAGCGCGCGGAACACGAAGAGCAGCAGCAGGTCGCAGGCGCGCGCGTAGAGCCGACCCAGCCCCGGCAGCACGAGCGAGCCGAGGAGTGCTGCGAAGCCGCCGGCGGTCAGCGCGCCGAGGGCGGGCACGACGAGGAGGTTGGCCGCGAACGAGACCACGGGAAAGTGCCGGAAGTACGCCAGCGTGAGCGGAAGCGTCGCCGCCAGGCTGACGGCCGTCGCCACGCACAGGTCGACGGCACCCGCCGCGAGCTCCCGCGCCGGGCGCCACCCGCCCCGGCGCGCCCCACCCTCGCGCGGGGGTCCCGAGCCTGACCGTGGAGCCTCCGGCGCCGCCAGCGGATGGGCGGGTGGCGAGGGGCCGGCGTGCCCGCCGATCCCGAGCAGCCGCCGACCCGGCAGCTCCGGAAGCATCGAGAGCCCGAGCACCGCCCCGAAGGAGAGCTGGAAGGAAGGGTCGAGGAGCGCCTCGGGCTGGAGCAGCAGGAGTGCGAGGCCCGCCGCCCCGAGCGCGTTCAGCAGCAGGACGCGCCGCGCGGAGGCTTGCGCGGCCAGGAGCACCACCGCCATGAGGGCGGCCCGACCTACCGAGGGCGAGGAGCCCCCGAGGGGGACGTACAGCAGGAGGCCCGCCGCCAGGATCACGCGCCGGAGACGCGTGGAGGCGACCAGCGGGCTCAGCGCCGCCCAGCCGATGCCGGCCAGGATCGCCACGTTCATCCCCGAGATGGCGATGATGTGGCCGGTGCCGGTGCGCGTGAAGACTTCCCGCAGGCGTGGCGACAGCGCCTCGCGGTCCCCGAAGAGCGCTGCCTGCATGAACCCGCCCGAGAGCGGCGGGAAGAGCTCGGCGATGCGTCCCGAGAGCGCCTCCCGCAGCCGCTGCACCGGGGGCGGGCCGCGTTCGGCGAGGTTCGCCCAGCGCTCGACCCACAGCGACCCGCGGACGCGCGGCCCTCCCGGCAGCCCGCCCCAGTCGAGGCTCCCGGGGTTCTCCGCCGCTGCCGCGGGGCGGAAGCGGCCCTGCACCACGACCGCTCGACCGAGCGGCGGCACGCCCGGGCGAGCCCCGGAACCCGGACCGGCGCCACTCTCGTCGTGCTCGACGTAGAGCCGCACCCACCCCTTGCGCGGGACCCGGGCGCTCCCCGACCGCCCCGTCCCGCTCACCCGGAACAGCACGCGCGAGCGCCCGCTCCCCGCCGGGCCGACCGCCTCGGCGCGCCCCGACACGGCGAGCGGACCGGCGCGTTCGGCGCGCCACGCGGCGATCTCCGCCAGCCGGTCCTCCCTCGCCGTTGCCGCGCGCCAGATCAGGAGGCATGCCATCGCGGTCAGCGCGCCGGCGTGCGCGCCCCGGCCGGCCCGCCACAGCACGCCGGCAAGCGCGAGCTCGATCGCCAGGCCCGCTCCCACCGCCCCCCAGGCCGTCGACAGGAGCCCGGGCAGCAGCGCGACGAAGAGCGCGAAGGAGGGGTGCTTGCGCAGCAACGAGCGCATGGGCCCGCGACAGCGGCGGGCGGCGCCGGTCAGATCGCGTGCGGCCCTTGCAAGTGGCGCTCCACCGTCCCGAGCGTCCGATCGAGGCGCACGACGTGGCAGAGAGGCGATCCCGGCTCGCACACGGGATCGCGCGAGACGCCGAGCACCAGCCCGGTGACCGGCGTGAGGATCGGCCACGCGTCGGGGCCCAGCGGGTCCCGGTGCACCCCGATCTCGCCACCCGCGTAGACCAGGTCGCCGGGGGCGACCGCCAGCTCCGCGAACCCGCCGCGCTCGGCGCGGATCCAGACGCTGCGGCGCACGATGACGCGAAAGGCCGGCCGCCGCCGCTGCGCCTCGAGCATGCCGAGCTGCACGAGGGCGTTCTCGACGCCGCGGAGCCCCGTCTCGGTCATCCGCCGTCGCAGTCGCCCGGTCTCGCCACCCTCGAAGACGATCGTCGGCACGCCCGCCTCCGTGGCCACCCGCCGCAGCGAGCGCGGATGGCCGCGCCGCTGGACGACGACGCGCGAACCGAACGCGCGCGCCAGGGCGCGCACCTCGGGCCGGCCGACGTCGGCGCGCACGTGCGGCAGGTTCGCGCGGCTGCGGGCCGCGGTGTGGAAGTCGATCCCGCAGTCGCAGGCCAGCACGACCTCGCGCAGGAGACGGTGCGCGAGGCGCGCCGCCGGTTTCCCGTCGGCCCGGCCGGGGAAGAAGCGGTTCAGGTCGGAGCCGTCGGGCAGGTAGCGCGAGCGCGCCAGGAAGCCCGGCACGTTGACGAGGGGCACGCAGACCAGGTCGCCGGCCAGCCGCTCGGGATCCACACGGCAGATCACCTGCCGCACGATCGCCATGCCCTCGAGCTCGTCGCCGTGCACGCCGGCGGTCAGGAACAGCCGAGGTCCGGGGCGGGCGCCGCGCACGATCGTGACCTGGAGCGTGAGCGGAAGCCGGTTCGCCGCCTCGGTCAGTGGCAGGGCGAGGTGCGTCACGCGGGCCGGCTCCGGAAGGACTCCGCCGATCGAGAGCGGTTGGCGGCCGCCTGCCCACGCGCGCGGCGCGCTCAGCGGGGCCCCACGGCGCCGGATCAGCCTCGCGAAGGCTCCGCGCGGCGGGCCGCGTGCGCCTCCACGCGCTCGATCAGCAGGCCGGCGATGTCCACGCCGGTGGCGGCCTCCAGCCCCTCGAAGCCGGGGGAGGCGTTGATCTCGATCACCTTCGGCCCCACGACCGATTCGAGCATGTCCACCCCGGCCACGTCCAGGCCCATGACACGGGTGGCCTCGATCGCCGCCCGGCGATAGACGGCGCCGAGCTCCACGCGCGTGCCCTTGCCCCCACGGTGGATGTTCGAGCGGAACTCGCCGAGCTTCGCCTCCCGCCGCATCGCCGCCACGACCTCGCCGCCGATCACGAGTGCGCGCAGGTCGCGGCCCCGCGACTCCGCGACGAACTCCTGGATGAGGATGTTCTGACCCAGGCTCCAGAGCGTGTCGAGCATGGACTGCGCGGCGAGCTCGGTCTCGGCGAGCATCACTCCCACGCCGTGGGTGCCCTGGAACAGCTTCAGCACGACCGGCGGCCCGCCGACCTCCGCCAGCGACTGGCCCACGTGGGAGGGGTTGCGCGCCACGACCGTGCGCGGCACCGCCACCCCGTTCTGCGTGAGCAACTGCAGGCTGAGGAGCTTGTCGCGCGCGCGGGAGATCGCGGAGCAGGAGTTCACGACCGGCAGCCCCATCAGCTCGAGCTGCTTCACGACGGCGAGCGCATAGGAGGAGAGGGCCGGACCGATGCGTGGCAGCACGACGTCGATGCGGCGCAGGGCGCGTCCCTGGTAGCTCACGCCCGGCAGATGCCGTCCCAGACTGAGGTAGCACTGGAGCGGGTCGAGCACGCGCAGGCTGTGGCCGCGGGCGTTCGCCGCCGCGCGCAAGCGGCGAATCGTGTACAGCCGGGGACGGCGGGAGAGCACGGCGATGCGGAGCCCCGCGGGGCCGCCACGGCGCGGCCGTGCCGCGGTCAGGGCCGCGCGGGAGTCGCGGGGTGCCGCCGGGGGGCGGCGCACGGGCGGGACCTCACCCGATCGCCAGGAGCGGGGCCGGAACGTCCCCCGGCTCCCGGCGCCCCAGCAAGGTCTTGCCCGAGGACGCGGTCACCCGCACGCGCACGAGGGACCCGGCGAGCTCCGGCGCGCCCGCGAAGACCACGCTGCGGAAGTGCGGATCGCGGCCCTGCACGGCGCCGCCGCCGCGGGTGGCGGATCCCTGCACCAGGACCTTGACGTCCCGGCCCACGACCGCCGCCAGCGCCGCCTCCGTGTGGACGCGCTGGAGCGCGATCAGCGCCTCGAGTCGCGCCTGGGCGTGGTCCTCGGCGACGGCGTCGGGAAGACGGGCCGCCTTGGTTCCGGTACGGGGCGAGTACTTGAAGAGGAACGCCGTGTCGTAGCGCACCTCCTCCAGCAGCTCGAGCGTGGCCGCGAAGTCCTCGCCGGTCTCTCCCGGGAAGCCCACGATCACGTCCGTGGAGAGCGCGATCGCCGGCACGGCCTCGCGCAGCGCCGCCACCTTGGCGAGGTATTCGGCGCGGGTGTAGCTGCGGTTCATCCGCTGGAGCACGGTGTCCGATCCCGACTGGACCGGCAGGTGCACGTACGGGCAGACCTTCGGGTGCCGCGCGTGGAGCGCGATCAGCTCGTCTCCGAAGTCCTGCGGGTGGCTGGTCGTGTAGCGCACCCGCGCGATCCCGTCCACGTCCGCGACGCGCTCGATCAGCTCGGCGAGAGCGACGGTCCGGCCACGAGCGTCGAGGCCACGATACGAGTTCACGTTCTGCCCCAGCAGGGTCACCTCGCGCGCCCCGCCCTGCGCCGCGGTCTCCACCTCGCGCAGCACGTCCTGCACGGCCCGGCTGCGCTCGCGCCCGCGCGTGTACGGCACGATGCAATAGGTGCAGAACTTGTCGCAGCCGCGAATGATCGAGACCCAGGCCGAGAAAGGGTCCTTCCGGATCGGCAGCAGGCGCTCGTAGGGCTCCACGCGCAGGAGCTTGGCGTGGACGCGGGGGCCGGGCCGCGTCTCCAGCTCCGCGAGGATCGCCGGAAGCTCGCGGTATCCGTCGGGTCCGACGACGAAGTCCACGCCTCCGGAGCTCCGCAGGAGACCACCCTTGCGCTCCTGCGCCATGCAGCCGGCGACGCCGAGCTTCAGCCACGGACGCTGGCGCCGGATGGCCTGGAGCTGGCCGAGCCGGCCCAGCACGCGTTGCTCGGCGTGATCGCGGATCGCGCACGTGTTCAACAGGATCACGTCGGCCGAGCCGGGGTCGTCGACGGGACGCAGCCCGCTCTCCGCCAGGATGCCGGCGATCAGCTCACCGTCCGCCACGTTCATCTGGCAGCCGTAGGTCTCGAGGTAGAACGCGCGCGCGGCGCGCGCCGCCGGTCCCTGCGCCCGGGTCGTCATTCGTACGAGAAGCTCTCGCGCAGCTCGCCGGCCGGCAGCCAGGCGGCGCGGGGCCAGCGCCGGGGCACGTCCTCCTCCAGCTAGCGCCGCTCCTCGTCGTCCAGCTCGCCGCGAACGCGGATCTCGCGCACGAGCCCCCCGGCGACCCCGGGATCGTGGGCGGCGTCGCTCTCGCGCCGGTCCACGCCGGCCTCGGTCGCCGAGACGTCCACCTCGACGGCGTCCACGGCCCACTCCTTCTCGCGCGCCAGATCCAGCACGCCGAACGCCGTCCAGGCCGCGAAGCTGCCCAGGAGCAGCTCCTGAGCGGTGGGCCCCAGCCCCCCGCCGGCGGAGTCCCGCGGCCGGTCGGCCAGCCAGCGATGCTCGCGTGCCTGAAGCTCCTGGACCAGGCGGTGGCGCGAGACGGAGCGCACTCGCAACTCCGTCATGCCCCGCCCTCGCCCGTGGCGGTCGGGAAGCCGGCCCGCTTCCAGCCCACCAGCCCCGCCCGCATGTCCTTCACGTTCACGTAGCCGAGCCGCGCCAACACGCGCGCGGCGTTCTTGCTGATCGGACACGAAGCGGCGATGCAGTAGACCACGATCTCGTAGTCGCGCGCGATGCCGGGCAGCTCGCTCGCGGCGGCGAGCGTCTGCAGCGGAATGTTGATCGCACCGGGGATATGCTCCTGCGCGAAGTCCGCGGCACCCCGGGCGTCGATCAGGAGCATCGGGGCCTCCGCGTCCAGCTTCTCGCGCACTTCCCCGGGGTCCACGAGGACGACGTCGCCGTCCATGCGCGGCGCGGCGACGATCTCGGCCGCGGGCGCCCCCGTGTCCGTCGGCGTCTCGGTGGGGGACGGGGCCGGCCCGGGCTCGGCCGCCTCGTTCGCGGGCCGGGGCGTGCCCGCGCCCTCGCCACACCCGAGCAGGGCGCCGAGCAGCGCGACCGTCACCGATCCGAGGCGGGCGCGTCCGCTCACCGCACCGGCTCCGGCTGGGCCGCGCCGGCGGGGGCGCGCGCCTCGGCCTGCGCCTCGAGCGCCTCGTACTCCTTGCCCAGGCTCCAGGCGGACCAGAGCCAGACGAGTGCGAGCGGCACGGCCGCCATCGCGACGGCGGTCGTGCCCAGTCCGGCGATCGTCGTGATCCCGAGCAGGATCACCCCGGCGATCCCGCGCGAGAGCCGATAGAAGAACATCTCGATGTAGCCCTTCACCCGATAGATCACCTCGCGGCTCGTGACCGTGTAGGTCGTCTCCTTCGCCGCCTTGAACCAGGTGTGTCGCTGGCCCTCTTCGACGTTCTTCAGCAGCACGGCGAAGAGCAAAACGGGCGTGAGCGCGAAGAGCAGCGCGAAGACCAGGATCGTGGCGGGCACCGAGGACAAGCCGAACTTCACTCCCAGGAGGTTGAGGATCGCCGCGGTGAAGAACAGCGTGGCGACGAATGCGATCGCGTTGCGCCAGAACTCGACGGTCGCGAAGAACTGCGCCAGCTGGTCCTCGTCGGCGAAGGTCCCGTCGAGCGTGGCCTGCCACACGTAGTCCGCGAAGTCGGGCACCATGCGCTCGAAGCACACCACCAGCGTGAGGAGGAGCAGGAAGCGGGAGGATCGGATCAGCCGCAGCACGGCGGGGAGCTCCGAGAGGTTCGCCTGCTTCTCCTCGAACCGCGCCGCGGCCGCGCCGCGGTCCGCCGACTTGCCACCCGTCAGCAGCTCGAGCCCGAGGAAGATCCCGAAGGCGAGCAGATAGATGCCCGCGGCCACCAGGACCATGTTCACCGTGCCCAGGCCCTCGACGAGCCGGCTGGTGAGGAAGGCGCCCGTGAGGCCCCCCAGCGGCCCGGCTGCCCCGATGACGCCGAAGATCCGCTTGGCGCTCCGCGGGGGGAACACGTCGTTGGCGTACATCCAGAAGATGGTGACGGCCATGATCGAGTAGACGTCCACCCATACGTAGAAGACCGGCGACGTCCAGGCGTAGGCGTTGGGGTCGACCGCACGCGCGGTCTCCGCCCGTCCGGCGATCCACCACCAGGCGACGAACGCGGCGGCGAAGAAGAGCAGAACTCCGCCGATCAGCTTCTTGCGCGGCAGGCTCGCGAGCTTGCCATAGACGTAGACCACCACACCCGTCACGACCGCCGTGCCCATGTAGATCCACGGCAGGATCGTCGGGGGGTAGTCGCCGAGCACGAGGGCGCTTCGCACCGGGCGGATCACGTAGTAGGCCGAGAGCGTGATGAAGAACCAGAGGAACATCAGGAGCGTGAGCAGCCGCTCCCCGCGCTTGATGTTCGCGACGTTCGCCAGCAGCTCCCTGGCACTCGTCTGTGCCATGCGCCCCCAGCTCGATGAGGTTGACTGCGACGGCGTGCGCCCGGCGCCCCGGCTGAAATGAGGAACGATTCCTACCCAGGCACCACTCCCGGAAAGTTGACCTGGCAGGTCGGCTTTGCTATCTTCGCACTCCCATGCGCATTAC
>JBHENL010000243.1:0-18503 GCA_046262075.1 Gemmatimonadota bacterium
AGGTTGTTTGCACCTCCCCGAGGCTTATCGCAGCTTACCACGTCCTTCATCGCCTGCTGGTGCCAAGGCATCCACCGTGCGCCCTTAGTAGCTTGACCAACAAGTCTACTCGAGAGAAGCTCAGCTTCATTGCCTCAACAGAACTTCGATTTTCAAAGAGCCTATTCCCGCTACGACGCCGCGGGAGGGCCGGTGCGCCTAGTTTCCAGCGCGACCGACGAACATAATAGCTTTTGACTTGCTGTCAACCCCCCCGCCGCAGGCTGCCCCAGCAGGGCAACAGACGACGAAGCCGCGCGTTTCGGCGCGGCGGACCCACGTAGCTTTCGCCACGATCCTGTCAAGGGAGCTTGCCGCGGGAGGAGGAGACACTTCCGCGATGCCCACAAAATACGCTGCTCCCGGCGGGCACGCAAGTGCCGGCGAGACAGCCCCCGGGCTGGCGCCGACCCTGTGAAGCTCCGGTCGCGGCCAGGGATACATGACTCCAAGTCATCGCAGGACCGAGACTTCGGCGTCGCGCTCAGGCTCCAGCGGTCGGCTTCGCGCGAGCGCCGGCTCGTCCGCATGCATGCCCTTCTGGCGTCTCCCCGCCAGAAGCCGTCGCCTTATCTTTCCTGCCCTTCGGGACGCTCCTGGGCATCGGCGCCCTCGAGCGATCCTGGGAGGCGAGAACCTGGTTGCGAGGCGGCCGCTGAATGAGCTCACCCGCTGCGCGGGTCTTGATGATAGGTCTGGACGCGGCCGATCCGGTCCTCGTCGAGCGCTGGGCGGCCGATGGAACGCTCCCCAACCTGGCACGCCTGCTGCGAGGCGGCGCCCATGGCCGGCTCTCCTCTTCGGCGCGCTACCTGGCGGGCTCTCCATGGCCCACCTTCTATACGAGCCAGCCGCCCTCCGAACACGGCATCTACCACGATTTCCAGTGGGTCCACGAGCGGATGCAGTACGCCTCTCCCGGCGGCGGATGGCTGCCCGTTCGGCCGTTCTGGCGCGAGCTCGACGGCCTCGACGTCGTCGCCTACGACGTCCCCATGACGCCCGGCGCGCGGGCCTTCCGCGGCGTGGAGATCACCGGCTGGGCCAGCCACGACAAGCTCTCAGCCCCCGACTCGCATCCACGAGGGCTACTCGCCGACGTCCGTCGGCGTTTCGGGGAGTGGCCCGTGGCGCCCGAGTCCTTCGGCCGCGATTCGGTGGAGGAGCTCCTGCGACTGCGCGACGCGCTGCTCGAGAACACCCGCCGCTCCACCGAGCTGGCGCTCTGGCTCCTCCAGCGGCCCTGGCGGCTGGCGGTGGTCGCCTTCAGCGCCCTGCACCGCGGCGGGCACCGGCTGTGGGATCGCTCGAGCATCGAGGGCGCGGTGGCGGAGCACGACGGCGCGGCCTTCGACGCCGCCCTGCGCGATCTCTACGTCGAGTGCGACCGTGCCGTGGGACGGCTGCGGGAGTCCGCCCCCGACGCCGTGACGCTGGCCTTCTCGCTGCACGGCATGATGCCGAACGTCACGCGCGTGGACCTGCTCGATGCCATGCTCGCCCGCGTGCTCCAGCCCACCGCCTCGAACGGGAGATCGACGGCCGCCGCCGCGCGTGAGTTCCGCGAACCGAGATCTGCGCCGGCGGCGGCGCCTTCGGCAGCGGAGGCCGTCACCTCGCAGTCCCGCAGTCTCCTGCGCCGTGCCGGCGAGGCCCTGCCGCTGGGCCTGCGTCGCGCGCTCACGCGGAGCATCCCCGGACCGCTGCGCGACCGTCTCGTCACGATGTGGGCCACCGGGGGGATCGACTGGCGCAGCACGCCTGCCTTCACGCTGCGCGCCGACCTGCAAGGCTACGTCCGCCTGAACCTGTCGGGGCGCGAGCGGCGCGGCATCGTCTCTCCGGGAAGCGAGGCGGATGCGCTCTGCGACCGCATCGCCGAACGTCTGCTCTCGTTCCGCGATGCCTCGACCGACGAGCCCCTGGTTCGGGAGGTCTGCTCGACGCGCCAGCTCTACGATCACGGACCGCGGCGCGATCGCCTCCCCGATCTGATCGTGCGCTGGGTGGACACGCCGGGAGCGTCGCACGCCATGATCCGCTCACCCGCTCTGGGCACGGTGGCGCGCGCGACCCCCGGTCGCATTCCGGGCGGCCGCAGCGGGAACCACCGCGACGAGGGGTTTCTCCTCGCCTGCGGACCGGGAATCCGCGCGGGCACGAAGCTCTGCGCCGCCGACATCCGTGACCTCGCGCCCACCGTGGTGCGCCTCCTGGGCGCTGCGGTCGGCGGCCTCAGCGGGCGACCGCTGCCGGAGCTCGTCTCCGGCTCGCCATGACGTCGAGCGCGCCAGCCGCACCCGCGGCAAGCGATGCCGACGCGGACGCCGCCCGCGGCTCGGCGCCCGTCCGCTTCGGGGTGGTGGGCTGCGGCGGGATCGGCCGCTGGCATGCGAGGAACATCCGCCTGCTTCCGGGCCTCGAGCTCGCGGCCGTCGCCGACCCAGATCCCCAGGCGCGGGCGCGCGCGGGGCGTGACTTCGGGGCGCCGGCATGCGCGGGGGCCGACGAGCTGCTGGCACGCGGCGACGTGGACGCGGTCTCGATCTGCGCCCCGCCGGCCGTGCACGCGCACCTGATCGAAGCCGCGGCCGCCGCCGGAAAGCACGTGCTCGTGGAGAAGCCGCTGGCGCTCACGGTGGTCCAGGCGAACCGGGCGATCTCCGCCTGCGAGCAGGCCGGCGTGCTCCTCGCCGTGGTACACCAGCAGCGGGCGCGCTCCTCGACGCGCGCGCTCGAGCGTCTGCTGCGCGAGGGAGCCTTCGGGACCCCGCTGCTGGCGTCGGTGGTGCACACCTGGTTCAAGACTCAGGCGCAGCTCGATCGCGACCCCTGGCGGGGAGACGCCGCGAGCGGCGGAGGGCTGCTGCTGGACCAGGCCGTGCACGGCTTGGACCTGCTCGTGTGGTTCCTGGGCGAGCCGGCCTGGGTCGTCGGCGCGTCGGCCACGCTCGCGCGCCGGACGCGCGGGGAGGACACTGCGGCGGCGGTCGTGGGGTTCCGCAGCGGCCTGCTGGCGACGCTGGCCGCGGGGGCTGCGGCCAACGGCGCTCGCGACGACATCGCGCTCGAGCTGGCGGGTACGCGCGGGGGCTTCCGCCTCGAGGTGCGCGACTACGACGACGCGGAGATCGTCCGGCTCGAGCTGGCGCGCAGCGACGAGGAGCGCGCGCATCCGCTGCCGGCCGACGAGGTCGAGGACCTGGTGCGCTGCTCCGGCGGTGCCTGGAGGGCAGGCCCCCGCGCGCCGCTGTGGCGGATCGCCGGGCGGCTCGCCGGCGGCGGCCGCGGGGTCCATGCGTTCCGCTCGCCGCGTGCCTGGCTGCGGCGTCAGGCGGACCGGGCGGCGCAGGCGGAACGGCGCGAGCCGCAAGGCCACGCCGCAGTCCTCGCCAACATGGCCGCGGCGATCCGTGGCGAGGCTCAGCCGCTCGTAAGCGGCACGGAGGCCCGCCGCTCGCTGGCGATCGTCGAGGGCATCCGCGTCTCCGAGGCGGCCGGTGGCCGCCGCGTCTCGCTGCCCGACCTGGTGCCGGCTTGAAGGTCCTGCACCTGATCGACCACTTCGGGCCCGGTGGCGAGCAGCGACTCGTCCTCGACCTGGCCGAGACGCGCGGGCCCGACGTCGAGCTCGAAGCCTGGAGCCTGACCGACCGCGTGCTGCCCTGCTTGAAGCGCCGGCTCGCACGCGCCGCCGTGCCGTTCACCAGCCTCGGGATGCACCCGCGTGACGCCCGAGCCGCCTTGCGGCTGCGCTCGAGGCTGCGGGCCGCGCGAGCCGACGTGCTCCATCTCCACCTGGAGTGGAGCGGGACCCTCGGAGCGGCGGCGGCGCTCGGGCTCGGAAGCGAGCGTCCCGCCGTCGTCGCTTCCGTGGTGAACGATCCGCTCCAGCGCTACGCGGCCGTGCATCGCGTTGCCGGCAGGCTCCTCGCCTCCCACGTCGACGCCCACGTGGCGATCTCCCCCGGGATCGCCGCCGCACTCAAGGAGGCGTACCGGGGTCGCCCGCGGAGGGTGGAGCTGATCCCCCCCGGCCTGGACCTCGCGCGCTTCGCCTCGGATGGAGCCGACGCTCCGCAGAGCGCAGTCCTGCGGGCGGGTGCGCGGCGGGTCGTTGGCGGCGTCGGGCGGCTGGCGCAGCAGAAGGCGTTTCACGTGCTCCTCGAAGCGACCCCGCGCCTCCTGGCCGAGGACCCCTCCACGCGCGTGCTGATCGTGGGCGACGGTCCCCTGCGCCGCGACCTGGAGAGCAGGGCCGGGGCGCTCGGAGTCGGCGCCGCGGTGACCTTCACCGGCCACCTCGAGAACCCGCTGCCGGCGTTTCGCGCGATGGACGTCTTCGTGCTGCCGTCCCTCGACGAGGGATACGGGCTCGTATTCCTCGAGGCGATGGCGTGCGGCGTGCCCGTGGTGGGGACGCGCGTCATCGGCAGCCTGGACGCCGTGCAGGACGGGATCACGGGGCTGCTCGTGCCGCCGCGAGATCCGGAGGCGCTCGCGGCGGCCGTGCTCCGCGTGCTGGGCGACTCTTCGCTGGCGGAGGGATTGCGGCAGCGGGCGCGCGAATGGATCCAGGGACAGCCACGGGAGGCCGCCACGGCCAGGACGGAGCGGCTCTACCGCGAGCTCCTCCTGGGGCGCGGCGGGGATCCAGGCGGGCACGGCACGGAGATGCAGCTGCCCGAGACTGCCTCCTCACGCTTGCACTGAACACCCACGGACTCGCACGCGGAGGTTCGTCCCCGATGGTCGAGCGCGTGTTCCTGCTGGAGCTCTCCGGTCCCACGATCGACTTCCTTCGCGAGCGCGCGGATCGGCTCCCGACCTTCCAGCGCTTTCTCTCCGCGGGTGCTTGGTCGCGGATGCGAGGGCCGCTCCAGCCGATGGCCCCGTGCGCGTTCGCGACGCTCTACACCGGCAAGAACCCCGGCCGCACCGGCCTCTTCGACTTCTTCAAGTTCCCAGCCGGCGGCTATGAACGGATCGCCTACAGCACCGCACTCCTGAAGCACGAGCCGTTCTATGCCCTGCTCTCGCGCCTCGGCCACCGCGTGGGGCTGATGGCGGTTCCGCTCACGCACCCGCTGCCGCGCGTGAACGGCTTCGTGGTCTCGGACGACGAGGGGATCGGCGACGACTTCGCGACCCCACCCGAGCTGCGCGAGCGCCTGCAGCGGGACGGCTACGCGAGTGCCTTCGGCGCCTCGTACTCTCCGGGCCGCGAGCTGGCGTTCTTCCGCCACGCCATGGACGTGATCGCCAGCCGGCGGCGAGCGATGCGCCACGCGTTCGGCAACGGCGACTGGCGCTTCGGGATGTTCGGCGTCCACTCGATCGGCGAGCTGCTGCACGCGTTCTGGAAGTGGTACGACCCGCGTCACCCGCAGCACGTGCCCCTCGGCGCCACGTGGGGCGACACGGACCCGTTGCTCGAGGCGATGCAGGCGATCGACGAGATGCTCGCGGAGACCGTGGACCTCACCGGTCCCAACGGGCTCGTCCTCGTGGCTGGGGCCTGGGGACATCGTCTGGAGCACGCCAAGGTCCACCTCAACGCCGCACTCGAGCAGCACGGTTGGCTCGTCTACCGGAGCTCGGCCCGGACCCGCCTGAAGCACGCCGTCTTCCGCCTGGGCGTCTCACCCGGCCACGCCGAGCGGCTGGCGCACCGCTTGAACCTGTACAAGCTGTTCCACTACAAGGTGGAGCGGGGGGCGCGCTCGGCGGTGAAGGGCGCCGCCTTCCTGTCGTACGGTGACGTGGACTGGTCCCGCACACGCGCCGTCGCGATGGGCTATCACGGGCAGGTGTACCTGAACGTCCGCGGCCACCGGCCGCTGGGAACGATCGCGCCGGCGGACTACGACGCCGAGCGTGAGCGCCTCCGCGAGCTCATCGCCGGACTGGCGGATCCGCGCACCGGCACTCCGCTCGTCGACCGCGTCTTCACGCGCGACGAGCTCTATCATGGGGAGGAGCTCACGAACGCGCCCGACCTGGTCGTGCACCTGCGCGAGGGCTATGCGGGTGACAGCGGCATCTCGGGCGGGGGCCGGCTCGTCACCGACAGCCCTCCGAACCACTCCAGCGACCACTGGAATCAGAGCGCGCTGCTCGTGCACGGGACGAACGTTCGCGCCGGAGAGATCGCGGCGTGTCTCGAGGACCTCGCCCCCACGGTGCTGCACGCTCTGGGGGTCAAGGCGCCGGGGGACTACGACGGTCAGGTGCTGCCGATCTTCGAAAGCTGAACTGGTGGTGAGGCTCTGTCGGCGCCTGGCGTGCATCCGACAGGGTCCGCGGCTCAGCTCTCGAAGGTTGCCCAGCCACCCCGTTGACGTTGCTTCCCCTACAGATTCAAGGACACGACTTTGGAATGATCATGTGGAGACTCGTATTTCTCGCGCTCGTGGGTCCGGTCCCCAGCGCAGGCCCCCAGGACTTGGCTGAGGCGCTCCCCGCCTGTCCCGAGCGCGCCGCTCCGGGGAGTCCCAGCCCCGACCTCTACTGCATCAGCTTGACACCGGCGGACGCGGCGCCGGAGGCGGCTGGGGTCGTCCATCTCCGTCGCCCGGCCACGCCGTTCGGCACGGCCGTCTCCGTGGAAGGCGTCCATCGCTGGAATCTCGAGGTCTCCGTCGCGGGCCTTCCGGATCCGGCCTCACTGGGGTCGTACAGCACGTACGTCGCGTGGGCGACGACACCCGCGCTGCGTCCCATGATCCGGCTCGGCAGGATCGGCAACGGGCGCACGAGCCTCGGGCCCGTCGCGCTGAACCAATTCCTGATCCTCGTCTCGGCCGAGGCGTCGGCTGTCGCGGCCGCCCGCACCGGCCCCCTGGTCCTGCGCGGCGCGTCGGCGAGCACCCGACTGCAGCCGCACGACTTCGGCAGGGTGCTGGCATCGATGACCGGTCACGCGGGGGACGGAGCGACCTCGACCGCGCGGGCGCAACCCGACGGACCGGGCCGAAGCGAGGCGCTGGCAACCGAGCTTCCGGACGGCAGCTCCGGCCACGCGCACGGCGGGCCACCTCCCACCTCTGCACGCGAGACCTGGCCGCCGCCGCCGATGCATCCGGCGGTCTCGATGCCCTCCGCGCTGATGCGGCTCCGGCCGGACGTGGCACCCTTCCTCCCCGCGGCGCCGGAGGACGGGAGCGTCCCGGCGGCCAAGCCCGCCGAACTGATCGAGCTGGCCGATGGAGACACGCTGGAGCTCGTGGCCGGCCCAGTGCTCAGGACCCTGAAGGGGCGCACGCATCTGATGTACGGGTTCAACGGCACGTACCCGGGTCCCCTCGTGCGCGTCTCGCGCGGGGCCACGATCGTCGTCCTCTTCGAGAACCGCACCGAGTGGCCCACCGCCGTGCACTGGCACGGCGTGCGTCTCGATAACCGTTTCGACGGCGTGCCGGGCGTGACGCAGGAGCCGGTCCCGCCGGGAGGGCGCTTCACCTACCGGGTGAGGTTCCCCGATGCCGGCATCTACTGGTACCACCCGCACCATCGCGAGGACGTGCAGCAGGACCTTGGGCTATACGGGAACCTGTGGGTGCGGGAGCCGTCCGCGGAGCCGCCGCCGGCGCATCGCGAGGAGGTGCTCCTGCTCGACGACTTGCTGGTTGGAGAGTCGGGTCTGGTGCCGTGGGGTCGTGAAGCCGCGACGCATGCGCTGATGGGGAGGTTCGGAAACCTGCTCCTGGTGAACGGCGAGCCGCGATACAGCCGCGAGGTCCTTCGCGGAACCGTCGTGCGCTTCTACCTGACGAACGCGTCGAATGCGCGCACGTGGAACGTCTCGTTCTCCGGGGCTCCCATGAAGCTGGTCGGCACGGACTTGAGCCACTTCGAGCGCGAGGAGATGGTCGAGAGCGTGGTCCTCGCTCCGGCCGAGCGCTACGTCGTCGACGTGCTCTTCGCCGCGCACGGCTCGCACGCGCTGGTGAATCGGGTCCAGGCCATCGATCCCTTCGGCGGCCGGTTCTTCGCCGAGACGGACACGCTGGGGATCGTGCACGTCGTGGAGAGTCGCGCCGAGCGGGACCACCGGCCGGCATTCGAGACGCTCCACACGAGCGACGCCACGGTGCGCGAGATCGACGGCTACCGCGGCGCGTTCGACGGCCCCGTCGACAGGGACCTGGTCCTGACGCTGGAAGCCGAACGGCTCCCGTTCCCGATCGAGCCGCTCCTCGCACTCGAGTCGGTCTATGCAAACCCCGTGGAGTGGAGCGGCACGATGCCCGAGATGAACGGCGCCACCACGGCGCGCGGGCTGCGGTGGATCCTTCGTGACTCCGCCTCTGGGGCCGAGAACGAGGAGATCGACTGGAGCTTCCGGCAGGGCGACTTGGTGAAGGTCCGGCTCACGAACGACCGTGACGCGCTGCACGCGATGCAGCACCCCATCCACGTACACGGTCAGCGCTTCCTGGTGCTCACGCAGGGCGGGGTCGCCAGCCGGAACCTGGCCTGGAAGGACACGCTGCTCTTGCCGGCGGGTCAGACCGCCGAGATCCTCATCGAGGTCTCCAATCCGGGCCGGTGGATGCTGCATTGCCACACGGCCGAGCACCTGGAAGCCGGGATGCGCACCGTGTTCACGGTCGAGCCCGCCGGCGGCTCGTCGCCACCCTGAAGGAGGAGGACGCATGCGAAAGCACGCCGTGGGAGTCGCGCTCGTCTGGCTCACCGTGCTGACGTCCGAGGCGGCGCGCGCTCAGGCCCTCGACTCCCTGAACACCGCCCTGGCGGAAGTCGTGGCGGTGCGGGCCCCCGTGGTGGCGCTCGTGCACGTGCGCGTGATCGACGGCACGGGCGCGGCGCCGCGCGAGGATCAGACCGTCCTCCTGCGAGGCGGCAGGATCGAGGCGGTCGGCCCCGCGGGCGAGATCTCGTCGCCGGCGGAAGCCGAGGTCCTCGATCTCGCGGGACACACGGTGATTCCCGGCATCGTGGGCCTGCACGACCACACCTTCTACACGACGGCCCAGCGGCGGGCGCAACTCTCCTTCAGCGCGCCGCGACTCTACCTGGCGAGCGGGGTCACGACGATCCGGACGACCGGTAGCTACTGTCCCTACTGCGAGCTGAACCTGAAGCGCGAGATCGAGGCGGGGGAGGTCCCGGGGCCTCGCATCCACGTCACGAGCCCCTACCTCACCGGCCCCGGCGGAGGGAGCCAGATGTCGGTGCTCACGGACGCGGAGGATGCCCGTCGAGTCGTTGCCTACTGGGCGGAAGAAGGCGTCACGTGGTTCAAGGCCTACGCCGACATCCGCCGCGCGGAACTCGAGGCAGTGATCGACGAAGCCCACGAGCACGGACTCAAGGTGACCGGCCACCTGTGTTCCGTCTCGTTCCGCGAGGCGGTGAGCCTCGGGATCGACAACCTCGAGCACGGCCTCTTCACGAACTCCGATTGGGTGGCGGAGAGGCAGCCCGACCTCTGTCCCGACGACCTCGCCGAGCAGCTCGCGCAGGTCGCCGTCGAGGGCGACGAGGTGCGGGAGACGATCCGCGCGATGCTCGATTCGGACGTCGCGCTCACGTCGACGCTGGCCGTCTACGAGCTGATCGTGCCCGGCCGCCCGCCCTTCGACGAGCGCGTCCGGCGGGTGCTCGCGCCCGAGGCGCTGGAGGAGTACCTCGAGATCCGCGGGGTCGTGGCGACCCGCGCCGACAGCGCGGGGTCCGTCTGGCCGGAGCTCTTCCGCAAGGCACAGGCTTTCGAGCTCGCCTTCCATGAGAGCGGGGGCCTCCTCGCGGCGGGCGTGGACCCGACCGGGATCGGAGGCGCGCTTCCCGGCTTCGGGGATCAGCGAAACTTCGAGCTCCTCGTGGAGGCGGGGTTCACTCCCGTCGCGGCGATCCAGGTCATGACCCTGAACGGCGCGCGGGTTCTGGGAGAGGAGGATCTCTACGGGTCGATCGAGCCCGGGAAGTTGGCGGAGCTGGTGGTGATCCAGGGCGACCCGACGAGTGATCCCGCGGGGATCCGGAACGTCAGGATGGTCTTCAAGGATGGACTGGGTTTCGAATCCGAGAAGCTCATCGCCTCGGTCGAGGGGGTCGTCGGCGTGCGTTGAGGACCTTCGTTCATGATGTGAAATAGTTACAGGACGACCGATCGCCCACTGCGTAACTCCGTCCTCGATCCGATCTGGCGAGTGGTTGATCCGGACCGCCTGCGCAGCGACATCGCCCGTCTTTCCGGATTCGCGGCGCGTTCGCCCGAAGTGGCGAGTTTCTTGCCAACTCCGTCGCCGTCGGTCGGCTCGAGCGTCCCGAGAGGGCTCGTTCAGTCGCCGGCGCATGGCGCAGTTGCGTTCGCCAGCTGGCTCTGCGAACGCCACGTCCAACCCCGAGTGAGGAGGTAGAGATGCGGAAGATGCTGATGGCGTTGTGGGTGGCGCTCGCGTTCTCGTTCGTAGCGGCTCCCGTGAAGGTGGTGGCGCAAGAGACGGACGTCCAGACGGCGGACGTCGCCGACGACGACGGCGACGACAGCGGGAAGCTGGGGCTCCTGGGCCTGCTCGGCCTCGCCGGGCTCCTGGGCCTCAAGCGGCGGGATCGCGACGAGCAGGTGCGCGTCCGCACCGACCGGTAACTCGGCTCCAGGACGCAGCGGGTGCCCGCCCGGGCACCCGCCCGGCGTCCCGAGGAACGGACCCGCGATGGCCATCTTCCGGACCGGCGGTTGCTGGGTGCCGCTGGCAGCCTCGATCGTCGCGAGCATCGTCCTCACGGTTTTGCTCAACCTGTTGCTGAACTGTTGAGCGATCCGCTCGTCTCCCCCCCGCGCGCCAGAGCTCCTCGCGATCGTCCGTCGTCTGCGGATCAGATGCCTTCTGCGGCCCGTGGGTAGACCGCTTCGTGTCGCGCCGCCACGGCGTGCCAGTCGAAGAGCTCCCGCACGCGTCGCGCGGCGGCGGCGCCCAGCTCGTCGCACAGCGTCGGCTCCGCCATGAGCCGCGCCAGCGCGCTCCGCAGCCCCTCTACGTCCCCCGGGTCCACGAGCAAGGCCGCGTCGCCGACGACCTCCGGACACCCCCCGGCCCGCGTAGTGACGATCGCGCAGCGCGCCGCCATCGCCTCGAGCAGCGACGTGGGGAAGTTGTCGACCGCGGTCGCGAGCACGAAGATCCGGCTGCGCTCGAGCAGGCGGTCCACTCGATCGTGCTGAAGCCATCCGTGGAAGCGGGCGGGGACCTCGAGCGCCCGCGCCTGGCTTTCGAGCAGGGGCCGCATCGGGCCGTCGCCCGCCACCTCGAGGCGGAAGCGCTCCCTGCCCAGCCCGGCGAGCGCCTCGACCACGTGCTGGACGCCCTTGCGCTCGAAGAGCCGCGTCGCGACGGCGACGAGATCCTCCTTGGGGACGTCCACGAAGCGGTCCGTAGCGATCCCGTAGGGGATGTTCACGATTCGCTCCCCGACCTCCGGCAGCCGCTGGCGAATCAGGCGTTCGAGAGCCGTCGAGGGCGTGATCAGCGCGCGCGCGGCGGCGACGATCCGGCGCAGGAGCGGCGGCGTCCAGCGGTGCAGGAACGCGAAGCGGTCGGGGTTGTAGCCGGGGATGTCGGAGCCGTGGCTCGTGATCACGTAGGGCGGGAAGCGCGGCGAGCGCCGCAGCAGGAACGCCACCGCCGCGGTCGGGATCACGAAGTGCGCGTGACAGACGTCGTACGCGGCCTGCCGCACGAGGGCGCGGGTCCGGTGCAGCGCCGAGGCAGCGTAGCTCGCGAGCTCGTGCACGCGCGACAGCTCCGGGCGTGCGCGCAGGCACGGCACGCGAAAGACGCGCACGCCGCCGTCGTCCTCCTCGCGCGGCAGATCACGGAAGCTCATCGTGACCACGTCCACCGCATGGCCACGTTGCACGAGGGTTCGGGCGAGGCCGCGGGTCACGGGCGAGCTCCCGCCGCCGAGCGGAGGGTACTCGAAATTGAGCATCAGGATGCGCAAGGCACGCACGGCGCGGAAGCTACCGCGCTCGGGAGAGGCGTCCAGAGCCGCCTCAGCCTGCGTCGTCCTCCAGCGCCGCGAGCCCGTGGATCGCCGGGCCGTTGAGCACCCGACCTCGCGGATCGAAGCGCGAGCCGTGACAGGGGCAGTCCCAGGAGCCCTCCTCGGAGTTCCAGGAGACGATGCAGCCCAGATGCGTGCAGACGGCCGAGCGCTGGTGCAGGCCACCTTCGGAGTCGCGGTAGGCGGCCACCAGGTGCCTGCCGCGCCGGACGACCGCGCCGCTCCCCGCCCGGATCTCTTCCGCCGAGCCCACGTCTCCGGGCTGGAGCCACTCGGTGTAACGCGCGGCCACGTTCAGGTTCTCGCGCGTGAACTCGGCGGCAGCCCGCAGCGTGATCCGGCCGGGATCGTAGAGCTCCGCCCAGGCGTTCGCCCGGCCCAGAAGGATGTCCGTGAGGAGGATGCCGGCGATCGTCCCGTGCGTCATCCCCATTCCGGAGTCGCCGGTGGCGAGGAAGACGTTCTCCGCGCCGGTGGGGTCGCGACCGATGAACGCCACGCCGTCCACGGGCTCCAGGACCTGCCCGGACCACCGGAACTCCACGTCGCCCAGCGTCGGGATTCGCTCGCGAGCCCATTTCTCGAGCCGCGCGTAGCGCGCGCCGGCGTCGTCGGCCTGGCCGGTCTTGTGGTCCTCGCCCCCGACGATGAGCAGCTCGCGCCCGGCGCGGCCGGGCAGCGGCTGGAGCCGCATGTAGTGGTATGGGTCGGCCGTGTCCCAGTAGAGGCCGCTCGGCACCGAGCCGGTCCGCACGGGAGCCGCGACCACGAAGGTGCGGTACGCCGCCTGCTTCGTGTGCATCGCGAGCCAGTTGCTGATGGGCGAGTTCGTGGCCACCACGACGGCGTCGGCGCGCACCGTCGGCCCCTGGCTGGTGCCCACCCGAGCCCTGGAGCCCCCCTCCACCTCCTCCACGTGCGCCTCGGTGAAGAGCCTTCCTCCGCGCCGGCGTATCGCCTCGGCCACCCCGAGCAGGTAGCGCAGCGGGTGGAACTGGCCCTGCCGCGGGAAGCGCAGGCACGGGCCCGTGTCGAAGTCGGGCAGCGGGGATCGATCCAGCCGCTCCACGTCGCGCAGTCCCGCGCGACGGGCGGCGTCGAGCTCCCGCTCGAGCAGGTCGCCGGCTTCACCGGGAGGACGGAAGAGGAATCCGTCCAGCCGCCGGTAATCGCAGTCGATGCCCTCCTCCGTCGCGATCGAGCCGATGCGCTCGATGGCCGCGGAGTGGCTCTCGGCGCTGCGCCGGGCGCCCTCGGGCCCGTGCAGCCGCTCGATCTCGACGTAGCGGTCGTCCACGGCGTTCGTCAGGTGTGCGGTCGTGCGCGAGGTCTCGCCTCCGGCGATCGGCCCATCGTCGAGCACGACGACGGACTTGCCCTCGCAGGCCAGCAGGTAGGCCGTGGTCAGCCCCGCGATCCCAGCGCCGACCACGCACACGTCGGCCTCGTGGTCGGCGGTGAGGGCCTCGGCCGCCGGCGCCTCCGTGGAGGCCATCCAGAACGAGGTGCTCTGTCCCGAGTCGGTCTTCACGCGGCGAGTCTCCTTTCCATCTGGCGGGACGGCATGTGGCGTTCGCTCCGGCAATCTGCCAGCCTTGCCGCCAGAGGCACCATCGCCAGTTGCCGCCGGCAGGCGCCGCCGACCTCCTCCTGGCGTGCTTCGCGCCGGTCATCCTGCAGGAGCTGGGACCCGGCTCGACGTCGCGCTTCGACAGACCCACCCCGCCGGACTTCGATGGCTCCGGTTCGCTGGAGGATGACCTGCGGGCGCTCGAGCCCGCCGCGCTGGACTCGTTACCCGTTCCGCTCTACGCGCGGGCTTCCTCCGACTCGGCTCGTCTCTACCTGTTCTACGGTCGAGCGCGCGGCGGCCACTTCGCAGACCTCCCCCGCGGAGCGACGCCGCCATGGCTCTGGTCCGATCGCCGCGGCGGAGAGCTCGGCGCCCCCGGTGCCGTCGTGCTCGATCCCGCCGGGCTGTACCGGCGGCTGCGCGCAGCGCGCCGGCCGTAGCTCCGGCGCTCAGAACGGTCCAGCGCCGCCTTCGAGCAACGCCCGGCCCAGTCCCGCCACGGCCCCGGCTGCCACCATGGCCACGATCCCGGCGCCGAATCCGTACAGCGCCAGGAACGCCACCAGCGCCAGAAGCAGAGCGAAGAGATCGGGGCCCCTCTCGAGGCCACCGGGCAGGATCACGGCCGCGCCGAAGACCAGCGCCAGGTTCAGGATCACGCCCACGACCGCGGCGGTGACGCCGGCCAGCGCGCCGGCGAGCCGACGGTTCTCCCGCAGGCGCTCGACGTAGGGTCCGCCCACGAAGATGAACGCGAAGCAGGGGAGGAACGTGGCGTAGGTGGTGAGGAGCGCCGCGAGCACCGCCGAGGCCGTGCGTTCCATCCCCTCGGGGTGGTTCCATCCGCCCATGAACCCCACGAACTGGAGGACGATGATCAGTGGCCCGGGAGTGGTTTCGGCGAGTGCCAGGCCGTCCAGCGCCTGCGCATGGTCGAGCCAGCCATACTCTCCCGCGGCGGCCTGGGTGACGTAGGCGAGCACGGCGTAGGCGCCACCGAAGGTGACGAATGCCGCCTTCGTGAAGAAGAGGTACTCGCGCGTGTGGAGCGCGTCGGCGCCGCGCCAGAGGAGCAGCGCGATGAACGGCATCACCCACAGCGCCAGTCCGGCGGCGAGCACCTTCACGGCGCGCCGAGTCGAAGGGCGGGTGTGCGGGAGCGCGGCGGCGGCGAGGTCGGCCGGCGGCAGGTCGGGAGGCGACGCACGGGCGGTCGCGTCCGAGCGCGGCAGACCGGCCCCTGGAAGCGCGGGCGGGGAAGCCGCTCCCGCGGCGCCCTCGGCGCGCAGGCGTCCCAGTCCCAGCCCGGCGACCGCCGCACCGGCAACGATCCAGGGGAAGGGCACGTGCAGAACGTAGATCGCGACGAACGCGGCCGCAGCGATCGCGACGCGCGGCGGGCCGCGAAGCGCGCGGCGGCCGATCCGGAGCACCGCCTCCACCACGATCGCCACGACGATGGGCTTGACGCCCGCGAGCGCGCCGGCGACGAGCGGCAGCCCCCCATAGGCGACGTAGGCGTACGAGAGCGCCAGCAGGAGGAGCACGGAGGGGAGCACGAAGAGTGTGCCGGCGACGATCCCGCCCGGCACGCGGTGCAGGAGCCAGCCCACGTACGTGGCGAGCTGCGTGGCCTCCGGCCCGGGCAGCAGCATGCAGAAGTTCAGCGCGTGCAGGAAGCGCTCCTCCGAGATCCACCGGCGTCGCTCCACCAGGTCGCGGTGCATCATCGCGATCTGGCCCGCCGGGCCCCCGAAGTTCACGAAGCCCAGCCGCAGCCAGTAGCGGAACGCCCGCCCGAAGCTCACTCCAGGCATGCGTCGGGAGGCCTCCGGCTGCGAGACCACGAAAGAGGCTCCCGCCCCGCGCTCGGACGCGGAACGGGAGCCTCGTGCGCCACGCGGCGAGCCGGGGACTAGCCGCGCCACGTCGGGCTCACCCGCCCGCGGCCCACACGTTGTTCTCGCGGTCGAGGTCGGGGAACGCGCGAGCGGCGTCGATCTCCACTCGCGTGACCTGCGAGCCCGCCGGCACCGTCACGGTCGCAGTGCGCGCGCCCGAGAGCCACGTCTCCACCGGCACCTCACGCTCGAGCGTCTCGCCTCCCGCGAGCGTCACCGTGATCTCGGTCGGCATCGGCACCTCGCCCCGGTCCTCGACGACGATGCGCGTGCCCTCCGGCGAGGGGGTCACGCTCGACACGGCCTGGTCGAGGACACCGAGCTCCTCGTACCAGTTCCTCCAGAACCAGTCGAGCTCGCGCCCGCTCACGGACTCGAAGGTGTGGAACAGGTCCCAGGGATAGGGATGCTTCCACGCCCAGCGGTCCATGAACTCGCGGAAGGCGCGGACGAAGGTCTCCTCCCCCAGCAGCCCGCGCAGCGCCGTCAGCATCAGCCCCGGCTTGGCATAGGAGGCCACCGTGAAGGCGAGCGGGTTGTAGTGGTAGTCCGACCAGCGCAGGATCTCGCCCTCGAGCCCCGACAGCACCGTGTGCCGGTACTGCTCCCAGTCACCGGCCTCCGGGTCGGAGCCGGGGAAGAAGTCCTTGCGCGCCTGGTTCTCGTTGAAGGTCGTCGTCCCCTCGTCCAGCCAGCCGTAGCGCCGCTCGTCGTTGCCGACCGTCATCGGCACCCACATGTGCGCGATCTCGTGCACCGTGACGTTGTAGAGCGCGCTGTCGCCCGCGGCGTTGTAGTCGCCGATGATGGTCAGCATCGGGAACTCCATCCCGCCGCCGATGATCCCCGACGCCTCGATCACGCTCATGTGCGGCCACGGGTACGAGAGCCCGGTCCACTCCGATAGGAACTCCACCGAGTGCTGCGCGTAGCGCGCGACCTGCGCCCATCGCGGCGCGAGCTCGCGGTAGAACGCGTCCACGCGGGCGTAGTCCTCGTCGCCGTCGCCATCCCGGTCTCCCACGGCGGACCGGGCCGCGTCCCAGGCCGACTCGCGGGTGGCGCTGAACGCGAAGTCGCGCACCGAGTCGGCGACGAAGTGCCAGGTCAGGCGCCCATCCCGGCCGGGCAGCGTGGCGCCGGCGAAGTTGGGAGCTGCGAGCACGTGCACCACCTCGTCGCTGGCCTCCGCCAGCGCCAGCCGCTCGCGCACGGGAGCGGAGAGCGTCTGCTCGGGATTCTGCAGCGCCCCCGTGGCCATCACCACCCAGCCCGCCGGCGCGTCGATACGGACGTCGTAGTCGGCGAAGTCGGCGTAGAACTCGCCCGAACCCAGGAAGGGGTCCAGGTGCCACCCCACGACGTCGTCGTAGACCGCCAGCTGGGGATACCAGTACGCGAGGTGCAGCAGGTCGTCCCGCGACCAACCCAGGCGGCCGCTCGCCCCCTGCTGGGGGATCTCGAACTCCCACTCGAAGGCGAGCTCCACCGATCCGCCCGGCGGAACCGGTGTCGAGGGCGCCACCGCCAGCAGCGTCCCCTGGACCTGGTAGAAGGGCCGCGGATCGGTCTCGGGTGGAGGGCCGCTCGCCGGCAGGCTGTCCAGCTGCGTACCGTTCACCGCGACGCGGCGGAGCACGACACCGCCGGTGATCTCCTCCGGCTGGTTGCGGACCACTCCCGCCGCGTGCGTGTTCTGGATCAGCTGCACGGCGAGTGCCTCGAGGGTGTCGGGGGACCGGTTCACGTAGCGGATCTCGGCCGTTCCCTCGAGCCGCTTGTCGTCGGGGAACACCGCCGCCGTCAGGTCGTACTCGACCCACTGCTGCCAGTAGCGCGGGCCGGGCTCGCCGGTGCTCGTGCGGGTGCCGTTCTCGATCGCCTGCAGGAACGGCAGGGGCGGCAGCGGCCGGCGCGAGCGCGCGCCCTCGGCATCCGCCCCGGACGTGCGCTGGGCGGGGGCCCGCGACGAGGATCCGCCGGAGCCCGTGGCGCAGCCGGCGAGCACGAACATGAGGAGAATGGCGGACACCCTGCGCGACAGGGACCCCGCGGGACGAGTCACGAGAGCGAGATCTCGCCGGTGATCACGATCTCCGCGGCCAGGCCTTCGACGCGTACGGTGGCGCGCGCGGGCAGCCTCTCGGAGCCGGAGAGCGCGCCCTCTCGCATGCGCTCGCGAACGGCCGTCTCGATCTCGCGCTGCGCGGTCACCCCCACCTTCTTGAGGAACTTGCGCACGGACATATTGAAGGCTTCTTCGTCCATCGGATTCCTCCCCGTAGGCTCGCTCGCCGCCGCGGATGCGCCGGAGCCCCGCCGCCCCGCGCCGGATCGGCCGCACGAGTATGCGGCCACCGCGCGCGAGGCGGTAGAGGTCAACGCCGACCGAGGTGCGTCCGCGACTTCCATGTCCGGTCCACGGCCGTACGCGATCGTCGCCGCCCTCGCGGGGGTGGCGCTCGTCCTGCGCTGCATCGGACTCGGGGCCACGAACCTGTGGCTCGACGAGGCGAACACCTGGTACGTGGCCACGTTCCCGCTCGAGCGCCTGCTCGGGGACCTGCAGCGGATCCCCGGGGCCGCGTTCCACATGCCGGCTTACTTCGTGCTGCTGCGCGGCTGGATGGCGCTCGCCGGGGACTCGGAGGCCGCCATGCGGGCGCTCGCCGTGCTGCTCAGCGTGGCGTTGCTGCCGCTGACGTACGCCGTCGGTGCGCGCACGCTCTCGCGTGACGCCGCGCTGCTGGGCACCCTGCTCCTCGCGCTCTCTCCCGCGCAGCTCTTCTTCGCGCAGGAGGTGCGGATGTACGCCGCGCTCTCGCTCCTCTGCACGGGCTGCGCGCTGGCCTACCTGGCGTGGTGGGACCAGCCGGCGCGGAGCGCCCGCGCCGCCGGGTGTCTCGCCGCCTACGCCGCGCTCGCCGCACTCGCGCTCTACGTGCACGTCACGGCGG
>JBHENL010000244.1:0-12547 GCA_046262075.1 Gemmatimonadota bacterium
CTGGGCGAGGCGCTGATGGAGGAGATGGACTACCGCGAGAGCCGGAACGTCGTCCACCGCCACCCCTCGCTCCTCGAGTACAAGAGCCCGACCACGCTCGAGATGTGCGACGTCGAGACGTTCCTGATCGAGGATCCCGACCCGAACGGTCCCTATGGCGCCAAGGAGTGCGGCCAGGGGCCGCTGCTGCCGATCCCGCCGGCGGTCGCGAACGCCGTCTACGACGCCGTCGGCGTACGCGTGGACGAGATACCGCTCAGCCCGCCACGCGTGCTGAAGGCGATCCGCAGCGGCTCGAGACGGTACGGTCCGGAGTCGGCGCCGCCGGTGCCGTGGCCCGAGCCGATCCGCGTCCCGCCGCCGTGGGAGGGCGGCGACGGCCGGGCGATCGGGGGCGCCGACCCCACGGTGCCTTCGAGGTCGAGCCACGAGGGGACGATGCCCCGCGCCGGCGTACCCCGCGACGTCGCGATCGAGAACGTCCCGGGAGCCGAGCGATGATGCGGCTCCCGCCGTTCCGCTACCTCGCGCCGCGCAGCGTGGCCGAGGCGGTGCGCTGGAAGGCGGATGCCGGACCCGCCGGCGCCTACGTCGCGGGCGGCACCGACCTGTATCCCAACATGAAGCGCCGCCACCAGACGCCGCGCACGCTCGTGGCCCTGCGCGGAGTCGGCGAGCTCCGCGGGATCTCGAACGGCAGCGGGCTCACGATCGGCGCCGGCGAGATCCTCAGCGACGTGGCCGCCCACGCGGCGGTGCGACGCGACTACCCGGCGCTCGCGCACGCGATCGAGAGCATCTCGACCCCCATCCTCCGCAACATGGGAACAGTCGGCGGGAACGCGCTGCTCGACACGCGCTGCACGTACTACAACCAGAACCTGGATTGGCGGAAGTCGGTGGACTACTGCATGAAGCGGGACGGCAGGATCTGCTGGGTCGCGCCCGCGAGTCCGCGCTGCTGGGCCGTGCAGTCGAGCGACAGCGTGCCGGTGCTCGTCGCGATCGGCGCCGAGGTGACGCTCGTCTCGGCTTCGGGGGAGCGCCGCGTCCCCGCCGCCGAGCTCTACCGGGACGACGGCATCGACTACCTCGCGAAGCAGCCCGACGAGTTGCTCGCGACGATCCACCTGCCGCCGGCGGACGGCTCGCGCGCCGTCTACCACAAGCTCCGCCGACGGGGTGCCTTCGACTTCCCGGTGCTGGGCGTCGCCGCCTGGGCCCGCTTCGCCGGTGACGGCACCGTCCAGGACGCGCGCCTGATCCTCGGCGGAGTGGGGTCCTACCCGATTCCCGTCCCCTCCGCAGCCCAGCTGATCGGCACGCGCCTCGAGCCCGAGGCGATCGAGCGCCTGGCCGAGGCTGCCCGGCGGCCCTCGCGTCCGCTCGACAACACGGACTTCACGCTGTCGTGGCGCAAGGAGATGGTGCAGACGTTCGTCAGGCGAGCGCTGGAGGACCTGCGACGAACGACCGGGCATCGAGGCAGAGAATGAGCGGAGCGAAGACCTACCATGGAAGCTGTGCCTGCGGGACTTCGGTCGGGGCGGCTCGCCGGAAGTGGGTGAAGAGTTCGTAGCGATCAATCTCGGCGCGCTGGACGATCTGAACCCCCGGGAATGGGCGCAGGCGCCCGTGCGGTACATGGACGGGCGCAATGACGACTGGTCCCAAGCACCTGACTTCACGGCGCATCTGTAGCCATCACACGAGGCGGGGACTCGGCGGCGCCCCGGTTGCGGCCTCACCGCGGCTCGGCCTACCTTCCGCGGGTTAGGATTCGCCGCTGGGTCCAGGACGTTCCGGCGCCGCCGGAGTCCAGGGCCGGCGGATTTTTGCGTTCGGCGGGGGCGCGAGCCCACGCCCGCTCTCTCCAAAGGCTCCATGAACCAGCTGATCGATTCCCTCTCGGCAGGCGTGGCCTTCCGCTCGCTCGAGCGCTCCCTCACCGCTCCGGCGGCGCGGGCGGCGGCCACGAACCTGGCCGGCTCCTCGAAGGGTCTCGTCGTGGCGGCGCTGGCCTCTCGCGCGCGGCGCGGAGCCGCGCCGTGGCGCAGCGTGCTCGTCGTGACGCCTCATACCGAGGCTGCGGACCGGATGGCGCAGGACCTGCGCGCGTTACTCGGCGAGGGCGCGACGGCCGTCTTCCCGGCCTGGGAGGTCCTGCCCTACGAGGACCGGGAGCCCCACCCCGACGTCACCGGCGAGCGCCTCGAGTTCCTCTCCCAGCTCGCACGCGGCGACGTGCAGGTAGGCGTGGCACCCGCGCGGGCGCTGCAGGAGCTCGTGGTCGGCCAGTCCGACCTGGGCGGACTCGTGCTGAAGCTGCGCGTCGGCGACCGCTGGGGACGCGATCGTCTGCTCGAGCGGCTGGTGGCGCTCGGGTTCGAGCGCGAGGCGATGGTCTCGTCGGTCGGTGAGTTCAGCGCCCGCGGCGGGATCGTCGACCTCTACGGCTTCGGGATGAGCTCGCCCGTGCGCGTCGAGCTCGACGGCGACGAGATCACGTTGCTGCGCGTCTTCGACATCCGCTCGCAGCGCTCGATCGAGCCGCTCGAGGAGGTCGAGGTGCTGCCCGCGCGCGAGCCCGGCAAGCGCTCCCGCGGTGACGCCGACGCCGCCTCGACGCGGGTGGTCGCGTGCGCCCCGCTGGTCGCCCCCGTCGCCTACCTGCCCGCGCAGGCGCTCGTAGTCTTCGACGAACCCGAGCACGTGGAGCGGACGTGGGGCGAGTACTGGCAGGAGGCGGTCGAACGTCACGGAGAGGCGCTCGCCGCGCTCGAGGAGGAAGCGTCATGGGACGCCGGCGCCGGTACGGCCGGGAACGCCCGGCGTGGCGACGACGATTCGCCACTGCCCCGACCGCAGGAGCGCTACGGCTCCCCGGAGCTCCTGCGCGCCCTGCTGCGCAACCGCAGGCAGCTCCGGCTGCACGCGCTCCACATGCACGAGGACGCGGAGCGCACCGTGCGCTTCTCGACGCGCGAGCCGGAGCCGATCGGCCGCAACGTCGAGAGGCTGCGCGAGGTCGTGGCGCAGAACACGGAGCTGGGGCTGTCGATCACGATCTTCTGCGACAACCTGGGTCAGCTGGAGCGCCTCGAGGAGCTGCTCTCGGAGCAGGCCGCCCTCGTCCGGCTCGCCGTCGGCACCGTCGCCGGCGGCTTCCGGCTGCCCGAGGAGCGGCTCGCGGTCTACACCGACCACGAGATCTTCGAACGCCAGTGGCGGATCCCGCGCCGCAAGCGCTACCGCGTCGGCACACCGCTCGAATCGT
The DNA here is from genome assembly GCA_046262075.1 of Gemmatimonadota bacterium. Lineage (GTDB taxonomy): Bacteria > Gemmatimonadota > Gemmatimonadetes > JACCXV01 > JACCXV01 > JBHENL01. The sequence continues at coordinate 3,278 of JBHENL010000244.1, forward strand.
TCAGCGACATCCATCCGGGTGACTTCCTGGTCCACATCGACTACGGGATCGGCCGCTTCCTCGCCATCGAGCGGTTGGACCTCTCCGGCGGCACGATCGAGTGCCTGGCCGTGCAGTACGCGGGCGGCGACAAGCTCTACGTACCGGTGGACCGTCTCGGGCTGGTCGAGAAGTACACCTCGGAAGACGGGACCGAGCCGCGGCTCCATCGACTCGGGAACCCCACGTGGGAGCGGCAGAAGTCGCGCACGCGCAAGGCGATCGAGGACATGACGGACGAGTTGCTCGAGCTCTACGCGCAGCGCGAGCTCGACCGTGGCTTCGCGTTCTCGGCCGACACGCCCTGGCAGCGGGCGCTCGAGACCTCCTTCCTCTACGAGGACACGCCCGACCAGGCGGCCGCCACCGAGGCCTTCAAGGCCGACATGGAGTCGCGCCGGCCCATGGACCGGCTGCTCTGCGGCGACGTCGGGTATGGCAAGACGGAGGTCGCGATTCGCGCGGCGTTCAAGGCCGTGCAGGACGGCAAGCAGGTGGCGGTGCTCGTGCCCACGACCGTGCTCGCGGCGCAGCACCTGGAGACCTTCCGCGAACGCCTCGCTGACTTTCCCGTGCGCGTCGAGGCGCTCTCGCGCTTCCGCTCGCGCAAGGAGCAGCAGGCGGTGCTGAAGGACCTCGCCCGGGGCGAGGTGGACATCCTCATCGGCACGCACCGGCTGCTCTCCAGGGACGTCGCGTACAGGGAGCTGGGGCTCGTCGTGGTCGACGAGGAGCAGCGCTTCGGCGTGCGCCACAAGGAGCGGCTGCGAAAGCTCAAGGGTGCCATCGACGTGCTCACGCTCACCGCGACGCCGATCCCGCGCACGCTCTACTTCTCGCTCTCGGGGATCCGCGACATGTCGCTGATCCAGACCCCGCCGCGGGATCGGATCCCGGTGGTCACGGTCGTGGCGACCTTCGACGAGGACCTGATCAAGGACGCGCTACGGCGCGAGCTCGACCGCGGGGGTCAGGTCTTCTTCATCCACAACCGCGTGGAGACCATCGAGGAGGTGGGCCGGCTGGTCGCCCGGATGGTCCCCGAGGCGCGGGTGGAGGTGGCGCACGGGCAGATGGACGAGGCGAACCTCGAGGCGGTGATGGTGCGCTTCTTCCACGGGGAGATCGACGTGCTGGTCTCGACGACGATCGTCGAGTCGGGGCTCGACGTGCCGCGCGCGAACACCCTGGTCGTGAACCGTGCGGACCGCTTCGGCCTCTCCGAGCTCTACCAGCTGCGCGGCCGCGTGGGCCGCTCGCATCGCCGCGCCTACGCCTACTTCCTGGCCCCGCCGCGCACGCAGATGACGGAGGAAGCCGAGAAGCGGCTGCGCGTGCTGGAGGAGTACAGCGAGCTGGGCGCGGGCTACCAGATCGCGCTGAAGGACCTGGAGATCCGCGGCGCGGGCAACCTGCTGGGCCGCGAGCAGTCGGGCTTCATCCAGTCGGTGGGGCTCGACACCTACCTGAAGCTGCTCCAGGAGACCGTCCAGCGGCTCAGGGGAGAGCAGCAGGCGGCGGCGTCCGAGGCGGAGGTGACCTTCGAGGGCCCCGCATACCTGCCTGACTCCTACGTTCCCGATTCCAGGCTGAAGCTCAACCTGTACCGCCGGGCTTCGCGACTGGACGATCCGTCCGAGGTGGCCGACCTCCAGGCGGAGTTGATCGATCGCTACGGGCCGCTGCCGCCGGAGGCCGGGAACCTGCTGGCTTCCCTGGAGCTGAAGCTGCGCGGCACCCGCGCCGGCGTGCGGCGCATCCGCGTGGCTCCCCGCACTGGCGTCGTGGAACTGGAGTGGGGCGAAGGGGTAGTGCCGCAGTTCAGCCTGTTCGAGGGCCTCCTCCTCCCCGAAGCCTGCCGCATGGACGTGCTCTCGCAGCGTCCCGTGCGCGTGCGACTGCACGCGCGGACCGCCGACGCCCTCCTTCCCGCCGCGCTGGAGGTGCTCGCCGGGGCGGCGGGAGAGACCGCGGCCGTTGCATCCTGAATCACTCCCTCACGCAGGAGCCGACCATCCGATGCCGGATTCCCTGATTCGCGAACGCGCCTCGCTCCGCCCGGTCCCCGCGCCGCTCCCTGCCGCCGCGGCGCCGGCTGGCCCGCGTCTGGCGGCGGTGGCGCTGCTGGCGCTGGCCGCGTGGGTCTCGAGCGCCTGCGGCCAGACGTCGGAGGCCGACGAAGCGCAGGAGGCGCAGGCCGAGCCGGTCGCGATCGTGGGCGAGGATACCGTCAGCGTCGGGGAGGCGGCGACGTACATGCGCGCGACCCGCGCCGAGCGGACGCTCGAGGGCCTGGGGCGCGCCATCGACGACCTGATCGCGATGGAGCTCGTGCAGGTGGTGGCCGACCGGCAGGAGCTCACGCCGGAGCAGGCGAAGCTGCGCGAGGAGTGGCAGGACCAGCTCCTGAGCTACCAGTTCCGGGATTCCGTCATCTTCAAGGGCGTGGCGGCCTCGGACAGCGCGGTGGCGGCCTACTACAAGGATCGGGTGGGTGAGGAGCTGAAGGCGCGCCACGTCCTGGTGGCGGTCCCGGCGACGGCCAGCGCGGACGAGAAGCGCGCGGCGCGCCAGCGAATCGAGGAGGCGCTCGCCAAGGCGCGCAGCGGGGAGGACTTCGAGGAGCTCTCGCGCGAGTACTCCGAGCCCGGCACGGCCGCCACCGGCGGCGACCTGGGCTGGTTCGGCCGCGGGGCCATGGTCCCCGCCTTCGAGCGCGCCGCCTTCGAGCTCCAGCCGGGAGAGATCTCGGACGTCGTGGAGACGCGCTTCGGGTTCCACGTGGTCAAGCTCGAGGACCGGCGCAAGAAGGCGCTCGACGAGCTGCGCCCGCAGATCCAGAGCGAGCTGTCGCAGCCGCTCAAGCAGGAAGCCGAGCGGCGCTACATCGACGACATGATGACGCGCTCGGGGCTGGAGTTCTACGAGGCCAACATCGACACGCTGGTGGCGATCTTCCGCGCCGACAGCGTGGGCGAGCTGCCGCCGCAGCGCGCGGAGCTGCCGATCGCCACCTGGCGCGGCGGGAGCCTCACGGCGGGCGACGTCGTCGAGAAGTACCGCGGCTTGCCGGAGCAGAACCAGGCCGCCGTCCGCGCACTCGACGCCGACAAGATGCTGAACGCGCTCGCCCCCTTCGTCCGCAACGAGATGCTGATAAGCCGCGCGCGGGCCTCGGACGTCGAGCTGGACGAGGAGCGCCGCGAGAAGCTGGAGGAGCGCGTCCGGAGCATGAAGATCGGCGACATGCTGAAGTCGCGCGTGAAGGAGCAGGTGGTGCTGGGCGACTCGGCGGTGCGCGCCGCGTTCGAGGCCGACTCGGGCCGCTACGGAGGGGACTTCGCCGCGGCCGAGGCGCAGGTGCGGCAGGACCTGCTGGAGCAGCGACTGCAGCGCGCGAACACCTGGGAAGGCCAGCGCGACATGATCCACGAGATCGCGAAGGCGGCGGACGAGGTGGAGGTGCGGCGCGTCGAGGAGAACTACGACCTCGTGCTGGAGGCGCTGGAGTCCCCGCCGTCGGCGGCGGCCGGCAGCGGCCGCGCCGGCGCGGGGGATACGTCGGCGGCACGGTCCACGAGCGACACCGCCGCCCGGACGGCGGCCACGCCCGAGGCCGCGGTCGCGGCACCGGCGGCGGAAGACACGGCCGACGATGCCGGCGAGCGCTAGGCGGCGCCGGGGCGCGGGCGGCAGGGGAGCCCCGTTCGCGCTCGCCGCCGCACTCCTCGTGGCGGGCCCACTCGGCGCCGCCGGCGCGGGTGCCGCGGACGCGCAGGAGATCGTCGCCTCGGAACGGGTGGTGGCCGTGGTCGGCGACGAGGTGATCCTGCTCTCCGAGCTGGAGGAGCAGGCCGTGATCGCGGCGTCGGAGCTGGGCGTGGACGTCGCCGACCCGGCGGCGGTGGCCCGCCTGCGGCGCGAGATCCTGGATCAGATGGTGGCCGACCTGGTGGTGGTCGCGGCGGCCAGCGCCGACGATTCCGTGCAGGTATCGGAGACGCAGGTGAACGAGGGGCTGGAGGCGGAGCTCGCGCAGATCCGCTCGCGATTCCCCTCGCCGTCCGAGTTCGAGCGGGAGATCGCGCGCAGCCAGTGGCGGACCCTCGAGAACTACCGCAAGAACCTGCGCCGCATCAAGCGCCGCGAGCTGCTCGCCCAGGCCTATCTCTCCCGCCACGCGCCCGAGGCCGAGGTCTCCGCCGTGGGCGACGCCGACGTTCGGGCGTACTGGGAGCAGAACCGCGAACGATTCGGCACGCGTCCTGCAACCGTCACGATCGAGCAGCTCGACGTCGTGGTACGGCCCGCCGACACCGCGCTCGAGCGCGCGCGGGCGCTCGCCGACAGCCTGATTGCCGAGATCCGAAGTGGCGCGAGCTTCACCGAGCTGGCGCGGCAGTTCTCGGCCGACTCCGCAACCGCGCGGCGCGGCGGGGATCTCGGCTATTTCGGGCGCGGCACCATGGTGGCGTCCTTCGAGGAGGCGGCCTTCGGGATCGACTCGGTCGGACGCATCGCGGGGCCGGTGGAGAGCCCCTTCGGCGTGCACGTGATCCGGCTCGAAGACCGTCAGGGCGACGAGATCAAGGCACGGCACATCCTCATCGCGGCCGACGTGACGGAGGCCGACCGCGCCGCCGCTCGGGCTCTGGGCCAGGCGCTGGTCGACAGCCTCGCCGCCGGCGCCGACTTCGACAGCCTGCGGGTTCGCTACGGGACGCTCACGCGCGGGGAGCTGGAGCCCGTGGAGGGCCCGTTGAACCAGCTGCCGCAGGAGTGGCAGTCGGCGCTTCGAGAGCTGCCGGTCGGCGGCACGACGGGGCTCCTGCGCACGCCCCAGGGATTCACGATCGTGCGGCTCGCCGGCCGCGGCGGTGGCGAGCCGTACACCTTCGAAGAGCTCGAGCCTCGGCTCCGCACCCAGCTCGAACAGACGCGAGGGCAGCAGGCGTTCGTCGAGAAGCTCAAGCAGCAGGTCCACGTCGAGGTCCGGCTCCCTCAGGCTGCCGCGGGAGCCCCCGCTGCCGAGGCGCAGGGGCCGCTTTCCCCCGCGCCCGCCGTCGGCGAGATCGGCGGCCCCGCACCCGTCGACGTGCCCGCCGTCGAGGGCGGGCCTACCGTCGCGACTCCGGAGGACGCCTACGTGCCCGGAGACCCGAGCGAGGAGCCGGTCGCGCCGCAGCGGGCTCTCGAGGGGCCGCCGCCGGTGGCGGACACGCCGCTCCCGGATCGAGTGCCCGCCGAGCTCCCGCCCGGCGACGTGGAGGACGCGCCCCCGGGCGGGGTGGATCCCGCGGGGGCGGTGGACTCGACGTCTTCCCCCGCCCCGAGCGCGCCTCGTCCCTGAGGTGCGGACCGACGTGCGCGCCACGTGGGTCACCATGGGGGATGCGCGCGGCGTCGGACCCGAGGTAGCCATCCGGGCGCTGGCGGGCTGGAGCGCGCCCGGCCCGGTCCGTCTGGTGGGCGTCCGTGCCGTGTGGGAGCGTGCAGCGTCCGAGGCCGGGCTGGACGACCTCTTCCGCCGGCTCGAGTCCGCGGTCGTCGAGGTGGCCGGCGACGACGCCGGGGTGATCGAGGCCGATCCGCGCGCGATCCCGCCGGCGGTGGCGGGGGCGTGGGCAGGCCGCTCGATCGAAGTCGCGGTGGGCGCTCTCAAGCTGGCGCGGGGCGACCTCCTGGTCACGGCACCTCTCGACAAGGCGGCGCTGCAGGCCGGCGGCTACGGCTACCCCGGCCACACCGAGATGCTCGGCGCCCTGACCGGCACGCCGAAGGTGGCGATGATGCTCGTGGCCGGCCGTCTGCGAGTGACGCTGGTCACGGGCCACGTGCCGCTGCGCCAGGCACCCGGCCGCGTCACGCCCGCCGCGATCCGCGACGCGTTCCTCCACACGCACCACGCGCTGCGCAAAGGTTTCGGCGTGGACGGTCCGCGGATCGCCGTCTGCGGCCTCAACCCCCATGCCGGCGACGGTGGAGCGCTGGGCGACGAGGAGGAGCGGGTCGTGGCGCCGGCACTGCGCGCGCTGCGCGCGGAGGGGTTCCAGGTCGCGGGCCCGCTCTCGGCCGACACGGTCTTCGTACGGGCGATCGCGGGAGAGTTCGACGCGGTGCTCGCGCTCTATCACGATCAGGGGATGATCCCGGTGAAGCTGCACGGGTTCGGCCGCGGCGTGAACGTGACCCTGGGGCTGCCGTTCGTCCGCACCTCGCCCGACCACGGCACGGCCCTCGACCTGGCGGGGACCGGCCGCGCCAGCCATCAGAGCTTCTCCGCGGCGCTCGAGCTGGCGGCCGAGCTCGGCGAGCGGCCGGACTTCACCCGATGACGTCGCTAAGCGCGGGCCACGGCACGGTTTACAAGGGCGGGAGCGCCTAGTATGCTGTTCGCCGGAGCGGAAGTCCGGCAGACAGCGCGGGGTGGACCTCCGCGCCGGCATGCCGGGCCGGGAGGGACGGGCGGCGCCGACCGGGAGTCCCCTCGCGGAGCGTGACGTGCAGGTCATCCGCTTCACCGGTGTCTACAAATCCTACAAGAAGGGCGGGCTCGCGCTCAAGAACGTGAGCTTCAGCCTCTCGAAGGGGGAGTTCATCTTCCTGACGGGCCCCTCCGGCGCGGGCAAGAGCACCCTCCTGAAGCTGATCTCGATGGAGACGCGCCCCACCGACGGCGAGGTCCGCGTCTCCGGCTTCTCCTCCGCCAAGATCCACAAGCGCGAGATCCCATATCTGCGCCGGCGCCTGGGAATCATCTTCCAGGACTTCCGCCTGCTGAGGAACCGCACGGCGCGCGAGAACGTGGCCTTCGCGCTCGAGGTGACGGGCGCCTCGCGCTCGGCGATCGGCCCGAAGGTCCAGCGGACGCTGGCGGCGGTGGGACTGGGGCAGAAGGGGGATCGCTATCCGCGCGAGCTCTCCGGGGGCGAGCAGCAGCGCGTCGCGATCGCGCGGGCGCTCGTGAACGATCCCTTCATCCTCCTCGCCGACGAGCCGACGGGCAACCTCGACACGAAGGTCTCGCTCGAGATCCTGCGGATCCTGCGCGAGATCAACTCGCTCGGGATGGCGGTGCTGCTCGCGACCCACGATTACAACCTGCTGCGCGAACACCGTGAGGCGCGCGTGCTGCACATCGAGAACGGCTCGATCACGAGCGACACCGCGACGGGTTCTCCGCGGCTGCCGGAGGCGCGACTCGCCGAGACGGCCGCCGTCCCGAAAGCCCCGAGCGAGGCCGTCGCGACGTCCCGCGCGCCCGCCCCGCCGGCGGGTCCCCTCAGCGCCGAGGATCCAGCCCATCGGACGGCAGCGCCGCCGCCGCCGGCCGTGGGCGTGCAGGGCCAGCCGGTCGGGCGCGCGGAGCCGCCCCCGAGCCGCAGGCCCGCGCCCACGGGGAGCGCGCGAGGCTGATGCCGTACACCACGCGCGAGGCCTTCTTCGCCTTCAGCCGGGCGCCGCTGCTCACGCTGCTCTCGATCGTGACGATCACGTTCTCGCTCTTCAGCCTGGGCGTCTTCGGGCTGCTGGTCCTGAACATCGAGCGCACGCTGGCCAGCATCGAGGAGCGGATCGAGGTCATCGCCTACCTCGAGGACCACGCAACCCCGCAGCAGGTGGACAGCCTCAGGATGGTCCTCGGAGCCCGCCCGGAGGTGGCGCGGGTGACGTTCGTCTCGCGCGCCGAAGCGCTCGAGCGCGCGCGCAGCGAGATGCCCGAGAACGTCGATCTCTTCGCGGATCTCGAGGTGAACCCGCTCCCGGCGAGCCTCGAGGTGAGCCTGCGCCCGGGCTCGCGCAACGACGCGGCGGTCTCGCGCCTCGGACGGGCGCTCGAGGGCTACGGCTACGTGGAGGAGGTGCAGTACGGCCGTGAGTGGGTGCGCAAGCTGGACTTCCTGCGCGACGTGTTCCTGGGGCTCGGGATCGCCACGGGTGCCGTGTTCGCGGCCATCAGCTTCGTCGTGATCTCGAGCACGATCAAGCTCGTGCTCCTCTCGCGCGCCGAGGAGATCGAGATCATGAAGGTGGTGGGCGCGACGGGGACCTTCATCGCCAAGCCGTTCCTCGTCGAGGGGCTCGCGAAGGGCGCGATCGGCGGCCTGGGCGCGCTGGCCCTGACCTTCGCCGCCTACGCGCTCGTGAACGAGAACGTCGTGCGCGTGAGCTTCTACAGTCCCGATCTCGCCGCGGGCGCGCTGGTCATGGGCGGCCTGCTCGGGATGGCGGCGAGCTACCTCTCGCTGCGCCATCACCTGGTCGAGTGGTGAGTCCGCGCACGGCTCTGGCGGCCGCGCTCCTCAGCGCCCTGTTCGTCCACGCACCCGCCGCTCCGGCGCAGGAACCCGCGGGCGGGAGAGACGTCCCTGCGCAGGACGCCGAAAGCGAGGCCGGCGGCGAGGCACGCCTGCGCGCGATCCGCGAGCAGATCGAGAAGAACAAGGCCGAAGCTGCGGCCCTCACGCGCCGGGAGCGGGGCGTCCTCGCGAACCTCAACGAGATCGAACGCGACATCGACCTGACGGAGGAGTACATCTCCGAGCTGGACCGCCAGATCCTGGAGCGCAGCGGCGAGATCGACGCGCTGACGGCCGAGCTGGCGCGGCTGGAGGAGGAGCTGGTGGTCAAGCGCAAGATCCTCGAGCGGCGCCTGCGCAACATCTACAAGTTCGGCCGCTACGGCGGCTTCCAGATGCTGCTGATGGCGGACTCGTTCGCCTCCATCCTCGGCCGCTACAAGTACCTCTCGCTGATCGCTCGCCAGGACGACCGCCTGTTCCAGCGCGTGAAGGTCCTCAAGCGTGAGATCGAGCAGCACCGCCTTGCGCTCGAGGAGGTCCGGGGCCTGATGGAGGGGCGCCGGCGCGAGCGCGTCGACCAGGTGACGGTGCTGCGCACCGGCGAGGAGGAGCGCGCGCGCGTCCTGCAGTCGATCAAGGGCGAGAAGGCCCAGCGCGTGGCCGCCGCCCGAGAGCTCGAGAAGGAATCCGAGCGCATTCAGGGGCTGCTCGCGGCCCTCGAGAAGGCGCGGCGCGAGGAGGAGGCGCGGGCGAAGAACGCGGCGGCGGCGGCGGGACGGCCCGCGCCCGCGCCGGCGCGCTCCACGCTCACCTCGGCGTACGGCAATCTCGACTGGCCCGTGAACGGCGAGATCCTGGAGGGCTTCGGGAGGTCCACGCATCCCATCTACAACACGACGGTGATCAACAACGGGATCGACATCCGCGC
>JBHENL010000245.1:0-25530 GCA_046262075.1 Gemmatimonadota bacterium
CCAGTCCACCTGCGTGGGGATCGGCGGCGATCCGATCGTCGGCACCGGCTTCATCGACTGTCTGCGAGCGTTCGAGGAGGACCCCGACACGCGGGCCGTCGTGATGATCGGGGAGATCGGCGGGACGGAGGAGCAGGAGGCGGCCGAGTTCGTGGCGGGCGAGATGCGCACGCCGGTGGTGGGGTTCATCGCCGGCCAGACGGCGCCTCCCGGACGCCGGATGGGTCACGCGGGGGCCATCATCTCGGGATCCGAGGGCACCGCCCGCGAGAAGATCGAGGCCTTCGAGCAGGCGGGGATGGGCGTGGCCAGGAAGCCCTCCGATATCGTGGGCCTGGTCCGCGAGGCGCTCTGAGCGCGGGATGACGCGGGCGACCTCGCCGACGGGCGGCGCCGAGCGGCTGGCTGGCCTGGTTGGCCTGGAAGCTGCAACGCTCGATCGGCGGGAACCTCGTCGCGTGAAGCGGATGAGAGCGGGACGGGGTGAACCGGGAGCCTGCGACCACTCTCGTTCCGCGGAAGCTTCGCAAGATGACAGAGCGTTCACGCCGGCGTGCGATCCTCTCGTGGGTCCTCCTCCTGCTGATCGGGGGCTTCGTGGGTTGGGCGCTGAACGAGCGCCCCGGCCCCGGCGGCGTCGCGGCGGCCCGGCGTCTCCCGGCGGCGACGACCCCCGCCTGGTAGACGTCCTCCTGCGGAGACGCGCGCTGCGGTAGGCCGGATTCCCGGCGCGCAGTCGCGCCGCCGCAGCCTTAGCCGGCCCGCCTGCTCCGTTCCGCCCGAGCGCCTCGGCTCTCCTCCGCCGATGGCGGAGCCCGTCTTACGGCGTTAAAGTTCCCGCCCCGACGCCGGCCTCTCCAGGCTGCTCCGCTCGAGATCCGCATGCCCCAGCGCACGCTCGCCATCATCAAGCCCGACGCGGTGTCGCGGAACGCGACAGGATCCATCCTCTCGCACCTCGAGGGAGCCGGATTCGAGGTCCGCGCTCTCGAGATGCTCGTCCTGAGTCGCGCGGAAGCGGAGCGCTTCTACGCCGTCCACAGCGAGCGCGCCTTCTTCGGGAGCCTGGTGGCCTTCATGACCAGCGGGCCCTGCGTGCCGATGGTGCTCGAGCGGGAGGACGCCGTAGCGTCGCTACGCAAGGCCATCGGGGCCACCGACCCGGCCGAGGCCGAGGCCGGCACGGTCCGGGCGCTCTTCGCCGAGAGCAAGGAGCGCAACGCGATCCACGCCTCGGATTCAGCCGAGAACGCGGCGCGCGAGATCGCCTTCTTCTTCCCGGAGCGGGATCTGACCGTCTGGAGCGACGCCGCCGCGACACGCGAGAGCCGACCGCGGGCAACAGGGTCCGAATCCCCCGGGTCGAGTTGACCCATAAGTGCAACCACTGTAAGTTCTTCCGTTTGCGATGCTTCTGGATTTCAGTGCAGTCAAGGACGGCCGCTCGACCCAGACGTTCAGCGTCGAGTCCGGCGACCGGATTTTGGAGGGCTTCTTCGCCCCCCTGGCGCGGCCACTCGAGGTGACCGGCCGGGTTCGCGAGCAGCCCCACCGTTCATTCCTGGTGGAGCTGCGAGTGGACGGCGAGCTCGAAATGGGCTGCCGGCGGTGCCTTGTTCCGGTGCGCCAGGAGATCCACGAACGCACGCACCTGCTGGCACAGGTCGCGGACGCGCCGGGTACCGCACGCGCGGAGGAAGAGGGCGACACGGAGGTGCTGCCGCTGCGCTCACCCTTCGACCGGGTCGACATCGGCCCCGCGGTGCGCGAGGTGCTGTTCCTCGCCGGCGAGCGTTTTCCCCTCTGCCGTCCCGACTGCCGCGGCCTGTGCCCGGAGTGCGGCGAGGACCTGAACGCGACCGACTGCGGCTGCGCGCGGCGGGCCACGGACCCCCGCTGGCGACCGCTCGAGAACCTGCGCTCCTAGACCTTCCACTACGTCTCCCGAAGGAACCCATGGCTCTCCCGAAGCGACGCCTCTCGAAGACCCGTGGCCGCAAGCGACGCACGCACGACAAGCTCGACGTGCCGGCGATCGCCAGCTGCCCCAATTGCCTGCAGCCGGTCCAGCGCCATCGCCTGTGCCCGCACTGCGGCCAGTATCGCGGCCGCGAGATCGTCGCCGTCCAGGAGTTCTGACACGACCTTTCGGCCGCCGCGAGGCCGCTGATGCGAATCGCCCTGGACGCCATGGGCGGCGACGCCGCGCCGGAGATCCCGCTGGCGGGCGCGCTCGCGGCGATCGAGGAGTGGCCGGACGTCGAGGTCCTGCTGACCGGCGACGAGCGCGAGCTGGAGCCGCTGCTGCGTCAGCGGCGGTACCCGGCCGGCCGGCTGACGGTCCACCACGCCCCGGAGCAGGTGGGCATGGAGGAAGCGCCGACGGCGGCGCTCCGCAAGAAGCGCGACTCCTCGATCTCCGTCGGCCTGCGACTCCTGAAGGAGGGCCACGCCGACGCGTTCTTCAGCGCCGGCAACACCGGGGCGGTCATGGCGCAGGCCATGCTGACCCTGGGTCGGATCCCGGGCATCTCGCGACCGGCGATCGCGACGATCTTCCCCACCATGCGCGAGCTCTGCATCCTCATGGACGTCGGCGCGAACGTGGACTGCAAGCCGGCGCACCTCGTCCAGTTCGCGATCATGGGCGACGTCTACGCGCGCGACGTGTTCCGCGTGGAGCGGCCGCGCGTCGGCCTGCTGAACAACGGGGAGGAGCCGAGCAAGGGCAACGAGCAGGCGCGCGAGACCTACGCCGCGCTCGCCCAGACCTCGCTGAACTTCATCGGCAACGTCGAGGGCAAGGACATCCTGAGCGGCGCGGCCGACGTGGTCGTCACCGACGGCTTCATCGGGAACATCCTGCTGAAGTTCTCGGAGAGCGTGCTGCACTTCATCAACTTCGGCATGAAGCGCGAGCTGGCGCAGAGCCCCCTCGCCCGGGCCGGGGCGTTGCTCCTGCGGCCGGCGCTGCGTCGCATGCGGCGCCGCCTGGACTACGCCGAGTACGGCGGCGCGCCGCTGCTGGGGGTGGACGGGATCGCGATCATCGGCCACGGCCGCTCCTCGGTGAAGGCGGTGAAGAACGCGATCCGGGCCGCGAAGATCTCGGTGGAGCAGGACGTGAGCGGCGACATCCGGCGGGCGTTCGCGAAGCTCGAGCCGGCGCGCCACGAGGTGAGCGCCGGATGAGCCCGGGCACGGCGGCGGTGGCGGGAGCCGGGCGCCCGGCGGCCGGGCCGGAGACGCCGGGGGCGCGGCTCGCGCGCCGACCGGGGCCGCGGATCGCGATCGCCGGCACGGGGATGAAGGTGCCCGAGGGTGTCCTCACGAACGCCGATTTCGAGCGGATGGTGGATACCACCGACGGGTGGATCACCACGCGGACGGGCATCAAGGAGCGCCGCATCTGCGCCCACGGCGAGCAGGCGGCCGACCTGGGCGCCGAGGCGACCCGCATCGCTTGCGCCGAGGCCGGCGTCGCGCTCGAGGAGCTGGACCTGCTCGTCTGCGCCACCTCGACGCCGGATCACCTGTTGCCCTCCACCGCCTGCGAGATCCAGGCGCGGCTGGGGGCCCGTCGCGCCGGCTGCTTCGACGTGCAGGCGGCCTGCTCGGGGTTCATCTACGCGACCGCGGTCGCGCAGGGCATGCTCTCGACGGGCCTGTATCGCAACGCGGTGGTCGTCTCGGCCGAGCGGATGTCCTCGATCACCGACTACACGGACCGCGCGACGTGCGTGCTCTTCGGCGACGGCGCGGCGGCCGCGGTGCTGGTGCCCGTCGAGGACGCCGGCGAGGGCGTCGCCGACCGCGGGATCCTCTCTTCCGTGCTGCGCACGGACGGCACCCAGATGGAGCTCCTCTGGCGACCGGCGGGGGGAGGCACGCAGCCCAGCACTCCCGAGACGCTGGAGCGGCGCGAGGAGATGCTGAAGCAGGAGGGCCGGCAGGTCTACAAGCACGCCGTGCGGTCGATGACCAAGGCGGCGCGCGAGGCGCTGGCCATCGCGCGCCTGACGCTCGGCGACGTCGACTGGATCCTGCCGCACCAGGCCAACCTGCGCATCATCGAGGGCGTCGCGGGACAGCTCGGCGTGCCGTTGTCGAAGATGTACGTGAACATCGAGCGCTACGGGAACACGTCCTCGGCCACCATTCCGATCGCTCTGGACGAAGGGCGCCGCAACGGGACCTTCCAGGAGGGCACGGTGCTGCTGCTCGTCGCCTTCGGCAGCGGCTTCACCTGGGGCGCCCAGGTGATCCGGCTCTAGCGCCGGCTCAGCTCCTCCCGGGCATCGCCCGGCTCCACCCCCTCTTCTCCTGAGGCCGATGACCGCCTCGACCCTCGCCCTCCTGTTCCCCGGCCAGGGCTCGCAGGCGCCCGGCATGGGACGCTCGCTCGCGGCGCCGCACGCGGCCGCGCGCGAGGCGTTCGCCGAGGCGGACGAGGCGCTCGGCTTCGAGCTCGAGCGGCTCATGTTCGAGGGACCTCTCGACGAGCTCACTCGCACCGAGAACGCGCAGCCCGCCCTGCTGGCCCACGGCGTGGCCGTGGCTCGCGTGCTCGCACTCGGAGGCACGCAGCCCGCCGCGGCGGCCGGTCACAGCCTGGGCGAGCTCACGGCACTCGTCGTCGCCGGGGCACTCGGCTTCGGCGACGGCCTCCGGATCGTTCGTCGCCGCGGGGAGCTGATGGCCGAAGCCGGGCGCTCGCGCCCCGGCACCATGGCGGCGGTCCTGGGGCTGAGCGATCGCGAGGTGGAGGCCGCCTGCGCCGAGGCCGCCGACGGCGGAGTCGTCGTGGCGGCGAACCTCAACGCGCCGGGGCAGGTCGTGATCTCCGGTGACCCCGCGGCGGTCGCGCGGGCCGGCGAGCTCGCGCGGGAGCGCGGCGCGCGGCGCGTCGTGCCGCTGCAGGTCTCGGGAGCGTTCCACTCGCCGCTCATGGCGCCGGCCGCCGACGGGCTGCGCGCGGCCCTCGAGGGCGTCGCGCTCGGCGAACCGCGGATCCCGGTGGTCTCCAACGTCACCGCGCGGGCGACTTCGAGCGCCGACGAGGTTCGGCGGCGGCTCGTCGAGCAGCTCACGAGCCCGGTGCGCTGGCACGAGTCGCTGCTGCAGCTCGTGGCTCTGGGCTGTATCGATTTCGTGGAGTGCGGCCCCGGGCGGGTGCTCACGGGGCTCGCCAGGCGTGTGGCCGGCGTGCGCTCCTGCGCCGCGGTGGGAGAGGCCGCCGACGCCGAAGCGCTGGCCGGCGAGGGGCCCGGCAGGGCGTGACGGACACGTCCGGAGAGGCGAAGCTGCCCCGCCAGCTCGGGCTTGAGGGCCGCGCGGCGATCGTCACCGGGGGCACGCGCGGCATCGGCCGGGCGATCGCCGAGACCTTCCTCGCCGCTGGCGCGACGGTGGCGGTCGGAGGCCGCTCCGAGGAGAGCGCGCGCCGCACCTGCGAGGAGCTGGCGCGGCACGGCCGGGCGTTGCCGCTCGCGGCCGACCTCGCCCGGCCCGAGGAGATCGAGCGCGCCCTTCCGCCCGTCCTGGAGGCCCTCGGCGGCGTGCACGTGCTCGTGAACAACGCCGGCCTCGCCCGCGACACGCTGCTGGCGCGCATGCGGACGGAGGACTGGGACGAGGTCCTGCGGGTGAACCTCTCCGGGCCCTTCCACCTGACCCGGGCCGTCCTGCGTACGATGCTCCGGCAGCGTGAGGGGAGCATCGTGAACGTGTCGAGCCTGGCGGGCATACGGGGGAACGCCGGGCAGTCGAACTACAGCGCCTCGAAGGCGGGCCTGATCGGCTTCAGCAAGGCCATTGCCAAGGAGTTAGGGCCCCGCAATATTCGCGTGAACGTGATCGCACCGGGCTTCGTCGCCACCGAGATGCTCCAGGATCTGGGGGAGGCCGCGCGGACCGAGTACACGAACGCCATTCCCCTCGGCCGGTTCGGCACACCTCAGGACGTGGCGGACGTGGCCCTCTTCCTAGCCTCGGACCTGGCCCGCTACGTCACCGGCCAGGTCTTTCACGTTGATGGCGGGCTCGGCATCTGACGAGCCGGGCCCGGACTCAGCAGCGGAACGCCTCCCGGCCGCGCCGCCTGCCAGGACGCCGGCCGGCTCGCGTGCACCGATCTCACCGTCCGCCCGCTCGCCCGTGCGTCTTTCCGTCGCGGGGTCGCCAGCAATCACCTGTGGGGGAGAGCTGACCATGTCGGTCGAAGCCAAAGTGAAGGAGATCATCGTGGAGAACCTCGGCGTGGACCAGGAGAAGGTCACCGAGGAGGCGTCGTTCGTGGAGGACCTGGGCGCGGACTCGCTCGACACCGTCGAGCTCGTGATGGCCTTCGAGGAGGAGTTCGACGTCGAGATCCCGGACGAGGACGCCGAGCGCATGCGCACCGTCGGTGAGGCCATCACGTACCTGAAGAGCAAGACCGAGAAGGCGGAGTAGCCGCGGCCCCATGCCCTCGCACGTCGTCATCACGGGCCTCGGGCTGGTCACGGCG
The DNA here is from genome assembly GCA_046262075.1 of Gemmatimonadota bacterium. Classification (GTDB taxonomy): domain Bacteria; phylum Gemmatimonadota; class Gemmatimonadetes; order JACCXV01; family JACCXV01; genus JBHENL01. Next base: position 6,509 of record JBHENL010000245.1, read on the forward strand.
GTCGGCAAGGACGTCGAGGAGGCGTGGGCCTCGCTGCTCGCGGGCCGCTCGGGCGCGGGATGCATCACGCGCTTCGACGCCGCGCCCTTCGGGACGCGCATCGCGGCGGAGGTGAAGGACTTCGATCCGGCGGAGCACATGGAGAAGAAGGAGGCCCGCCGGATGGACCTCTATTCGCAGTACGCGCTGGCCGCCTCGCGAATGGCGATCGAGGACGCGGGGCTCGACCTGGAGCGGGAGGACCGCGAGCGCATCGGCGTCGTGATCGGCAGCGGCATCGGCGGCATCGAGACGCACGAGGAGCAGAACCGCAAGTACCTCGAAGGCGGGCCCGACCGCATCAGCCCGTTCTACGTGCCGATGATGATCGTGGACATCGCGGCGGGCCTGGTGGCGATCCGCTACGGGCTGAAGGGCCCCAACTACTGCACCGTCTCGGCCTGCGCGACGAGCGCCCACGCGATCGGGGACGCCTTCCGGATCATCAAGCACGGCGACGCGGACGTGATGATCGCCGGCGGCTCGGAGGCGGCGGTCACCCCGATGTCCGTCGGTGGCTTCTCGGCGATGAAGGCGCTCTCGACGAACAACGCCGATCCGCAGGGAGCGAGCCGGCCGTTCGACGCCGAGCGCGACGGGTTCGTCATCGGCGAGGGGGCGGGCATCGTGGTGCTCGAGTCCCTGGAGCACGCCCGCGCGCGGGGTGCCCGGATCTACGCCGAGATGGCCGGTCTGGGCATGACGGCCGACGCCTACCACATCACGGCCCCCGCTCCCGGCGGCGAGGGTGCGGTGCGGGCGATGCGCATGGCGCTCAAGGAGGCCGAGCTCGCGCCCGAGGACGTGCAGTACATCAACGCCCACGGCACCTCCACGCCGTACAACGACAGGAACGAGTCCGAAGCCATCAAGACGCTCTTCGGGGAGCACGCCTACCGCTTGATGGTCGGCTCCACGAAGTCGATGACCGGCCACACGCTCGGTGGCGCGGGCGGGGTCGAGTGCGTGATCACCGCCAAGGTCATCGCCGAGGGACGGGTGCCGCCGACGATCAACTACGAGCACCCCGACCCCGAGTGCGACCTCGACTACGTGCCGAACCAGGCACGCACGGCGACGGTGGACGCCGCGCTGTCGAACTCGTTCGGGTTCGGCGGACACAACGCCTGCCTCGCGCTCAAGGCGCTGCGCAACGGCGAGCGCGGATAGGTCTCCGATTCCGTCCCTGGTGAAAGCGTTCCTCCAGAAGCTCTGGCCCGCGCCGCGCGCGGGCGGCACCGACATCCGCGGCCTGGAGAAGATGCTGAAGTACCGCTTCCGCGACCGGGCCCTGATCGAGACGGCGCTCACGCACTCCTCGCTGCACCCGGAGGTCTGCTACGAGCGGCTGGAGTTCCTCGGCGACGCCGTGCTCGACCTGGTCGTGAGCGACTCGCTGTTCGAGGCCCACCCCGGCTCGCGCGAGGGCGAGCTGTCCCAGCTGCGGGCGGCGCTGATCTCCCGCCCGGCGCTGGGGAAGGTGGCCGAGCGCATGGGCCTCCTGGACTGGATCCGAACCGCCGACGATCCGGGCCTGAAGCGCGGGGCGAGCCGCGAGAAGATCGGCGCCGACGGGTTCGAGGCCGTGATCGGGGCGCTCTACCTGGACGGCGGGATGCCGGTGGCCGAGAAGGTGGTCCGCTTCTGGGTCCTGGAAGGCCTGCCCGAGCGCGAGGAGACGGGCGGCTTCCACACCGCGAAGAACCGCCTGCAGGAGGCCGTGCACCGCGACTCCGGCCACGAGGTGTGGTACGACACCGTCACGCTGCGCGCGTCGGGGGAGGGCATGCTCTTCGAGTCCAGGGCGCGCGTGCGCGAGCAGGTGATCGGCCAGGGCCGCGGCCGGACGAAGAAGGAGGCCGAGAAGCGCGCGGCGCTGGACGGCCTCGCGGGCTTCGAGAGCCGGCGCGCTCCACGTGGCGGCCGCGGGCGCGGTCCGCGGCGCAACGGCCGTGGCCGGGCCGATCGCGAGAGCGTTTCGTGAGCGCCGTCGCGATCCGGGAGCCGGCGCTGCGCCGGCCGCGACTCGTGGACCGCTCGCTCGAGGCCGTCTGGGAGAAGGTGACGGCGGGCGAGCGGCTGGACGTCGCCGACGGGCTCGCGCTCTTCGCCTCGCCCGACCTGCTCGGGGTGGGGCAGATGGCCGCGGCGGTGAACGAGCGAAAGAACGGCGACCGCGTGACGTTCATCCTGAACAAGCACGTCAATCCCACGAACCGCTGCGTCGCCTTCTGCGACCTGTGCGCGTTCGGCGTGCACCCCTCCCGGGCGCCGAACGCCTACACGCTGCGGATCGACGAGATCGTGGCTCAGGTCGCCACGCTGCGGGAGCTCGGCGTGACCGAGGTGCACATGGTCGGCGGGATGGTGAAGGACGTCGCCCTGGACTACTTCCTCGAGCTGCTGCCGCGCATGAAGGCCGCCTATCCGGAGCTTCACATCAAGGCCTTCACGGCCATCGAGATCGACATCTACGCGCGCTGGGCGAAGCTCTCGCACGAGGAGGTGCTGCGGCAGCTGATCGAAGCCGGGCTGGGCTCGATGCCGGGCGGCGGCGCGGAGATCTTCGCCGGCGAGGTGCGCGACGTGATCTGCGACCACAAGTGCGACGCCGACACCTGGCTGGCCGTCCACCGCACGGCGCACCGGCTGGGGCTGCGCTCGAACGCGACCATGCTCTACGGGCACGTCGAGTCCGCGCGGCATCGCGTCGACCACATGCTCCGGCTGCGCGAGCTGCAGGACGAGACCGGGGGGTTCCTGACCTTCATCCCACTCGCCTTCCACCCCGCGAACACGCGCCTCGCCGAGCGCTTCGCGCTCCCGCAGGCGACGACCGGCTTCGACGACCTGCGCACGGTCGCGGTGGGGCGGCTCCTGCTCGACAACTTCGATCACGTGAAGGCGTACTGGATCATGATGTCGCCGCTGGTCGCGCAGGTCGCGCTGTCGTTCGGCGTGGACGACATCGACGGCACGGTGAAGGAGGAGCGGATCGTGCACGAGGCGGGGGCGCAGAGCCCGCAGGAGCTGCCGCTCGAGGAGATCGTGCGGCTCGTGAAGCGCGCGGGCAAGCGGCCGGTGCGGCGCGACACGCTGCACCGCGAGCTCCAGACCTACTGAGGCGCTCGCGATGACGTCCGAGAGCCTGCTCCTGGATCCCGAGCTCCAACTCGCCGGCGCCGAGCCCGGCGGCGGCGAGGTCGAGCGCTGGTCGCGTCTCGCGACCGACACCCCGCTGCTCGAGCTGGGGACGGCCGCGGACGCGGTGCGCCGCCGCCTGCACCCCGAGCGCGTGGTCACGTACATCGTGGACCGCAACATCAACTACACGAACGTCTGCAACGTCTACTGCAAGTTCTGCGCGTTCTACCGCGCGCCGGGCTCGACGCGCGGCGACTCTTACACGCTCTCGTTCGACGAGATCGGATCCAAGATCGACGAGGTGAAGGCGCTCGGCGGCGTGCAGATCCTGCTGCAGGGCGGCGTCAACCCGGACCTGCCGTTCGAGTGGTACCTGGACATGCTGCGCTTCATCAAGCGCGAGCACCCGATCCACGTGCACGGCTTCTCGCCCGTCGAGATCGCGTTCGTCGCGAAGATTGCCGGGCTCCCGCTGCGGGAGACGCTCGTGCGGCTCCGGGAGGCGGGCCTGGACTCGATCCCCGGCGGGGGCGCGGAGATCCTCAGCGACCGCACCCGCAAGCGCGTCAGCCCGCTGAAGCAGGACACGGCCGGCTGGCTGGAGGTGATGGAGGTCGCGCACGGGCTCGGCATGCGCACGACGGCGACCATGATGTTCGGCATGGGCGAGAGCTGGCAGGAGCGCGTCGAGCACCTGCTGCGGATCCGGGAGCTGCAGGCGCGCACGGGCGGCTTCACGGCGTTCATCGCCTGGCCGTTCCAGGAGCGGCACACCGCACTCGAGGGTCGCTTCGAGAGGGTGACCGCGGACGAGTACCTGCGCGTGGTGGCGCTCGCACGGCTCCTGCTCGACGGCGAGGACGGCCGCGGCACGGTGCCGAACTTCCAGTCCTCGTGGGTGACGATGGGACCCAAGGTCGGGCAGATCTCCCTCGCCTTCGGCTGCAACGACATGGGCTCGACGATGCTCGAGGAGAACGTCGTGAGCGCCGCCGGGGCCACCTTCCGCATGGACGAGGCCGAGATCGTGCGCCTGATCCACGACGCCGGCTACGACGCCGCCCGCCGGCGGCAGGACTACACCCTTCTGGAGCGCACGCAGAGGCGCGCCGGGCATGCCCCGAGGGAACGGGTCGCGATCTCGGCCTGAGCGGCCGGCGGCGGGCGTCGCCCCCGAACCGGTCGCGGCGGAAGCCGCGGCGGGCCGCTGGACGGAGACCGCACCCGCCACGCAGGCCCTGCTCGAGGGCTACGACGAAGCCTTCTCGCCCATCGCGATCATCGGCGGCGGCCGGATCTACCACCTGGCCAAGGATCGCCTCGGCACGGTCAAGGACATCCTGGTGAAGGAGACGCCCTTCGGCGTCTCGACCCCGATCCACTTCATCCAGCACGGCGAGCGGCCCTTCTACTTCGTGCCGCGCCACGGGGACCAGCGCTACAGCGTCACGGCGCCGTTCGTGAACTACCGCGCGATCGTCTGGGCCCTGAAGGAGCTGGGGGTGCGGCGGATCGTGGCCTGGTCCGGCCCCGGTGCCGTGAAGCAGGGGCTGAGGATCGGCGACTTCGCGCTGCCCGACGACCTGCTCGACCTCACGCACCGCCGCGAGGCCACGTTCTTCGAGAACAAGGGCATCGGCATCCTCCGGCAGAGCCCGATGTTCTGCCCGCAGCTGCGCAAGGTGGTGGGTGCGGGGTTGGAGGAGCTGGGCCTCGAGACGCGCGACGGCGGCACCTACGCGGTGACCGAGGGACCGCGGCTCGAGACCCGCGCGGAGGTGCGGATGCTGCGCGCCGCCGGTGCCAGCATGGTCGGGATGACGCTCGCCCCCGAGGCGTTCCTGGCGCGGGAGCTGGAGCTCTGCTACCACCCCGTCTGCTACATCACGAACTACGCGGAGGGAGTGCGGCGCAAGGTCGCCGCCCCGGAGGAGCGTGAGCGCGAGCGCGAGCACCTCCAGGAGCGCGTGAACGCCCTCTCGCGGATCATTCCCTTCCTGATCGAGAAGCTCGCCGATGCGCCGTACCACTGCCCCTGCCCCGACTCGATGCTGCGCTACAAGAAGCGCGGGCTGATCGGGGACGACTTCCGGGAGTGGATCCGCTGACCGTCCGCGACCAGTATCGCTCGCCGCTCCTCACCCGCTACGCCTCCGCCGACATGAGCGCGCTCTTCTCCGAGCGCGCGACCGTTCGGCTGTGGCGCCGGATCTGGCTTGCGCTGGCCGAGAGCCAGCGGGATCTCGGGGTGGGCGTGGACGACGCCCAGATCGCGGCGCTGCGGGCGAGCCTCGAGCCCATCGACTTTGCGCGCGCGGACGAGCTAGAGCGCGAGCTGCGTCACGACGTCATGGCGCACATCCACGCCTGGGGGGAGGCCGCCCCCGATGCGCTGCCGATCCTGCACCTCGGCGCCACCAGCGCGGACGTCACCGACAACGCGAACCTGCTCCAGCTGCGTGACGCCCTGGACCTGCTCCGGCGGCGGCTGCTCGACGTGCTCCGGCCGCTCGCGGAGCTGGCCCGCCAGCACGCCGCGCTGCCCACGCTCGGCTACACGCACTTCCAGGCGGCGCAGCCCACGACGGTGGGGAAGCGCGCCTGCCTCTGGCTGCAGGACCTGCTGCTCGACCTGGCCGACGTCGAGCGCCGTATGGACGGCCTGCGGCTGCGGGGGCTGAAAGGCGCGACGGGGACCCAGGCGTCGTTCCTGGCCCTGGTCGGCGGCGACCCCGCCAGGGTCGAGGAGCTGGAGCGGATCTTCTGCTCCCGGCTCGGCTTCGACGCGGTCTACCCCGTGACCGGCCAGACGTACCCGCGAAAGGTGGATGCGCTCGTCCTCTCCGCGTTGTCGGGGCTGGGACAGTCGTGCGCGAAGTTCGCACACGACCTGCGGCTGCTGCAGCACCTGCACGAGATCGAGGAGCCCTTCGAGACGCGGCAGGTAGGCTCCTCGGCGATGCCCTACAAGAGGAATCCCATGCGCGCCGAGCGCATGAGCGCGCTGGCGCGCTACCTGATGGTGAACGCCGAGAACGCGGGCTGGACCGCGGCGGGGCAGTGGCTGGAACGCACGCTCGACGACTCCGCCAATCGCAGGCTCGCCCTGCCCGAAGCCTTCCTCACGGCGGACGCGCTCCTGATCCTCTACGGGAACGTCGTGCGCGGGCTCGAGGTGCGCACCGACGTCATCGCGAGCCGGCTGCGGCGCGAGCTGCCGTTCCTGGCCAGCGAGGCGCTGCTAGCCGCCGGCGTGCGCCGCGGCGGGAGCCGGCAGGAGCTGCACGAGGCCATCCGGCGCCACGCGATCGACGCGCGCGAGGCCGGGGGACCGGACGGGGCGGAGGCTGGCGAGCGCTTCCTCTCGGCGCTCTCTCGCGATCCGATCTTCCCGCTCGACCCCTTCGAGCTCGACGTGCTCCTCGCGCCGGAGTCCTTCGTGGGGCTCGCCGCCGAGCAGGTGGAGCGTTTCCTCGCCGAGGAGGTCGATCCCGTGCTCGCGGCACGCTCCGAGCTCTCCGCTCCCGCCTCGGAGGTGCGGGTCTGAGCCGGCCCCGTGCCGCGGCCGGCGAGAGCCGCATGGCCGAGCGGGCGAGGATCCTGGCCTGGAGCGAAGCGGCCCCGGGAGCCGCCCTGGGCGAGTCGCTCGAGGTGCTCCGGGCCGGCGGAGTCGTGGCGCACCCGACCGAGACGGTGTACGGGCTGGCGGCGGCGGCGGAGGACGAGCGGGGGCAGGCGGAGCTCCTGCGGCTCAAGGGACGGAGCCCGCCCCGCGCGTTCCTGCTGCTCTTCGCCTCGCGAGGCGACCTGGAGGCCCGGCTGGGCGAGCTGCCGACCGGGGGCGACGCCCTGGCGCGAGCGTTCTGGCCCGGGCCGCTGACGCTGCTGTTCCCGGCGCGGGCGGACCTCCCCACGTGGTGGAGCGGACCCGACGGGGACGTGGCGGCGCGCGTCACGCCCCATCCCTTCGCCGTCGGACTCGTCCAGGAGCTCGGTGGACCCGTTCTCTCCACCAGCGCCAACCCCCCGGGTCGCGCCACGCCCGCTACGGCCGCGGGGGTGGCGCGGGCCTTCGCCGGCTGCGCCCTCCGGCTCGTCGTCGACGGGGGGCCACGGTCCGGCTCCCCCTCGACGCTCCTGCGCTGGACGGACCGCGGCTGGGCCGTCCTGCGGTCGGGCCCGGTGGAGCGCAGCGCGATCGAGCGGGTCGTGCCGCCGGCTGCGGCCGGTGCCCCGAGCGCACGGGGGTTTCCGACGTGAAGGTCCTGATGATCTGCTCCGGCAACACCTGCCGCAGCCCGATGGCGGCCGCGATCCTCGCTCGGCTGGCGGCCGAGAGCGGAGGGGAGGCGACGGTGCAGGTTCGCTCCGCCGGCACGGGCGCGGCGGAGGGCGCGCCGGCGGCCGAGGAAGCGGAGCGGGTGGCCGAGCGGCACGGACTCTCGCTCGCGGGCCACCGCACGCAGCCGCTGACGCGCGAGCTCCTGGATTGGGCCGATCACGTGCTCGTGATGGAGGGCTACCACAGGCGCGCCGTGGAGCGGATGGGTGCGGCCGAGAAGGTGACGCTCCTCAGCGAGTACGGCGGCACCGGGCGCGACGTGCGGGACCCCATCGGCTGCGGCGAGGACGCCTACGAAGAGACGTTCGCCGCGCTGGAGACGTACCTCGCGGCGTTCCTGGGGACCGAAGCCAGACCGAAAGGCGGCCAGCGCTCTCGTTGACTTCGACGGGACGGCCCCTCTAGCTTCCCGCGCTGAATCCGCGGCCCGGCTCCTGCCGGGCGCCGTCCTCCCCGCCGTTTCCGCCTGGCGGGGTCCCTTCCCAGTCGACCTTCAGGACAGGAGCGCGCATGCCCGCACACCGGGTACTGGTATTCGCTTTCTCCCTCCTCACGCTGATCCTGAGCGCCGCGACCCGCCCCGCCTCCGCCACTCCCGGCGCCGGCGAGGCGGTGCCCGGCGATTCGCTCTACACCGAGGCGGGCAAGCTCTACGCGACCGAGCGCTACGTCGAGGCGATCCCGCTCTTCGAGCGGGTCGTGTCGCTGGATCCCTACTTCGCGAACGCCTACGCGCTCCTGGGGAGCTCGTTCCTGCACCTGGGGGTCTACGAGAAGGCGATCGCCAACTTCGAGAAGGCCCTACGGCTGGACGAGGGGATCAAGCTGGCCTACCTCGGGCTCATCGCTGCGAACTACTACACGTCCAGGATCGAGATCGCCCAGAAGTGGGCGCGCAAGTGCATGCCCGTGCTGTCACCGGGGGAGAAGGACCGCTGGGTGGCCTTCCTGGAGCGCAAGTTCCCCGAGCTCCAGCCCGCGCTGACCTCCGTGGCCGTCCTCGGCCGGGAGGGCTGAGCCGGACGGGTCTCCCGCGGGCAACGATCCGGCGCCGGGCTCCACATGGGGCCCGGCGCTCTCGTTTGGAGGCTGCTGCATGGCCGACCTCTTCGTCCTGCTCGGCCACCCCGTTGGCCACTCCCTCTCGCCCGCGATGCACGCCGCGGCGTTCCGGGCGGCGCATGTCCCCGCCCGCTACCTGGCGCTCGACGCGCGGGATTTCCGGGCGGCCTGGACGGCCGTCCGCCGGCTCGAGGTCCAGGGGGGCAACGTCACCGTACCATGGAAGGGCGCAGCCGCAGACGCTCTGGACGAGCCGTCGGAGGTGGCGGCGCGGATCGGCTCCGCGAACACCTTCTGGCGGACGGGCGAGGGGCGGCTCGCGGGCACCGACACCGATGGGGAGGGCTTCCTCCGGGCGCTGCGGGAGGTGTGGGGGCTCGATGCCGCGGGTGCGAGGGTGACGGTCCTCGGGGCCGGCGGCGCCGCCCGGGCGGTGCTCCACGCGCTGGGTCGCAGCGGCGCCGCCGCGCTCACGGTGTGGAACCGCACACCCACGCGCGCGGCACGGCTCGTCGAGGAGCTTCGCCGGGAGGGCTACGCATGCCGCGTGGAGCTCGCGGATCCATCGGAGCCCTCGCTCACCCTGGGCGCCGACCGGGCAGCGGCGGGCTCCACGGACCTGCTGGTGAACGCGACGGCGGCGGGGCTGCTGGGAAAGCTGGCGCCCCAGATGGATCCCGCTGCCTTCCCCGGCCTGCGGTTTGCATTCGACGTGGTCTACGCTCCGCGTCCCACGCCCTTCCTGCTCGCCTGCGCGCGCGCGGGCGTGCCGGCCTGCGACGGCAGGGGGATGCTGCTGCACCAGGGAGCGCTCGCCTTCGAGCTCTGGCTCGGACGCGCGGCGCCTCTAGAGGCCATGCGCGACGCGCTGGACCACGCGCTGGGCCCCTCCCGCACGACAGGCTGACCGCTCCGCGCCCGGGCGCTGTCTCTCCGCCTGCGGCGGGCCAGCACCTGGACGCGGGCCCCGCCGGCCACCGCTCATGGCGCTCTCCTGGAGAGGCACCCTCGGGGTCCTCGCGGACCTGTTCTTCCCGCCGCTGTGCGTCCTGTGCGAAGCACCTCTGGGCGGCGAGCGGCCGGAGGTCTGCTTCGCGTGCCGTGACTCCTTTCGCACGCTGCGGCCGGGCGGCTGCGCCCGCTGCGGCTCGCCCGCGCCGGCTTCCCGGCTGCCGTGCCGCCTCTGCCGCGGCTGGCTGGAACTCCAGGGCGCGCGTTCCGCGTACCTCTTCACGGGTGCGGTCCGCGGTTGGATCCACGCCGTCAAGTACGGCGCGCTGACCGGGCTGGTGCCGCTCGCGGGCGCGCCGCTCGAGCGCTGCCTCGGCGACGCCGTCTCGACGTGGGGAGCGCCCGCGGCGCTGGTGCCCGTGCCGCTGCACGCCGCCCGCCGTCGGGAGCGCGGGTTCAACCAGGCGGAGCTGCTCGCGGGCGAGCTCGCGGGGCGGTGCGGCGTGCCGGTCGTGCCGGTGCTGGCGCGGGCGCGGCCGACCCGCGCGCAGGTCGAGCTCGACGCTGGCAAGCGGCGCGCGAACGTCGCGGGCGCGTTCCGCGTGCGCCCGGAGCTCGAGGCCTTCTGCCGCGGGCGGACCCTGGCACTCGTGGACGACGTGCTCACCACCGGCTCCACGCTCGAGGCCTGTGCCGCGGCTCTGCACGACGGCGGCGCCGAACGCGTGTTCGCCGTCACCCTCGCACGTGCCGTCCCGACGGGAGCGGCGCCGCCCGTTGAGGCGAGCGGCGCAAAGGCTTATCATTGCACCCTTTTTTGACGCGTTCCGACGCGCTCTCCATCGATTCCGGGGGCCAGGCCATGGCTGTGAAGGTTGCGATCAACGGGTTCGGCCGAATCGGCAGGGCCGTGTTCAAGAACCTGCTCGCGCGCGGCGCCGATGCCGAGGTGACGGTCATCAACGACCTCACCGACGCCGAGACGCTGGCGCACCTGCTGAAGTACGACTCGGTGCACGGGAGGTTCGACGGCGAGGTGTCCGCGCGGGACGGCGGGCTCCAGGTCGCTGGGCGCAGCATCGAGATCACGGCCGAGCGGGATCCCGCGAAGCTGCCGTGGAAGGCGCGCGGCATCGAGGTGGTCGTCGAGTCCACGGGGCGGTTCACGTCGCGCGAGCAGGCGGCGCTCCACCTTGGGGCCGGAGCGAAGAAGGTCATCGTGACCGCGCCCAGCAAGGATCCCGACATCACCGTCGTCCTGGGCGTCAACGAGCACCTCATCACCGACCGGCACCAGGTGATCTCGAACGCCTCCTGCACGACCAACTGTGTCACGCCGCTCGCCAAGGTGGTGCTGGAGAACTTCGGGTTCACCCACGGGCTGATGACCACGATCCACTCGTACACCCAGGACCAGGCCCTGCTCGACGCCCCGCACAAGGATCGCCGCAGGGGCCGCTCCGCCGCGCTGTCGATGGTCCCCACGACGACCGGGGCGGCGCGCGCGACTGCGCTGGTCCTCCCCCAGCTCGCGGGCAAGATCGACGGCATGGCGATCCGCGTGCCGACGCCGAACGTGAGCCTCGTGGACCTCACCGTGGAGGTGGAGAGGCCCACCTCGAAGGAGGAGGTGAACGCGGCGCTGAAGGCCGCGGCCGAGGGCCCCCTGAAGGGGATCCTGGACTACAGCGACGAGCCGCTGGTGTCGATCGACTTCAACGGGAGCTCCTTCTCGTCGGTCGCCGACGGCACGTGTACGACCGTGATCGACGGCAGGATGGTGAAGGTCCTCGCGTGGTACGACAACGAGTACGGCTACAGCGCCCGCGTGGCCGATCTGGTGAGCTATCTGGGGAGGTTCGTCTGACCTCGGCGGGCTCGCTGCGCAAGCGCAGCCTGAACGAGCTGGCGGTGGAGGACCTGCGGGGCCGGCGCGCTCTCGTCCGCGTGGATTTCAACGTGCCGCTGAAGGGCGACCCGCCGCAGGTCCGCGACGCGTCGCGGATCGAGGCGGCGCTGCCCACGATCGAGCACCTGCGCGCCTGCGGCGCCCGCGTCGTGTTGATGAGTCATCTGGGCCGCCCCAGGGGCTCCCCCGATCCGGCGCTGAGCCTGCGCCCGGTCGCGTGGGAGCTGGCATCGCGGCTGAGCGCCAACGTCCAACTCGTCGAGGAGCCGCTCGCGCCGGGGGCCCTCGATGCGGTTGGCCGTTTGCCCGAGGGCGGCGTGGTCCTCCTGGAGAACCTCCGCTTCTGGCCGGGCGAGACGAAGAACGACCCCGCGTTCGCCGCCGCACTCGCCCGGCTCGGCGACCTCTACGTCCAGGACGCGTTCGGCACCGTGCACCGGGCGCACGCCTCCACGGCGGGAGTGCCCGAGGTGCTCCGGCCGGCGGTAGCCGGGCTCCTCGTGCGCCGCGAGTTCGAGGCGTTCGCGCGGCTTCTGGAGGAACCAGCCCGGCCCTACGTGGCGGTGCTCGGCGGTGCAAAGGTGTCGGGCAAGCTCGAGACGCTCCAGGCCATCCTGGGCTCCGCCGACCGGGTGCTCGTGGGGGGCGGCATGGCCGCCACCTTCTACATGGCGCAGGGCCTGGAGGTCGGCGCGTCGCTCGTCGAGCGCGATCTCGTGGAGACGGCCGGCGCGATCCTCCGGGGCCCGGGCGAGGGCAAGCTGGACCTCGCCTCCGACGCCGTCGTGGCGGCGGAGCTCGCCAACGACGTGGGCACCGACGTGGTCGAGGCCTCGGCGATCTCCTCCGACCGGACGGTCGGGGACATCGGTCCCCGCAGCCGGCGCGTCTTCGCCGAGATCCTCGAAGGCGCCCGCACGGTGTTCTGGAACGGCCCGATGGGAGTGTTCGAGAAGCCGGCGTTCGCCGAGGGGACGCTGGCCGTCGCCCGCGCCTTGGTGCGGGCGACGGAGCGCGGCGCGTTCACGGTGGTGGGTGGGGGGGACTCCGTCGCCGCGCTGGCGCAGATGGGCCTGGAGGACGGGGTGAGCCACGTCTCCACCGGTGGTGGCGCGGGGCTGGAGTTGCTCGCGGGCCGTGAGCTCCCCGGGGTGTCCGCGCTCGAGGAGCGCGTCGCGCCGATCGCCGCGCGGTGACGGCGCTCCGGCGGCCGCTGATGGCCGCCAACTGGAAGATGCACTTCACGGCCGGGGAGGCGGCGCGCTACCTCGAGGCGTTCTTCGCCGGCGCGCCTTCCGACTCCGCGCGCGAGGTGGTGTTCTTCGTGCCGGCGGCCCTGCTGGCGGAGTCCTGCGCGGCCGCGACGGGACGGGCCGCCGCCGTGGGCGCCCAGAACATCCACTGGGAAGACCGGGGTGCCTTCACCGGCGAGACCTCCGCGCCGATGGTGTCGGCAGCCGGAGCCTCGCACTGCCTGGTGGGGCACTCGGAGCGGCGGCAGCTCTTCCACGAGGACGACGCGACGATCCGGCGCAAGCTCCTCGCGGCGCTCCGAAACGGCCTGCATCCGCTGCTGTGCGTGGGCGAGCGGATCGCGGAGCGCCGCGGCGGCGGCGCGCGCGAGACGGTGGTCCGGCAGCTGCTCGGCGCGCTCGAGGGCCTGGCCGCAGCCGACCTCGAGCCGCTGAGCGTGGCCTACGAGCCGGTCTGGGCCATCGGCACGGGGGAGACGGCCACGCCCGACGTCGCCGCCGAGATGCACGCCCACGTGCGCGACGCGCTGCGGCAACTCGCCGGAGACGCGCTCGCCCGAGGCACCCGAATCCTCTACGGGGGCAGCGTCACGCCCGCCAACGTGGACCAGCTGATGGCCCGGCCCGAGATCGACGGCGTGCTGGTGGGGGGGGCGAGCCTCGATCCGGCGGCGTTCCGCAGGATCGTCGACTTCGACGCAAGCGGTTGACGGCTCACCGCTGACACAGGACATTGTAGGGTTCGGCCCGGCTGCGCGTCCTTCGTGGAGAGGGCTCGGGCGCCGGGCTTCGACTCCCGCTCGAAAGGCTCGAGATGATCGCGTTCCTGATGGTGCTCTTCCTGCTCGTCTGCTTCGGGCTCGTCGTGTGCGTGCTGCTGCAGTCGGGGAAGGGAGGCGGGCTGGCGGCGGGGTTCGGCGGCAGCGGGACCGGCTTCGAGCTCCTCGGCGGACGGCAGACGGCCACCTTCCTGCACCAGGCCACACGCTGGCTGGGAGGTGCCTTCCTCGCCCTCGCGTTCCTGATCGCGATCCTGACCGCTCGCGGGAACCGTCCCGGCTCGCTCATCGAGCGCGAGTTCCAGGGTCAGCCCCAGCCGGTCGAGGAGGCCGTCTCCCCCGCGGACCTCGAGTCCGTGGTGGGGCAGCCGCCCGCGGAGGGCGACGGAGCTCCCGCGGTCACCGGCGCTCCCGCGGGAGCCGCGGACGCCGACCCGCCTCCGGGCGGGGAGCCGGCGGCGGAGACCGGCGCACCCGCCGCACCTTGATCCAGCGGCGCAGCGGCCGCGCGGACGCCGCACGTCCTTGCGTGCCCAAGTGGTGGAACTGGTAGACACGCTGTCTTGAGGGGGCAGTGGCCGAAAGGTCGTGGGAGTTCGAGTCTCCCCTTGGGCACCATCCCGTTCTCGTTCCCCTCCTCGACGGACGCGCCGGAGATGAGCGGTCGCAGCCTCGCCCTCGCGACACTCGCCGCGGCGGCCGCGTTTCTCCTCCTCTCGCCCTTGGGGGCCCGCTTGCGGCGTCCGACGCTCGAGCGCACGGCTGCGCTGCGCGACCGCCTGGGCAGGGCGGTGGAGCAGCTCCCGCAGGACTTGCGCGAGGAGCGCCAGCGGCTGGAGACGCGCTATCGCGAAGCGCTGCACGATTGGCCCGGGCGGCTCCCGCTCGAATCGTCGGAGCGCCCTTCCCCCCGCACGACTCCAGGCGCCGCGCGGACCTGAGGCCGGCGGGGACGGGGGTGCAAGCCCGTTCTCGCCACGGAAGAGGCGAAAGCCGCGTGGCCGCGGCGAAGTACCCGCCACTCCGGTCGTGTTCTGCGGCACTGGGGCGGATCCTCCCCATCGTGCCGCCGCGTTGTCGGGCGCCGGCCCGGACAGCAGGCTGGTGACCCAGGATCCGCAGGGCCGCCACACCGGCGCACTGGCATGCTCGATGCATCCGTCCAGGGCACCGGTGCGATCACGTCCATTGCCGGGCAGCCGCGTGTCCGAATACAATACACCGTCCACCTCAGCGGCGGTTCTCGCCCGGATGCTCCTCGCTCACAGGATCCGCGACCATTTTTCGGGACGCGCGCTGGCGCAGCCGGGACTGCGCATGGATCGCGTGGCCGGCCTCTTCCGGCTGATGTTCCTCGCCGCGACGGTCGCCACCAGCCCACTCGCCCTCGAACGCCTCCCGGATCACCCGGTCCTGGGTTCCCTCACGCTGGCCGCCTACCTGGCGGTCATCGTCTTTCAGGTGTTCTTCGGGTCCGAGTCCGGCGACCAGGAGGACCAGGGGCGGCAGATCCTCTTCACCGCCGAGATCCTCATCCTCACGGCGCTGGTCTACCTCTACGGCCTGGAGCTTCCCGCGGTCTTCGTGCTGTTCCTGTTCCCCCTCGCGGGGTTCTTCCAGCCGGTTTCCATCAGGAGCGCCATGTTCACGGCACTCTTCCTCGCCGCGCTCTACATCGGTCTGCTCCACGTGGCGCAGCCGCAGGAGAGCCGCAGCGGCCTCGTCGGGACGCTCCTGCTCCTCGTCGGCGGTATCACGATCGGCTACCTGGGGGAGAAGGGGCGCTGGAACAGCATCCAGATCAACATGTTCCGCCGCTGCGGCGAGATCCTCAAGCGCGACGTGAGCTTCGACGAGCTGCTGGCCGACCTGCTGAAGGAGATCGCTCTCTACTACCCGGTGGAGCGGGTGATCCTGGTCTCGGCCGAGCAAGAGGCGGGGCCGGCTCGTCTGAAGCAGGCGCGCTGCGCGGGCGGCGAGGTGTTCTACGAGGAGATCGAGTTCCTGCGCGAGGAGGTGCAGTACCTGTTCCCGCTCGAGCTCTTCAGCGGGTTCTACATCAATCAAGTGGGACGGCCCGATCCCGACGACGGCCAGTACGACTTCCTCGAGAACCGCGTGATCGCAGGCCGGCTGGAGCTGCCGAAGATATTCTACACGCTCTTCAACGTGCGCTCGGTGCTCTCCTCGCCGATCCTGCGCCACGACCGGGCGCTGGGCCGTCTGTTCCTCATCAACCGCGATCAGGGCCGCTTCACGGGAAAGGACATCCACTTCCTCAAGCAGCTCTGCGACCGCCATCTCCGCCCGGTGCTCGAGAACCTCCAGCTCATGCACAAGTCGCAGGCGCTGGCGGTGCTCGAGGAGCGCAATCGAATCGCGATGGACCTGCATGACAGCTTCATCCAGACGCTGGCCACCGTGGACGTGCGGCTCGAGGTGGGGCGCCGGATCCTCGAGCGCGACGTGGCGGCGGGGCTCGAGGAGATGCGGCGCATCTCGCAGATGGTGAAGAGCGAGTACCTCGAGGTGCGCCGCTACATGAACAAGCTGCGCCACCACGAGCCGGAGGGCAGCAAGCTCGAGGAGCTGCTCGAGTCGTTCCTGCACAAGTTCCAGGAGGACCACGGCCTGCCCGTCGAGCTGGCGATCAAGCGCAGCCGCGGTCCCCTCGCGGGGGCGCTGCGCAGCGAGGTCCTGCAGATCGTGCGCGAGGGCCTCACGAACGTCGTCCGGCATGCGCGGGCCACGCGCGCGAAGCTCGACATCGACGTGGGGGACGAGGCGATCAAGATCCGCATCGAGGACGATGGCCAGGGGATGCCGGTGGAGAACGGGGCCGGCCGCAACGGGGCCGCTCCCCTGCGCCCCTGGACGATCCTGCAGCGCACCCAGCGGCTCGCGGGCGACCTCGAGGTCGACAGCGCGCCGGGCGAAGGCACCCGCATCTCCGTCTCCATCCCGCTAAGGAGGAACCCGTGAAGCGTTCGACCGGCTCGGTCATCCGCGTCGCCCTGCTGGACGACCACACCCTGTTCCGGGACGGCCTGCGCCGTCTGCTCGATACCGAGCCGGACATCGACCTCGTGGCCGAAGCGAAGAGTGGGGCGGAGATCTTTCCGCTCATCGAACGCGAGCAGCCCGACCTGCTGCTCCTCGACCTGAACCTGCAGAACGAGAGCGGGCTGGACCTCCTCCCGCGCCTCGCGGAGCAGCATCCCGAGCTGAAGGTGCTCGTGCTGACGGCGTCGATCGACCAGGAGGACCGCATCAACTCGATCAAGCTCGGCGCGCGTGGCGTGGTGCTGAAGTACGCGGCCTCGGAGAACCTGATCAAGAGCATCCGGAAGGTGGCCGAGGGCGAGATGTGGGTGGATCACGAGACCACGAAGAAGCTCTTCGAGGAGCTCGCCGACCGCCGCGGTCCCAAGCCCGAGTCGCCGCTCGACCTGCTCACCGACCGGGAGCGCGAGGTGACCGCACTCGTCGGGGAGGGGATGCGCAACAAGGAGATCGCCGAGCGGCTCTTCATCAGCGAGCGCACGGTGAAGACGCACATCAGCAACATCTTCCAGAAGCTGGACCTCTCCGACCGGCTCGAGCTCGCCCTCTTCGCGATCAATCAGGGGTTGGCGAAGCAGCACTGACCCGCTGCCTCGCCGCCCCGGCGCGGCCGACCCGCGAATCGTACGGGCGGCGTAGTCCGCCCCGCCCACCAGCCCGATGGTGCGAGGCCGCGCGCCTCCGCTACCATCCGCTCTGCCGGAGGTGAGTCCCGGGACTCCCGCCGCCCCCGCTGTCCACCAGCCGACTCTTCGCCGACGAGTGCACGTGCCCCAGCTCCCCGACCTGCCGGGTGCGACTGCTGCGCGGTTCACGCCGCCCCCGGCTGCCTTCGAGCGCTTGCTCGAGAAGGAAGTCGAGCGTTCCCGGCGCTACTACCGCGCCTTCGCGCTGGTGCTCGTGGAACCTGCCGGCCGCGGCCCCTCCCCGAGCCTGGTCGGTCCGGCGCCGGCGCCCCCGCCCGGGCACGAGGAGCGCGCCCCCGACGATTGGGTCGCGCGGATCCCGAGCGTCCTCCGGCGCGCGGACGTGGTGCAGGCCGTGCCCGGCGGCGCGGTGTACGTGCTCCTTCCCGAGACGCCCGCGTCCTGCCTCCCGATCGTGACGCGCCGCGTAGAGAAGGCGCTCGTCACGGCCGGCGCGGCCGCGAGCCACCGCGAGGGCGGCATCGTCCTGCGGCAGGCGGCGTTTCCGCGGGACGGGGACACGGCGCGCGATCTCCTGCGCGCGCTCGCTTCGTAGCCGGGCGGCTCCTCTCCCTCCGCCTTCGGCCGCGCCGAAATCGCCGCGTCACGCACGCGGGCGAACGTCTCCCGCGCCTGCGCGAGGGCAGCCGCGTTCGACGAGCTTCCCGCCGACCGACCGATTTCCTCTCCTGCTCTGCTCCAGAGTCGTACAGCCGCTGCGGCGGCGCGTGCCCCGCACGCGCGGCGCGAACGGGGATGAACGCGTTGCCGGAGTTCGCGTTGCCGTGACCGCACCGGACGTGCACGCGGCCGACGGTATCAACCGTGCTCCTTCACGCAGGCGGCAGTCGCGCGTCCGCGCGACGGAGCCGGGTCTGCCCCCGGCGCGATGGGGTTGGCGCCCGCCGCGGCGCATCGTTGGCGCGTGGGAGGAGCGGCCTCTGCGAGAGGACGACGGGAGGGGATGGCTCGGCTTTTCAATCCGTAGCCTCGATCCGCACCAACCGTTTCATGCAGGAGCGTACCATGCTGCAGCTCTTCAAGAACTTCGTGAAGGACGACGAGGGCCAGGACCTGGTCGAGTACGCGCTGCTCGTGGCGCTGATCGCCATCGTCGTGGCGGCCGCGTTCCCTCCGCTGACGGACGCGATCACCGACGTGTTCGAGCAGGCCGGCGACGAGCTCGAGAACGCCGGCTGATCGAGAGAGGAATGGGAGGGGGCGCTCGCCTGGAGCGGAGTGCCCCCTCTACACACAGCGGCTGCGATGGACTTCGACGTGCGGATCGGCGCTCTGCTGGCGCTCCTCGCCATTGCGGCGAGCTGGGACGTGCGGACGCGGCGCATCCCGAACGCGCTCACGTTCGGCGGCTTCGCCGTGGGATGCCTGCTCGCGCCGTGGTTCGGCGGCGGTGCCGCCCTGCGAGAGGCCGCACTGGGCGGCGGAGCCGGCTTCGCCGCGTTCTTCGGCCTGTACCTGCTCGGTGCCATGGGCGCGGGCGACGTGAAGCTCATGGCGGCCGCCGGTACGTTCCTCGGCTGGCCGCTGGTCGTCCAGGGAGCGCTCTACTCCGCGATCGCCGGGGGCGTGCTCGCGCTCGTGGTCGTGCTGCGGGCCCAGGCGGTGCGCCGCACGGTCTCGAGTCTGGGAGGGCTCGTGACGTTCTGGGCGTACTCGGGCCGGATCCGCAAGGCCGATTGGCTGACCCTGCGGCGTCCGGACGCGCTGAAGGTCCCATACGGCGTCGCGATCGCGCTGGGCTGCGCGTGCGCGGTCGTCGTGAGAGGCGGGAGT
>JBHENL010000246.1:0-11604 GCA_046262075.1 Gemmatimonadota bacterium
CCCCTGGAGCTGGTAGAAGTCGTCGCTCGCGCCGATGCCCAGCGCGTCGGTCGTGAGGCGCGCATTGCCCGAGAACGCGGAGCCCCCGCGGCCGGTCACGACGTTGATGATCCCCGACTGGGCGTCGCCGAACGAGGCGTCCGCGCCGCCGGTCACCACGTCCAGCTGCTCGATCGAGAACTGCCCGAACTCGAGCGGGCTGGCCTCGCCGCCGGCCTGCACGACGTTCGTGCCGCTGCCGGAGACGTTCGAGAAGTCGGTGGCGTTCAGGCCGTCGACGTAGACGGTCGCATCGTCCGGGCGCGCGCCGCGCAGCGAGATGCCGCCCTGCTGCTGCGAGGCGCCGGCCGCGAGCTCGACCAGGTTGTCGATCGACGTCAGCGGGAGGTCCTGGACGTTCTCCTTGATGAAGCGCGACTTCGAGATCGTGTTGTCGCGCGGAACCAGCGGCTCACGCTCCGTCACGGTCACGATCGCCGAGTCGGCGACGATGACCTCGGTCGAGAGCGCGAAGTCGGCGGTTGTCGTCTGGCCGGAGAGGATCACGTACTCGCCGGACTCCGACTGGTAGCCGAGGAACGCGGCGGTGATCGTCTGGTCGCCCAGCGGGACGTTGTTGATGAAGTAGTAGCCGTTGTCGTCCGAGATGTTGCCCAGCAGCGTGCCCTGGACGCTCACCTGCGCACCCGGCAGGGGCTGCCCGGTGTCTTCGTCGATGACGGTGCCCTCCACCTTGCCCGCCGTCTGGGCGAACGCGCCCGTAGACAGGAGGAGGAAGGCCCCGGCGGCGAAGGCGAACGCCAGGAGCCTGCGAAACGCACCAAGCTCTCTCATGCGGGACCTCCGTGGGGGTTGAACGGCAGACTCACGACGGCGGCGCGAAAGCCGAACTGCGCACGGCGGCCCTCGCGAGCCGGAGACGAGCCACGCGCGCTCGGCGCGTTTCCGGACCTCGAAGCGGGCGCAAGGCTCCGGCACGAAACCGGACCTGCCACCGGGGTGGGCTGCGGAGTTGTGGACTGGGATGGAACGGGAGAGCGAACGAAGTCTGAGTCCGTACGGACCTCCTCTCGAGGGCGTCTGAAACGTCTTTGGGGGCGTTGGTCCACAATTCTGTGCGAGTGGACACCCCGCCGTCAAGAGGAAATGTGGGATGGACCGCGAAACCCCGGAGCCAGGGCGTCCCCGGCAGGGGTCGGACGGACGGAGAGACGGGGCGGGCACCAGCCGCGAGGACAGAACTCTGCTTACCCGAAGCCGCCGAGCTCCTCCAGAATCTCTCGCGGGCTGCGCACGGGCACTCGATGACGGCCGGCGACGGGAGAGAAGTGCCGGGGGTTCCCCGTGACGAGGGCACTCACACGCGCGGCGACGGCGACTTCCAGGAAGGGCAGGTCGCCGGAATCGGGAAGAACGATGCGCAGGGGCCGGGCGGTGACGTGCTCGGCCCTCTCCCTGAGGGCGCTCAACACGCGCTCCACGTCAGCCGGGGCGAAACCGAAGCGCTGCCGGGCCGCGACCTCCCGGTACTCGGCGAAGATCCTCTCGTCGATCACGATCGCTGGATCGCCCGTCAGCGCGTGCCGCAGCAACTGCGCCGGTGCCCCGTGCGGCGACTTCAAGGCCGAGACGAGCACGTTCGTGTCGAGGACGATCCGCAGAGGCATCGGTTCGCGCGCCGGGAATCACCGCCTCCGCGCGCGCTTGGCTGCAGCCGGCGCGCGAGAGCCGCCGCCTCGGTCGTTGCGAGCCGCCCGAATCTCGTCTTCGATTTCCGCGTCGCTCAGGCGGTCGATCCCGCGGCGGACGGCATCGGCCTGGATGCGCGAAAGGGCGAGTTGAGCCCGCACTCGGCGCACGAGCTCGAGAGCGCCCTCCAGGTCGCCGCCCTCTATCTCGAGCATCAAGGCACGCGGCTCGCCATTGGACACGATCGCCACGGCGTCGCTCTCGCGAAGCGCCTGCCAGACCGCCGACGGCGTGTTTCGCAGGTCGCGGTACTTGAGAAACTTGACCATGCTGGCCTCACGTTCTTGTAGCCATATTGGCTACAGTAGTGCTACAGAAGAGGCCCGGCTGTCAACCCGGCTACGCTGATCGCGAGGGCGCCGGCCCTAGGGCCGCGACGCCTAAACTCGCTCAGTGGCTCAGCGGGTGAAGCTCAGGCAGACGGGAGTCTCGCCCGTGAGGCCGCGCGAGAGACAGAATTGATAGCTGGCCCCGGGCTGCAGCGGCTGGGGTGCGGTCCCTGGGGTGGTGCCCAGGACGGCCGCGCCGTAGACCACGGGCGGGTCGATGCAGAAGGGCAGGACGTCGGCGTCGCACGTCACCGCCCACTGCGTCTGCCCCGCCGGAGTGCGGACGGTGAGACTGTTCGCGGGCGAGCCGCACCACGTGAAGCGCACCGTGTCCTGCACCGAGACGGCCAGCTCCTCGAAGCGGCCGCGGTCGAGGAAGCACTGGCCGGGCGGCAGCGGATCGACGGCGTCGTCGCTGCAGGCGGCGAGGATCGCGCCCGCACCGAGGATCGCCAGGAGGACGCGAGCCCCAGTCACGGGACGCCTCCCGCCGCCGCTTCGGGGGCCCCCGTCGCGCTCGGGCTGTCCGCCTCGGGGAAGAAGCGCCTCAGGTTCTCCCAGCGGAGCTCGTCGGGGAAGCTGCGCGTGGCCTTCATCTCCTCGAGCAGCCGGGCCGAGAGCGTGTCGGCGGGATGGCCCGCCACCCACGCCTCCACGACGGCGGTCGCGGTGAAGAGCTGGCCCCGCTCGCCGGCCGTGCTCACGAGCTTCAGATAGCCCAGGCGGAAGTCGCGGTCGCCGCGCAGCGAGGTCGCGAAGAAGTCCTCGGCGCGGGCGCTGTCGCCGTTCTCCAGAGCGGCGTCGCCCAGCTGCACCCAGAACTCCCGCGGGACCGAGTCCCCGGTGGCCGCCGGAACGTCCACGGCGGCGATCGCGCGCGCCGCGTCGTACTCCTCCTTGAGAGCGGCCAGGAGGGCCGCGGACTGCAGCGTCTGCAGACCCACCTTGCCGCGCGCGTCCGGTTCGGCCAGCAGGCTGTCGATCGCCAGCGTGTCGCCCGCGGCGGCCGAGAGCTTCAACGCGTTCGCGTAGTACGCCTCGACCCGCTCGGTGGCGAGGAACTCCTGGGCCATGTCGAAGGCGCGGCGCGCCTTCCGCGGCTCGTCGTTGAAGTAGTAGACCTCGGACATGCCGAGCAGCGTGTAGCCGTAGTTGCGCATCAGCATGCGCGTCGTGCCGTCCTTGAAGACGTCGTCCTCGAGCAGGCCGCGGTAGCGGTAGACGTCCCACAGGAGCGCGTCGGTCCGCGGGTAGTCGAAGACGAGCCCCGCCCGCTGCGGGATCTCGTAGAGCGCGGGGTCGCTGGCGGCCGCCTCGGCGCTGGGACGCGAGTTCACCTCGTAGAGGACGCCGGTGCGCGTGAGGTAGGGCTGCGCCTGCACCATCGCCTCGGTGGGCACGGTGACCGAGAAGTACACCGGCCGCTGATCGAGCTGGCCGCCGAGCACCTTGAGTACGGCCATGTCCTGGCGACGCAGATAGCCCGCCGGGATCTCGAGCCGGATCTCGCGCCCGCTCCCCGGGGCGGTGATCGAGAGACCCATCGGGTCGCGCACGGGAACGTAGAGCGGAAGCCCGGCGGCGTCGGAGAGGACGGGCGCGGTCGGGTAGGCGGCGGTGTCCACGGCGGCGACCTGGCTGCCGCCGGCCGTGTCGATCGCCGCCAGCTCCTGCCCCCGGTCGGACAGCGCGGTCGAGACGGGGCGCTCCGGCGGCGTCGCCGAGAACGGGCTCGACGAGAGCTGCTCCAGGTACCAGTCGGTGTTCAGCAGCGAGAGGTTCGCCACGACCACGTCGCGGCGGATGCCCTCCACCTCCTGCGCGTACCACAGCGGGAACGTGTCGTTGTCGCCGTTCGTGAAGACGATGCCGAAGGGCTCCGCCGACTGGAGCACGTTGTACGCGAAGTCCCGCGCGATGTAGTTGCCCGAGCGGTCCGCCTCGTGGTGGTTCAGCGCGAAGGTGGCAGCCGGCACCGCCAGCGTGAGCGCCGCGGCGGCCGTCGGCGCCCACGGGGCCAGCGCGGGCCGCGCCAGCGCGCCACGCAGGAGCAGCGTGAAGGCGCCCATGCCGGCCCACAGGCCGAGCAGCGCGTAGGAGACGATGAAGAAGTAGTCGCGCTCGCGCACCTCGCGCGGCAGCTCCGTCAGCTCCGGGGCCTGGCTGTAGCCGGCCCGGAAGTTCAGCCACACCACCAGCCCCAGGCCCGTGATGAGGAAGACCAGCAGGAAGTAGACGAAGCTCTGCCGGTCGGCCCGCGCATGCTCCACCATGCCCCAGACGCCCAGCCCCACCCACGCGAGGGTCAGGAGCCCGCCCAGCGCGCCGGGCCCGCCGAACTGGCTCGACACCTCCGAGCGCAACGGCCCGATCTGCCCGAAGAGGTAGTCGAAGTACATCGGCACCTGGATCTGGAGGAAGTCCACCGTCCGGGGAAACGGCGGCCGCACGTCGTACTGCCGCCGGAGCAGCACCTCGACGAGCGACTTCCACGTGCTCGGGTCGGCTTCGTTGATCGCGGGGTCGAGGCCGGCGCGGATCTTCAGGTAGAGGAACACCGACGTGCCGGCGAGAAAGAAGAGCGCCGCCAGGCCGAAGAAGGCGGCGGCTCGGTAGCGCACCATGTAGAAGAGCGAGACGCCGAGGACGAGCAGACCCAGGAGCGCGGACACGGGGTTGAGGATGCTGCCCTGTCCCGCGAGCCAGGCGTCGGCGTCGAAGCCCTTGAGCACGAGCAGATAGGCCCCGAGCGCCCCGCCGGCGAGGGACAGCACGAAGCCCCGCCGCTCCGGCCAGAGCGTCCAGGCCACGAAGAGCCCCGCCGCCGGCAGGCACAGCAGCGCCATGAGGTGCATCCCCACGGAGAGCCCCATCAGCAGCGCCACGAAGAGGAGCAGGTGGTCGGCGCCCGGCGTGCGCCAGCGCTCGCGCCAGAGGGCGACGAGCCAGCTGACGAGCCCGATCGTCATCGTGGCCATCGCGTAGACCTCCGTCTCGGTCGAGTTCTGCCAGACCGTGAGGCCGAAGGCCGAGACCAGGACGGCGGCGAGCGCGCCCAGCTGCGCCAGCAGCGGCGCGAGGCCGGCGCGCCGCTCGCGCAGCCACGCCTCGAGCACACGGGTGATCGCGAGGAAGTAGAACATTCCACCGAGCGCGCTCGCGATCGCCGCGAGCAGGTTCGTCTTCACGGCGACCGGCAGGCCGATCGGAAGCCAGGCGGCGACGCGGCCCATCAGGATGAAGAGCGGGGTGCCGGGAGGATGCGGGATCCCGAGCACGTGGGAGGCGGCGATGAACTCGCCGGCGTCCCAGAACGTCACGGTGGGTGCGAGCGTGAGCACGTATCCCAGGAGCACGACGGCGAACGCCGCGACGGCCATCAGTGGACGCGTGCCCCGCGGCGGCCTCACGACCGCCGCTGCGGCCGTGGGGCCGCCGCCCTCGAACTGCGGATCGCGCCGGGGCAAGGTCCGCCGGGCGGCGGCCCGCTCGGTCGTCTCAGCCACGGGGCACCCTCTCCAGCACGGGCTCCAGGTCCGGCTCCCCGGCGCCGCCGGCGGGTGCCGGGCTGAGCAGCGCCTGCAGGCGCTCGCGCAGCGTGTCGGACGTGAAGCCGCTCTCCAGGCCCCCGCCCACCGCGACGGAGATCGTCCCCGTCTCCTCCGACACGACCACCACCACCGCGTCCGTCTCCTCCGTGAGCCCCACCGCGGCGCGGTGACGCGTCCCCAGGCTCCTGTGCTCGGCGAACTCGCGCGGCAGCGGCAGGATGCACGATGCGGCGACGAGCGTCATCCGCTCGACGATCGCCGCTCCGTCGTGCAGCGGCGTGTGCGGCGTGAAGATCGTGCGCAGCAGGTCGGCCGTGGCGCGGGCGCCGATGCGCGTGCCGGTGTCCACGAACTCCTCGAGGCTGATCTCGCGCTGGATCGCGATCAGCGCCCCGACCCGCGCGCGCGACAGCTCCCGCGCCGCGACGACCACCTCCTCGAGCACGGGGCTGCGCTCGGGCTTCACGAAGAAGCGGAGGTACCGGTTCCGGCCGAGCCGCGCCAGGGCCGTGCGCAGCTCGGGCTGGAAGACGACCACGATGGCCACGACCCAGACGGCCTGCAGGGCCGTGAGCATGCGGTTGAGCGACGAGAGGCTCAGGAGCTGGGCGAGGCTCGCGCCCAGCATGAGGATCAGAAAGCCCATCAGCATCTGCACCGCGCGGGTGCCGCGGATGAGCAGGAAGATCTGGTAGACGAGGATCGCGACGGCGGCGATGTCGACGAGGTCCAGCAGCGACGGCCGCAGGAAGGTCATGCGATCGAGGTGCGCGAACATGGGGCTCTCCGGGGCCGGCCGGTGCGGTGCGCGGCGTCTCAGGCGGCCGGGGTGGGCGGTGGCTCGAGCGGCTCGCGACCGCGCCCCCACTCCCGGATCCTGCCTACGACGTCGAGCGCGCGGCGGCACTCCCGGACGTCGTGCACCCGCAAGATATGCGCCCCCCCCAGAGCCGCAAGGCACGCCGCGGCCAAGGTTTCCGGCATCCGCTCGTCGGGCGGCACGCTCTTCGCGGGGTCGAGGAATCCCTTGCGCGAGGGTCCCACGAGCAGCGGCCGGCCCAGTCCCTTGAGCTCCGAGAGCCGGTAGAGCAGCTCCTCGTTGTCGACGAGCCGCTTGCCGAAGCCGATCCCGGGGTCGACGGCGCAGCGCTCGGGGTCCACGCCGGCGCGCGCGGCGGACGCCAGCGCCTCGCCCAGCCGCTCCAGCACCTCGCCGGTCACGTCCTGGTACCACGGGCGGTCCTGCATCGTGGCCGGGGTGCCCCGCATGTGCATGAGCACGGCACCGGCGCCGGCCTCGCCGACGACCGCCGCCATCCCCCCGTCCAGCCCGAAGGCGCTCACGTCGTTCACGACCTCGGCTCCGGCCTCCAGCGCGGCGCGAGCCACCTCCGACCGGGAGGTGTCGATCGAGACGATCAGGCCCTCCGCGGCCAGCCCGGCGACTACCGGGATGGCGCGCCGCAGCTCCTCGTCCCGCTCCACGCGCGTGGCCCCCGGGCGGCTGGACTCGCCGCCCACGTCCAGCAGATCCGCCCCTGCCTCGGCCAGCTCCCGGCCGCGGGCGAGCGCACGCTCCGTCTCGAGGAAGCGGCCGCCGTCCGAGAAGGAGTCGGGCGTGACGTTCACGATGCCCATCACGAGCGGGCGGCTCAGGGAAAGCTCCCGCCTCCGCAGCCGCCAGGCGGCGGGCTCCGAGGGGAGCAGCGCACGGCGGATCTCGGAGGCGAGCACGACCCCGGCCGGCGGCTGGCGGTCCAGGCGAGAGAGGAAGGCACGGAGAGACGAGATCTCGCCCGAGAGGAGTGTTCCGCGGACGAGCGGGGATGCGCGCGGGGGGCCGCGCAGGAGCCGTACCGACCGCGTCCCCGCCTCCGCCGGGGCGGCTGCCTCTTCGAGCAGCACGGCTTCCTCGTCCGTCGGCGCGCGCAGCAGCACGTGCGTGACGAGCGCGTCCTCCGCGCCCGCGGGCCCGGCGCTCCAGCCGTAGCGCTCGAAGAACGGATCCAGGTCGGCCGCTCGCTCGACCCGCAGCCGCCGCACCCTCAGGGGCGGCCCTCCGCCGGGACGTGACGCTCGACGGGGATGCCGCGCTCCTCCTCGGGGAGGGGCACGGGCCCTTCCACGGGCGGGGCGCTGGGATCGCGCTCTTCGCGCGCGCCCGGCCCGCCGTTCCCCCCCGCCGCATTCGCGGGCGCGCCAGCGCCGTCCTGCGAAGATCCCGCGCCGGCCGGCGGAGCCAACTCGCGCCCGCTGAGGATCAGCGCGACCTCGTCCGAGTCGATGATCTCGCGCTCGAGGAGCGCACCGGCGAGAGCGTGCAGCTTGTCGATGTTCCCGGACAGGAGCCCCTTGGCCTTGGCGAACGCCTCCTCGACGATGTCCTTCACCTCGGCGTCGATCGCGCGCGCCGTCTCCTCGGAGTAGTCGCGGTGCTGGGCGATCTCGCGGCCGAGGAAGATCTGCTCCTCCTCGTCGCCGTAGGTGATCGGCCCGAGCTTATCGCTCATCCCCCAGCGCGTCACCATGCGGCGGGCCAGCTCCGTCGTCCGCTTCAGGTCGTCGCCCGCGCCGGTGGTCGACTCGCCCAGGACGAGCACTTCGGCCGCGCGCCCGCCCAGCAGCGCCGTCAGGTTGTTCTCGCACCACTCGCGCGTGTAGATGTGCCGCTCGTCCACCGGCAGGAAGTGCGTGACGCCGAGTGCTCTGCCGCGCGGGATGATCGTGACCTTGTGCACGGGGTCCGCGCCGGGCGTGAGCGCGCGCACCAGGGCGTGGCCCGCCTCGTGGTAGGCGATCGAGCGCTTCTCGGGATCGGAGATGACGAGGCTCTTGCGCTCGGCCCCCATCATGACCTTGTCCTTCGCCTCCTCGAAGTCGTCCATGTCGACCCTGGTCTTGTTCTGGCGGGCGGCCCACAGCGCGGCTTCGTTCACGATGTTCTCGATGTCGGCCCCTGCCAGCCCGGGCGTGCCCTTGGCGAGCGTCTTCAGGTCCACGCCGTCGTCGAGCGGGATGTCGCGGGTGTGCACGCGGAAGATCCCCTCGCGGCCCTTCACGTCGGGCCGGTCGACGACGATCTGGCGGTCGAAGCGGCCGGGGCGCAGCAGTGCCGGATCCAGCACGTCCGGACGGTTCGTGGCGGCGATGAGGATCACGCCCTCGTTGGACTCGAACCCGTCCATCTCGACGAGCAGCTGGTTGAGCGTCTGCTCCCGCTCGTCGTGGCCGCCGCCCAGACCGGCGCCGCGGTGACGCCCGACGGCGTCGATCTCGTCCACGAAGATGATGCAGGGCGCGTTCGCCTTCCCCTGCTCGAAGAGGTCGCGCACGCGCGCGGCGCCCACGCCCACGAACATCTCCACGAAGTCGCTGCCGGACATGCTGAAGAACGGCACGGCCGCCTCGCCCGCCACCGCGCGCGCGAGCAGCGTCTTGCCCGTCCCCGGCGGGCCGAGCAGGAGCGCGCCCTTGGGAATCCGCCCGCCGAGTCGCTGGAACTTCTTCGGGTCCTTCAGGAACTCGATGATCTCCTGCAGCTCGACCTTGGCCTCGTCGGCGCCGGCCACGTCCTCGAAGGTGATCTTGGGCCGATCGGCCGAGAGCAGCTTGGCCTTGGACTTCCCGAACGAGAACGCCTTCGATCCGCCGCCCTGGAGCTGGCGCATGAAGAAGATCCAGAAGCCGATGATGAAGATCCACGGCAGCAGGTTGAGGAAGCCGCTGAACCAGTCGACGGAGGGCTCCTTGGCCTCGACCTCGACCCCGCTCTCCTCGAGGTCGCGCACGAGCTGCGGGTCGTCGTAGGGGACGAAGGTGCGGAAGTTCGTGTAGGATTGCTCCGCGCGCCGGCCGCCGGAGCCCTCGACGAGCGTGACGTCGGGCTGCTCCAGCCTGCCTTCGATCCGCCGCTCCGTGATCGTGACCGAGGCGACGTTCCCCTCCTCGACCTCCTCCAGGAACTCGGAGAGGCCGATCTTGGCCAGCTCCGGGCGCTGAGGCACGATCAGGCGGTAGAGGAACAGCGGCAGCAGGATGATCAGCAGCCACAGGGCCAAGCTCTTCGTGATGCTCGTGAAGCGGGGGCCGCGGGGCTGAGGGCCGCGCGTCGGACGGGAGGGACGGGGCCGGCGCGAGGGGCGTTCCTTGGAGTTGGCCATCGTCTCGGTACACCGGTGAAAAAAAAGGAGGCTCGGACGCCTCCACCACCGCACGCGAGGCCCGTGGTCGCCGGCTAGACTCGGAGCGCGGCCAGGTACGGAAGGTTGCGGTAGGTCTCCGCGTGGTCGAGGCCGTACCCGACGACGAAGCGGTCCTCGATGCGGAAACCAATATAACGCACGCGGAAGGGATGTTCTACACCCCGCTCCTTGTACAGCAGCGTGCAGACCTCGAGCGTCCGCGCCCCGCGCTCGCGTAGGAACTCGAGGATCTTCGCCAGGGTGTGGCCGCTGTCCACGATGTCCTCGACGAGGATCACGTCGCGGCCGGCGAGCTCCACCCCGTCGACCTCCTCGATGCGCACGCTCCCCGACGAGGCGGTCCCCACGCCGTAGCTCGCGGCCCGCAGGAACTCGATCGTGAGGGGCAGGTCCACGGCCCGTGCCAGGTCCGCCAGGAAGAACGCCGCGCCCTTCAGCAGGCACACCAGCACCAGCTCGCGGCCGCGGTAGTCCGCCGCGATCTCGGCGCCCAGCTCGGAGACGCGGGCCTGGAGGGCCTCCCGCGAGAGGACGACCTCCAGGCGGGCGTCAGGCAAGCGCGACCTCGCAGCTCCAGGCTGCGGCTGCGAGAGGTCTCGCCGCGGCCTCGCGAACCTGCGCCAGATCCGGGATTCGCACCCGGCACACCGGCCGGCCAGCCCTCGGCAGAGCTCGCGCGCCGCGCCAGAGACCGGGCACCCACAGGACGCCCTCGTCGTCGGCGACGACCGGGTAGCCGGTGCGCTGCCAGGCCGGCAGACGGGCTTCGCGAAAGACCTCCTTCACCTTCTTGCGACCCCCTTTCGTGGGGCTCACCCCCGGGGCGGCGCTTCCCCGGCAGGGCCGCAGCTCCACGCGATCGCCCGGCTGCCACGGCCGGACCACCAGCCGCCCGCGCAGCGCGGCGACGTCGAAGGCTTCGCACAGCTCGCGCGGGGCGTCGCCCGACGCCGGGTCCGGCGCGCCGGCAGGCGCCAGCAGCAGCTCCCCGCAGGAGACGTGGGCGCGCGCACCCGCCAGGCAGATCCTGCCGCCGCGCGGGCTCGCGAGGACCCGCTCCAGGCCGTCCAGGGCGCGCTCCGGGAGCGGGACCTCCGCGGCGGCGACCAGGTGGAACGATCGCCGGAGCACCTCCCGCCGCAGCTCCGAGCGCATCCCGAGGAGCGGGGCGGCCGCGACGCGGGCTTCGGTCCCCGACTGGCGGACGAGCCGCTCCACCGCGTGCACGGCGGCGGCCTCGACGAGCCGGCGGCGCAGTGACTCGAGCCGCACGATCGCGGCGGCGTCCACCTCGATCCCGGGTGCGGCCGCCCGGGATCGCAGCCGGTTACGCGGAAAGCGCGGGTCCGCGTTCGTGCCGTCCTCCCGGAAGGGCAGGCGGCGCTGCTCCGCGTGAGCGACGAGGCTCGCCGCCGGTACGGCGAGCAGCGGGCGCACGACCTCGATCCCCTGCAGCGCCGTCACCGGCAGGATTCCAGCGCGGCCCTCGCGGCGGCCCCCGCGGCAGCTGCGCAGGAGGAGCGTCTCCACCTGGTCGCGCGCATGGTGCGCCGTGGCGACCGCGGCGAAGCCCTCGCGCCGGCAGACCGAGGCGAGGAACGCGTAGCGCGCCCCTCGCGCGGCGGCCTCGGGCGAGAGCCGTCGCGGCCGGATCGGCTCCGCGTCCGCCGCGCCCGTGAAGAACGGGATGCCGCGCCGCGCGCAGATCCGGGCGACGAGCGCCGCGTCGGCCGCGCCCTCCACACCGCGCCAGCCGTGGTCGAAGCACGCCGC
>JBHENL010000247.1:0-12682 GCA_046262075.1 Gemmatimonadota bacterium
GTACGTTCCCGGCCGGTGCCGGCGAAGGTGCGGGGACGGCCGCCGTGACGCCGCCTCCGGCCAGCTGCTCGAGGAGCGCTTCGAGCCCGCCTACCGCGTTCACCGCGTAGACCGCGAGCACGACCGCGCCCACCGCGGCTCACCGAGTGTGGCGCCGTTGCGGCGCGCGGAGTTGCGACAGCCGCAAGGCCGGAACTTCATCGGGCGAATGGCGTAGGGTTGGGTGCGGACCGCGAAGGAAACGTCAAGCTTGCAAGGCGAGGGGCTCGAGAGAATCACCGTGCGCCGTCCTCGGATCCTCCTCCTCCCCCTCGCCGCCCTCGTGCTGCTGGGCGGCACCCTCGCGAGGCGCGCGCCGGAGCCGACCGTCCCGGTCCGCCATGCGAACCCGCTCGGGACGCTCGCGCTCGGAACCGCCTCGCCCGCCGCGCTTCCCACTTCCTCGCGGCAGAGCGCCTCGGGAGAGGCGTTCGTCGTCCTGCGCGGAGCCGACACGCTGGCGATCGAGCGCTTCACGCGCTCGGCGCGCCGCCTCGATGGCGATCTCGCCGACCATGGCGCGCGTGACGTGCGGGAGACCTACGTGGCCTATCTGGAGCCCGAGGGCCGGGTGGGCCGGCTCGAGCTCGCCGTGCGACCGGGGAACGCGGCGCGCAACACGCCGCCGCTCCGGCGCGCGGCCGTCACGTTCAATGCCGAGGAGGCGTTCGCGGAGGCGCTGGGAGGCGGCTCGCGCACGCGCTTCCGAGTGGACGTCTCGCCCGGCGCGCTGCCCTATCTCACCCTCTCGAGCGCACTCCTGGAGCAGATGGCGATCCGGGCGCGCGCCCTCGGCGGCGACCGCGTGGAGCTCCCGCTGGTCGAGGTGGGCGAGGGGCGCGCGCTCGCGGCGACCGTGCTGCGCAGCGGACCCGACTCCCTGCGCATCGTGGTGGACGGGCTCGCGGTGGAGGCCGCCGTGGACTCGGCCGGGCGGCTCCTGGGCGGGCACGTGCCGTCCCAGGGACTCACGATCCAGCGCGTCGCCGCGCGCGACGCCGAGACGCTCGATCGGGTCGACTACTCCGCGTCGTCCGGCGCGCCGTACGTCGCCGAGGAGGTGCGCGTGCGCGCGACCGCGCGCCACACCCTCGCCGGCACGCTCACGCTGCCCACGTTCACCGCCGGCCCGTTCCCCGGAGTCGTGCTGGTCACTGGCTCGGGTCCGCAGGAGCGCGACGCGACGTTCCTGGGGAGCTACCGTCCGTTTCGCCAGATCGCCGACGTGCTCTCGCGGCGTGGCGTCGCGGTGCTGCGCCTCGACGACCGCGGCGTGGGTGCCTCGACCGGGAGCTTCACGAACGCGACCTCCGCCGACTTCGCCGACGACGTCCGCTCCGCGTTGACCTTCCTCCGCGCCCGTCCCGAGATCGACGGCGAGCGGCTGGCGCTGATCGGAGAGAGCGAGGGCGGACTCGTCGCCACGATGGTCGCCGCCACCGATCCCGAGTTGCGCGGCCTGGTCCTGATGGGCACGCCCTCGCGCACCGGCCGCTCGCTGATCGCCTCCCAGGTGCGCTACCGACTCGAACGCGAGGGAAAGCTCCCGCCCGCGGAGCGCGACTCGGTCGTGACGGTGATCGAGGCCCGCAACGAGCGCCTGGCGCGGGTGCTGCCGTGGCTGCGTTTCATCCTGGACTACGATCCGATCGCGACGGCGGTGAACGTCGGCACTCCCGTGCTGATCCTCCAGGGCGAGACGGACCGGCAGGTGTTCGCCAACCAGGCCGGCGAGCTCGGCGTGGCGTTCCGCGGCGGCGGCAACCAGGACGTGACGGTCCGGATCTTCCCGAACCTGAACCATCTCTTCCTCGAGGACCCCGACGGCGATCCCGAGCTGTACCCGCTGCTCGCCTCCAAGGCCCTGCCGGCGGCGGTGCTCGACACCATCGCGGGATGGGTGACGGGGCACCTGCTCTGAGGGAACGCGGGCGACGAGCCATCGAGCCGAGGATCGTCGCGGGGCGGAAGCGCCCCGCGCGTGCCCCCGCTCGCAGTCCGCAAGTGGCGGTGGCAGCCCAGCCGGCCGCGGACGATCTTTGGCGCGGACACCTCGAGCCAGGAGAGAACCATGCCGGAGACAAGCACCGAGACTCCGCGCGTCACGGTCGAGCAGCTGAACGAGCGCCTGCAGTCGGGCCAGAAGGTCACGGTGGTCGACGTGCGGCGCGGCTCGTACGCGACGAGCGACGAGAAGGTCCCCGGCGCGATCCGGATCGACCCCGAGCGCTATCAGGAAGACTTCCGCAGGCTCCCGCAGGGCGCGAGTGTGGTCACCTACTGCACTTGACCCAACGACGCGACCAGCGCCCGGTTGGCGCAGTTCCTGAACGAGCAGGGCTACCGAGCGGAAGCGCTGAAGGGTGGGTTCGAGGCCTGGCAGCAGGCGGGCTACGCGACGGAGCCCAAGTAGGCGCTCGAGCGATCCTCCAACCCGAGAGATGACGGAGACCACGCAGTCGCGGCGGGCGACCGTGCGCTGCCCGTTCTGCGCTCGGCTGAATCGGGTCGACCTCGCACGCGTGGGAGACCGCCCCCGCTGCGGCGAGTGCGGGCGGCCGATCCTGCTCGACCGTCCCGTGACGGTGGGCCACGCGGAGTTCGACCGGGTGGTGTCGGAGGCCGAGGTGCCGGTCCTGGTGGACTTCTACGCGGACTGGTGCGGTCCCTGCAAGGAGATGGCGCCGATCCTCGACGAGGTCGCGCGCGAGCGCGCCGGCGAGATCCTCGTCGCCAAGCTCGACACCGAGCGCCACCCAGCGATCGCGCAGCGCTTCGGCATCCGCGGAATCCCCACGCTGATCCTGTTCCACTCCGGGCGTGAGGTGGCGCGAGAGACGGGTGCGCTCCCGCGGAACGGGATCGAGGCCATGCTGGCCGCCGGCCGGGGACCAGGTCCCTAGGGCGCCGCGTCTCCGGTCTTTCGACCTCCCAAGAACGCCGAGACGTCGAAGATCCTCACGCATCCCGAATAGTCCGACACGAAGAGCCGACCGCGCTCGTCCGGCTCGCGTCAGCGGCGGATCCGCAGGCGCTGGCCGGGGTGGATGATCGCGCTCGCGCCCAGCCCGTTGAGCCGGCGCAGCGACGTGAGCGTGAGCCCGTGGCGCTGGGCGATGCCCCCCAGCGTGTCGCCGGAGCGCACGACGTACCAGTCGGCGCCCGCCGCGGCGGCGGGGCCGCGCAGGCCGGGAGCCACGCTCGAGCGGGAGGCGCCGGGCGAGACGACGGCGACGGGAGGCTGCCCGCGCAAGGCCTCGAGGACATCGTCCCAGTCGTCGTCGGCGTCGGCGTTCTCCGGCAGCCGCAGCCGGTAGCCCGCCGGAACGGGCTGGTCGCGCCGCCGCGCGTTGGCGGTGAACGCAGGGTTCACCTCCCAGAGCGCCTCGACGGGCACCTCGAGCACCTCGGCGATGCGGGAGAACCGGGCGGCGACGGGAAGCGTGGCCTCGTCGAACTCCAGGGGATCGTCGAGCCGCACCTCGCCGAAATGGCGGCGGTAGTTCCGGCGCACGTCCAGGGCGGCGAGGAACTCGGTGTAGAAGTTTCGTGACGCGAAGCCGAAGCCGCGGCCGGTGTAGCCCTTGACGATCCGCTCGATGTCGCGCGTGCCCATCGTCCGAACGGCGTTCTGCACGCCGTAGGGCCCGTGGTTGTACGCGGTGATCGCCAGGGGCCAGGTGCCCAGCCGCTGATGGTTCTGTCGCAGCAGCCGGGCGGCGGCGCGGGCGGCGCGGATCGGATCCAGCCGCTCGTCGATCGTGCCGTCGACGCGCATGAAGAGCCGGCCCGTCGCCGGCATGAACTGCCAGACGCCCGCCGCCCCCACGCTCGAGTAGGCGCGCGTGTCGTACATGGACTCGACGAAGGGCAGGAACGTCAGCTCGAGCGGCACGCCCTCTTCGCGGAAGACCCGCTCCACGTGGCTCTGATAGCGCCCGGAGGACGCCAGCCCCTCGATGAAGCGCTCCCGCAGCCCGCGTTGCCAGCGGACGTTGTCCACGGCGGCGGCGAAGGTGCCCGGCGTGGAGCCGCGGCCCCACAGCTCGTAGATGCGCAGCGCCTCGCCGGAGAGGGTATCGCGGTCGAATCCACGCGCCAGCGCGCTCAGCACCCGGCGGTAGCCCTCCCGCGCCGCGCGCAGGTAGTTGTCGTTCGCGACCTCCGCGGAGGGCGTGAGCGCCTCGGGCACGCGGTGGCGGCCGTATACGACGTCCATCCGCACCCGGTCGTGGTACAGCACCTCGTCCTTGCTGAGGCTGGAGTAGACCGTCTTCCAGAACTCCACCTGTGGGACGAGCCCGACGGGGACGGGGAACGCCGGGTTCGGGCTCGCGGGGACGGTGGAGCCGTCCACGAAGGCCGGCGCCGCGGCCTGGGCCGCCAGCGGCGTGCGCGCGCAGAGGACGGCGAGGACGGCGAGCAGCGGGACGGCCGTCCAGCGCGGCGCGGAGCGGCGCGTGCCCGAGCGCCTGCCGGGGCTGCATGCGGGACGCGGGGTCGAGACGCCGGAGGCGCGGATGGATCGATCGATCATGAGCGAAGGAGAGCTGGAGGTGTG
Organism: Gemmatimonadota bacterium; assembly: GCA_046262075.1. GTDB lineage: Bacteria > Gemmatimonadota > Gemmatimonadetes > JACCXV01 > JACCXV01 > JBHENL01. Next base: position 4,601 of record JBHENL010000247.1, read on the forward strand.
CGGGTCAGCGGCTGGAGAGGACGAGAGGCCAACGACTCCTGCGTGAGGGCTGCGGTGGAGCGGCTTTCCTAGACACGAACGGGGAGGTGACCCGCCGGCGACCCGCGCCCGGCCAGCACCTCCCCGACGGCCACCTGACACTCCGCCGCTTCCCCGAACGCGAAGAGCGCCGCCCGCGGCGGGGGCAGCTCGCCGAGGATAAAGGGGCTGCTGAACGAAAGCAACCCGGCGTCGGGCCGGGACTCGAAGACGGCGCGTGCGTACGACCGCGCGGCGGCCGAGAGACCGGCGCGGCCCTTCCAGGCACGGATCGGCGAGAAGTGGGCCAGCAGCACGGCGTCGAACCCGGCGAGGTCCGAGGGCGGCTCGACGGGTCCCTCCTCCGGCAACGCCCAGCGGAACTCGCGCCCCTCCCCGGCCGCCACCCGCGGGAGCACCACCTGCTCGCGCGCGATCCCGCCGTCGAGCAGCAGCAGGACGAGCACGCGGCCAGCCGAAACGGGGAGCACCGGACCCCCGATCGCGACGAGGCCGCGCGTGGCGGCGCGCGCCGCCAGCTCCGCCGCGTACGCGGATGGCACCTCGACCGCGTGCCCGGGCGGCGCGAGTCGGCCCAGCGCCGAGGCGATCCGCAACGCCGCATGCTGCGCCACTTCCTCTGCGAGCCGCCCCTCCGACACTCTGCGCGCCAGCCCGGCCACCACGCGGTGCGGCTCCGAGGGGTACAAGAGGCAGTCGATCCCGGCCTCGAGCGCGCGCGCCGCCAGCTCCGCGGGCTCCGCGCCCGCGACGGCACCCATCATGAGGGCGTCGCTCACCACCGCGCCGCGGAAGTCCAGCTCCTCGCGCAGCAGGTCGTGCAGGATCCGCCCCGAGAGCGTGGCCGGCAGGGGTGGGCCCGCCGGCGCGGCGTGGCCGGCGCGCTCCGCCTCCAGGGCCGGGTACGCGACGTGGGCGGACATCACCAGGCCCACACCGGCCTGGATCGCGCCCCGGAAGGGCTCCAGGTCGCGCTCCCGCAGTTCCTCCGCCGAGGCCCGCACCAGCGGCAGCTCGGCGTGCGAGTCGAGGCGGGTGCGGCCGTGGCCGGGAAAGTGCTTCGCGGTGGTCAGGACGCCGCCCTCCTGGAGTCCCCGGATCAAGGCCGCGCCGAGCTCGCGCACGACGTGTGGATCGTCGCCGAAGGCACGCGTGCAGACGATGGGGTTGGCGGGCTCGTCCGCGAGATCGAGCACGGGTGCGAAGGCCGCGTTCAGCCCGATGGCCGAGGCCTCACGCGCGGTCGCGAGCCCCACCTCGCGGCACAGCTCGGGATCCCCCGCCGCGCCCAGCGCCATGGGGGGCGGGAACGAGGTGGCGCCACGCAGCTGCTGGCCGAGTCCCCGCTCCAGGTCCGAGGCGAGGAGCAGCGGCTCGGGCGAGGCCTCGCGCAGCCTGGCGATCAGCTCGTGCACCGCGCCCAGGTCACCGCCGAAGAAGATGTACCCGCCCCAGGGGTGGCCCTGCCGGTCGGCCAGCAGCTCGTCGGCTCCCGGACCCTCGTGGTCGCGCACCGGCACGCACACGAGCCGGCAGAGACGCTCGTGCAGACCGGCCGCTCCCGTGCTCATGCGGGCCGCCCACGCACCAGTGTCCCCAGCAGCGTGCGGCGCGAGGCGCCGGTCGTGTGCGGCAAGTGGTTGGCGATCCCGCGCGCGGCGAGGTACCCCAGGACGGCGAAGGCGACCGCCTCCTTGGCGTCGCCGTCGATGCCCTCCTCGTCCGTGTCGCGCAGCGCGGCGCCGGGGAGCCGCTCCCACAGCGCCTCCCGGAGCGCGTGGTTGTGCCGCCCGCCGCCGCAGAGCAGGACCTCGTCGGGTGAGCCACCGAAGCGCAGGATCGAAGACGCCGCGGACTCGGCGGTGAGGGCCGTGGCGGTCGCCAGGACGTCGATCGGCTCCAGGCCGAGCTCGCGGCCGCGCCCTGCGACGCGTTCCGCGAACGCCTGCCCGAACAGCTCGCGCCCCGTCGAGCGCGGCGGCGGCTCCGCGAAGAAGGGCTCCGCCGAGAGCTCCGCCAGGAGCTCGGCGCCGACGCGCCCGCGCGCGGCGAGGCGGCCACCCGAGTCGTATCCTTCGGCCGCGAGCTCGAAGCGACGCACGAGGCCGTCGAGGAGCATGTTCCCGGGACCCGTGTCGAACGCCACCACGTCCTCGGCGCGTCCGGTGCCGGGCAGCCACGCGACGTTGGCGATCCCGCCCAGGTTCAGCACGGCGCGCCGCGAGCCGGGGCGCTCGAGCAGCAGGAAGTCCACGAGCGGCACCAGGGGCGCGCCCTCGCCCCCGAGCGCCACGTCGGAGGGGCGGAAGTCGGCCACGACGTCGCACGCCGTGCGGGCGGCGATCACCGCGGGCTGGGCGAGCTGCAGCGTCGCCGGCCGGCCACCGAGGAGCCCGCGCGGGTCGTGCCAGACCGTCTGGCCGTGCGAGCCGATCAGGTCCACGACCTCGAGCGGGGTGCCGGCGATGCGGCAGATCTCGGCCGCCGCGTCGGCGAAGACCTCCCCCAGCTCCACGTGGAGGGCGGCGAGCTCCGGGACCCGCAGCCCCGCCGCACCCAGCACGCGCTCCCGCAGCGACGGAGCGTAGGGGGCCGTGCGCGCGGCGAGCGTCTCGACGCGGAGCGCCCCCGCCGGCAGGACCCCGCCGTCGGGAGGTGCGGGGCACGCGAGGCGGCAGAGTGCGGCGTCCACGCCGTCCGCCGACGTGCCGGAGATGAGGCCGATCACGTGGGCCGGGCCGGCCGAGGAGGGGAGGAGCATTCGCGGAAGGTACGCGGCGGGCCACTCTTGTACAGGCCCCGGGGATGCTCGATCTTGCCCGAATGGCCCGCGGCACTCCGGCACGAGCGGCGCCCCTCGCCGGCGCGCGGCGGCTGGGGTTGCCGGCGGCGCTGATCACGATGGCCACGGCCGCGCCGGCCGCGAGCCAGACCCCCAGAGACGCCGCGGCGGCGGCCTGGCGGCTGCGGACCACGGCAGGCGCCGACGTCGGGTGGGACTCGAACGTGTTCCAGGCCGACAGCGCACGCGGCGACGGGTACGGGCGACTCGGCGGCACCGCCACGCTCTCGCGCGAGAGTTCCCGCCACCGCCTGAGCGGCTACGCCGAGCTGAACCGCAAGTTCTACTGGGAGCTCTCCCAGGCGGACGAGTGGCAGGCCTACCTCGACCTCACGGCGTCGCGCGACCTGGGCCGCCTTCTGGCGGGTGCGGGGCTGCGCTCGGCATACGTCGACCGCCGCTACCTGGACCGCGAGGGGAACCTCCTCCCCCGCAAGACGTTTGCATCGTTCTCCAACCGGCTCCTGGCCTTCGCCGACCTCCGCCTCGCCAGGGATCTCTACGCAGCGGCGGAGGGCGGCTACCGCCTGCGCGACTACGAGGAGACCTCGGGCCTGACCTCGCTGGACTACGGGGAGTGGACCGCCGAGCTGGGGCTCACGCGCTACCTCCCCGCGCGGCTGTCCGTCCGGCTGCAGGGCAGGCTCGAGGAGCGGGCCTACGACCAGCGACTCGCGGCCGACGCCGGCGGCTTCCTGGACGCGGGCAATCCCGAGCTGCGGCTGCGGCAGGTGGAGGGGGAGGCGCGCGTGCGAAAGCGCTGGGGTCGCGAGGGTCTGCTCGAGGCGGTCGTCGCGCTGCGCTCGAGCCAGGACGTCTTCGAGGACGAGCTCTCGTACGGCCAGCGCTCGCTCGCGGTCCGTGCGCGCCACGACCTGAGCGGCACGCGGCTGGCGGTGCGCGGCGCGGTCGTCGGGCGCGACTTCGACCTGCGCCGCTCCGGCACCGGCGAGCCGCTCGAGGAGAACTTCGTGACCTTCGACGCCGAGGTGGAGCGCCCGCTCCTGAGTGGCGCCACCGCCCGCGGAGCGTACTCGCTCTTCCGGCGCTCCGCGAACGAAGCGGGCGGCAGCTACACGATCGGCACGCTGCAGGCCGGAGTGGCCTATGAGTTCTGACGCCGCGGCGCCTCGGCCGGCCGGGGCGCCGCCCGTGCGCCGGTCGCTGCGCGGGCGGATCGCCCTGGCGCTCTCGCTGACGAGTGCCGCGATCGTTCTCCTGTGCGGCTGGTTCTTCTTCGTCCACGCCCGGCAGGTCCTCGTGGCTCGCACGTCCGAGACCTTGACCGGGGTGGCCGGCGTCGTGGCCGCGAGCGTGCCGGCGGAGCGCCTGGAGAGCTACGTCAGCTCGGAACGGGCAGGGAACCCGGACCTCACCACCCGTGGCGTGCTGCTGGCGCAGCTGCAGGACGCCGCCGACCGCGCCGGCGTGGACGACCTGTATCTGGTGGACCGCGGCAACCGGGTCGTGCTGGACGCGACCCGCCGGCTGCCGTACGGCGAGGAGGACTTCGCGCTCTCGCTGGCGCGAGCAGCCGTGGACCGCGCCTGGTCGGATCGCGGCCCCTCCGCGGCGCGGGTCTTCGTGAGGCCCGAGGCGGGCTACCGCCTCGCCGCGTTCGCGCCGGTGCTCTCGCCCGACGGGCGCATGCTCGCGCTCGTGGGGGCGGAAGAGGCGCTCCCCGGGCTGGCCGTCACCGACGCCCTGCGCGACCGGTTCCTCCTGATCGCCGCCGGCGGCGTGCTGCTCTCCCTCCTCGCGGCGGCAGCGGTGTCGCAGGCCGTGCTGCGCCCGGTGCAGCGGCTCGTGGGCGGCATCTCCGAACGCGATCCTTCGGGGTACCCGCCGCCGGTGCCCGGCGCGGGTTCGGACGAGATCGGCTTCCTCACGCGGGCGTTCAACCGCCTGATCGGCGAGCTCAAGGCCAAGGACGCGGAGCTGCGCGCCCTCTACGGACGCGAAAAGGCGCAGGCGGACCTGGTCCTGGCGAGCGTGCCGACCGGCGTCCTCGGCGTCGATCGCGAGCGCGTCGTACGGCTCTGGAACCCGGCAGCCGCCACGATCCTCGGGCGCGACCCGGAGGCGGCGCTCGGCAGGCCGGCCCGAGAGCTCTCCCTGCCCTCGTCGCTGGTGGCGGCGCTGGAGCGCGCACTGGACGGAGCGGCGTCGCCGCCGCGCGAAGCGACGTGGGCGCGCGAGGCGGGGGCGCGCCGGCTGGAGCTCGCGGCGGTTCCCTACCGCGACGGCTCGGGCGAGTTGCTGGGCGCGGTCGCGGTCCTGACGGACGTCACCGATCGCGCGCGGCTGGAGCACGAGCTGCGGGTGCGCGAGCGGCTGGCGGCGCTGGGCGAGATGTCCTCCGGCATCGCCCACGAGGTGCGCAACCCGCTCGCGGCGATGCAGGGCTTCGCGGAGCTGCTGGCCCGCCGCGGCGGCGAGCCCTCCACGACGAAGCTGGTGGACGGGCTGCGCCGGGAGATCGAGGCGCTGAACGCCATCGTGACGGCCTTCTCGCGCTTCGCGCGCGCCCCCGTGCTCCAGCGCCGCGAGGTGCACCTGCGCGCACTCCTCGAGGAGCTCCTGCCGTACTTCGAGGGACGCGGCGTCGACGTGCGGCTGGAGCTGGACGGCGTCTCCCCGCTGCTCGCGGATCCCGACGAGATGCGCACCGTCTTCGCGAACCTGCTGCGCAACGCCGTCGAGGCCCAGCCCACCGGTGGCGCGGTCGAGGTGACCGGCGGCTACGATCCCGCGCGGCGCGTCCACGTCGTGCGCGTCGCGGATCGCGGCCCGGGCGTCCCGCCGGAGCTCGCCGGCCGGATCTTCAATCCCTTCTTCACCACGAAGTCGGACGGGACCGGGATGGGGCTCGCACTCGTGCACCGGATCGTGACGGCGCACGGCGGCACGGTCCGGCTGATCCGGGGCGCAGGTCCCGGCTCCGTCTTCGAGATCGAGCTCCCGGAACCCGGTGCGGGGACCGGCGGCGCGCGCGTCGCCTGACGCCGAGGAGGAGCATGGCGGAGATCCTGGTGGTCGACGACAAGGCCGGCATGCGCGAGATGCTGGCCGCGATGCTGCAGGAGCGCGGCCATCACGTCCGCGCCTGCGCCAGCGGCGAGGAGGCGCTGGCCGAGCTGGACGCGGTGCGCTACGACCTCACGATCACGGACCTCCGCATGGGCGAGGTGGGCGGGCTGGAGGTGGTCGAGGCCGCGCGGCGCCGCGACCCCGCTGCCCCGGTCATCGTGATGACCGCCTACGGCTCCGTGGCCGAGGCCGTCGAGGCGATGCGCCGGGGTGCTTTCGACTTCGTCGAGAAGCCCTTCCCGCTGGAGGCCATGGAGGCGCGCGTCCAGAACGCGCTCGAGGGCAGGCGGCTGCGCGCCGAGAACGACCGCCTGCGCGAGGAGCTGCGGCAGCGCTACGGGAAGCTCATCGGGGGGAGCCCCGGCATGCGGCAGGTCTACCGGCTGATCGACAAGGTCGCCACCACGCGCAGCCCGGTGCTGGTCCTGGGCGAGAGCGGGACCGGCAAGGAGCTCGTCGCGCGCGAGCTGCACGAGCGCAGCCCGCGCGCGGAGCAGCCGTTCGTGCCGATCAACTGCGCGGCCCTGCCCGAGTCGCTGCTCGAGTCCGAGCTCTTCGGACACGAGAAGGGCGCGTTCACCGGCGCGATCGGCCTGAAGAAGGGAAAGCTGGAGGCGGCGCACGGCGGGACGGTGTTCCTCGACGAGGTCGGCGAGCTGGCGCCGCTGCTCCAGGTGAAGCTGCTGCGGTTCCTGCAGGACCAGGTCTTCGAACGCATCGGGTCCAATCGACCCATCGAGCTCGACGTGCGGCTGATCGCCGCCACGAACCGCGACCCCGCGAAGAGCCTCGCCGACGGGTCGCTGCGGGAGGACTTCTTCTACCGGCTGAATGTCGTGGGCATCACGCTTCCGCCGCTCCGCGAGAGGCGCGAGGACATCCCCGCACTGGTCGAGACGTTCCTCGAGCGCTACCGGCGGGAGGTCCACAAGCCGGTGCAGATCGGCGCCGACGTGCTCGCCGCGCTCGTGGCCTACGACTGGCCCGGGAACGTGCGCGAGCTGGAGAACACGGTGGAGCGGCTGGTCGTCCTCGCCGACGGCGACGACGTCGTGCCGGAAGAGCTCCCGGACCGGTTGCGGCCCGCCGCCAGTCCGGACCGGTTGCGCTCGGGCGACGTGAACCTCGTCGAGCGGGTCGAGCTCTTCGAGCGGGCGCAGATCGTGGACGCGCTACGCGCCAGCGGCGGCAACCAGACGCGCGCGGCGGAGACGCTCGGCATCCGCCGGACCTCGCTCCAGTACAAGCTCAAGAAGTACGGGCTCGAGGCCGACTCGCTGCCGGAGCCCGTGTGAAGGGCGTGGCGGTGCTGGCCGCCGCCGCGTGCCTCGGCGCGATCCCGCAGGGCATCCCGGATTCCCCGTCCGAGCTTCCGCCGGGGGGCCGCCCCGGCGACGGAGCGGCCGCGCAGCCGCGAGCCGCGGGCGAGGCGCCGGAGTCGGTGGCGCTCGCCGGCGCGCCGGAGACCGAGGAGCGTCTTCGGCGGCTGGCGGCTGCCGCCGAGGTGCACGAGCGCGAGCTGGCGCGTGACGTGCGCCGCCGCGACGAGCTCCTGGCCCGCGTCGATCGGCTCCAGGACCGACGGTCGCTCCCGGGCCGCGTCACCGCCTGGTGGCGGCTGGGTCGCACGCGCGGCGAGCTCGAGGGCGTGGTGGCGCGGCTCCAGCGCAGGCAGGCGCGGCTGCTCGAGCTTCGCGCGCGGCGCGAGGCCCTGCTCGAGCAGGCGGAAGACGAGTCGTGGGCGCGGCTGGAGGATCTCGTCGCGCGCGCGGCCGCCGCCTGGGAGGCGGGAGAGTCCGTGGAGCCGGGGATGGATCCCGCCGTCGCCGAGGCCTTCGACGTCGCGGGTGAAGGCGCGGGTGCCATCAGCTTCGCGCGCTACCGGCTGCTCGTGGATCGACTCGCGCGCGTGAACACCGCGCTCGCAGACCCCCACACCTCCGGCCCGCCGGCCGCCGCCGGTGCCCCGGAGAGCGAGTTCCTCGGTCTCGCCGACCGGGGGCGGGCGATCGACCGGCCGTCGTCCCCCGCGGCCTGGTCGAGCTTGCGATCGCGGCTGGCCCGTGAGATCGTAGCCGTGGCCTCGGAGATCACCCGCCGAGCCCGCGCCA
>JBHENL010000248.1:0-11213 GCA_046262075.1 Gemmatimonadota bacterium
GCCCGAAGCACGGCCAGCACGGGCCCGAAGATCTCCTCCTGCTCGATGCGCGCCCCGGGCCTCACGTCGGCGATGATCGTCGGCGGGACGAGGTAGCCACCCTCGCCGGGAGTCTCGCCGCCGGTCACCAGTCGCCCCTCGACCTTCCCGATCTCGATGTATTCGCGGACCTTCTCGTACTGGCTCGCGTTCACGACCGCCCCCATCTGGGTCTCGGGGTCGCGAGCCGGCCCCAGGCGCATGGCGCGCGTCCTGTCCACGAGCTTCTCGAGGAACTCGTCGTAGACGTCGGCGTGCACGATCGCGCGCGAGCAGGCGGAGCACTTCTGGCCCTGGAACCCGAACGCCGCCGCGCGCACCGCCTCGGCCGCAGCCTCCAGGTCGACGTCGCGATCGATCACCATCGCGTCCTTGCCGCCCATCTCCGCCACGACCCGCTTGATCCAGCGCTGTCCCGGTGCGGTCCGTGCGGCCAGCTCGTTGATCTGCAGCCCCACTTCCTTGGAGCCCGTGAACGAGATGAAGCGCGTGCGGGGGTGCACGACGAGGGCATTGCCGACGACCGAGCCGGCGCCCGTGAGGAAGTTGAGGGTCTCGGTCGGCAGCCCCGCCTCGTGCATGAGACGGACGAATTGGTAGCCGATCGTCGCGCTCTCCCCGGCCGGCTTCAGGCAGATCGTGTTGCCCGCCACGAGCGGCGCCGAGCTCATTCCGGCGAGGATCGCCAGGGGGAAGTTCCAGGGCGGGATGACGGCTCCGACCCCCAGCGGGATGTAGACCGTGCGGTTCTCGTCGGGTGGCGTGTCCACGACGGGCATGCCGCGGTCGTAGCGCAGCATCTCGTGCGCGTAGTAGTTCAGGAAGTCGATCGCCTCGGCCACGTCGCCGTCGGCCTCCGGCCAGGTCTTGCCCACCTCTAAGATCATCCAGGCGGCGAGCTCGAGGCGGCGCTCGAGCATGAGCCCGGCCGCGCGGAAGAACACGTCGGCGCGCTCGTGGGCCGGCCGAGCGGCCCAGGCCGGGAAGGCTTCCCAGGCCGCGTCGACCGACCTGGCCGCCGTCTCGCGGGTGGCGCTCTGGAAACGGCCGACCACCTGCGAGGGATCGTTCGGGTTGAGGGAGTCGAACGGCGCGCCCTCGCGCACTTCCTCGCCGCCGATCCACATGGGGTACTCGATCCCGAGCTGCGCTTCCACCCGCGCGAGGGCGGCTTCCATGTCCCGGCGGTTCGACGGCTCGCCGAAGTCGAGATAGTCGGTGGGACGGTAATCGTACTCGAGGCTGGGGCGGTCGGGCATGTTCTTGCCGGATGGCGATTTGTCGATCGCGGGCCGGGGAGCCGGCAACGGCGACTCGGAAACGAGGTCCAAACCTAGGCCGAGGCTCTGCCGGCAGGAAGAGGCGCCGGCGCGAAGCGCTGGCGGGGCGGATCTGCCGCGACGGCTACGACCTGGTGCGCGAGCTGCGCCACCTGGGTGAACCGCGCGCCTCGGCGATCCCGGCGCTGGCGCTCACGGCCTACGCGCGCGACGAGGACCGGCGGGCAGCCGCCTCGGCGGGCTTCCAGATGCACCTGGCGAAGCCCGTCGAGCCCGAGGAGCTGGTCAGGGCCGTGGAGAGCCTGGCGAGCCGGAGGGGCTGATCGCGCCACCGGGCCCGCCCTCGCCCGGGCGGGGCCTCGGCGCGGGCGTCCACACGTCGTCCGCCGGATCGACGTCGGCGAAGAAGGCCTCCGGGTCGAGCTCGACACGGGCCACCTCTCCGGGGACGCTCGCCTCGACTCGCGCCGTGCGGCGGCCGTCGAACCAGACGGTCTCCGGCGCGCGGGCCTCCAGCGTGCGACCGTCGGTCGTGGTGATGCGCAGCTCGACGGGTGAGAGCACCGTCCCTTCGTTGCGCACGGTCACGACCACGCGGCGGCCGGCGCCTTCCCCCGACACCCGGACCTCTCCCAAGGCCAGGTCGCTGATCCCCGTTCCGTAGAACCACGGCTGCCAGAACCAGTCGAGGTCGCGGCCGGCGACGTCCTCGACGGTGCGGAAGAAGTCCCACGGCGCCGGGTGCTTGTAGAGCCAGCGCTCGGTGTACTCCGCGAGGGCGTCGTCGAAGGTCGCGTGCCCGAGGATCTCGCGCAGCGCGAGGAGCGCCGTCGCCGGCTTCCGATAGCCCAGGATCCCGACGTCGCCGCCGCCCACCGCCACCGCATCGGGCGCGTCCATCAGCGTGAACGTGGCGTTCGTCGCGCGGGTGTATCCGCGGTAGCGCTCGCGTACCTCCGCGCGCTCGGGGGAGTCGGGATAGTAGTGCTCGGCCGCGAAGACGGTGATGAACGTGTTCACGCCCTCGTCCATCCACGCGTACGCCGTCTCGTCGGACCCGACCATCATCGGGAACCACTCGTGGCCCAGCTCGTGCGCGATCACGCGGTGCGTGCGCTGCTCGGTTGCGAAGTCCGCCACGAACACGATCATCGGGTACTCCATGCCGCCGACCAGGCCCTCGCTGCTCGTGATGTGCGGGTACGGGTAGGGGTGGACGTTGCGGCTGAAGACCTCGATCGCGTCCTTCGTCATCCGCGCGGAGTCCTTCCAGGTCGCCGCGGAGGGGCGGTAGAGCGCGTGCACGGCCGTGCGCCGGCCGGTCGCGGGGTCGACGACCCCGCTGGAGGCGTCCCACAGGTAGTGGTCGCCGAAGGCGAAGGCGGCGTCGCGCACGTTCTCGGCGTGGAAGCGCCACGTGAGCCGCTCACCCGCGCTCCCCAGCGTGGCCTGGCCGGGCCCGAAGTCGGCTGCGGTGAGGACCTGCACGGTGGAGTCGCTGCGGGCGGCCCGCTCCAGACGCTCGCGCACGGACTCGGGCAGCACCTGCTCGGCGTTCTGCAGCTCCCCGGTGGCTAGCACGACGGTGCCGGCCGGGAGCGTGAGAGCGAGATCGAACGTGCCGTACTCCAGGTAGAACTCGCCGTTCGAGAGATACGGCCGCGTGTCCCACCCGCGGAGGTCGTCGTACGTGGCGATCTGCGGGTACCACTGCGCGATCTGGCCGGTGGTGGAGTCGACCATGCCCATCCGCGGCACACCCGAGCCCCCGGGGACGGTGAAGTGCCAGCCGATCGAGAACTCGACGTCGCCGCCCGGCGGCAACGGCTCCGGGAGCCGGACGGTCAGCGTCGTGCCCTCCACGCGCAGCGGGCCTGTCGTGTCGGGAGCGGCGCCTCGACCGGCGGCGTTCGCGGGCCCGACGTCCAGCACCAGGCCCTCGACCGCCAGCGAGTCGAGCGTCAGCCCGCCCGTGACCGGTACCGCGCGGGTGTTGAGAGCGGTCTCGGCGAAGAGGTTCTGGTAGAGGTGGAAGACGACCGCGCGCAGCGTGTCGGGCGAATGGTTCTCGTAGCCCACCGTCTCGTGGCCGGTGAGGAGCCGCGTAGCTGGGTCCACTTCCGCGCGGATGTCGTAGCGCACGCGCTGCTGCCAGTAACGGGCCCCGGGCTCGCCGGTCGACGAGCGAGTGCCGCGCTCCACCGCCGCCTCGTACGCCGGGCTGGGCCGCACCTCCAGAGGGGCGAGGGCGCGCTCCTGAGCGGCGGCGGGGGCGGGCCTCCAGCCGACGGCCATCAGAGCGGCGAGCGGCAGGAGGAGGGTGATGGCGAGCGGCGATCTGCGCGGCATGGGTCCTCCTTCGCGAGTCAAATCCCCGAGCGGGGGGCCCTTACCGCCGGGGACGACGGACCGTAGGTTTCCACGTCGGTCAGGCTGGCCTGTACCCACGGGGAATCGTCGAGTTTCGTTCCTCGCTGACTTCGTGTCACCCTCGTCTCCGCCACCACCTGGTCGAGCCACTCGATCCCCGGGCCTGTCTTCTGACCTCTTCTTCCCTCCGCGCGCTCCGCTCGGCGTTCGGTGCGCGCTTCTCCGAGACCCTGGAGGAGCGCATCGGCTACGGCTACGACGGGACGCCGCTGCTCTCCGGCCGGCCCGCGGGCGTGCTCCGCCCGCGCGACGTGGACGACGTCGTTCGCGTGCTGGGGATGGCGGCGGAGGCGGGGTTCGGCGTGGTGCCCCGCGGGGCGGGCACCGGCCTCTCCGGAGGGAGCGTCCCCTCCGACGGATCCGTCGTGCTGCTCATGAACGGCTGGACGCGCATCCTCGAGATCGACGAGGAGAACCTCTGCGCGGTCGTCGAACCCGGGGTCGTGACGGCCGACCTGCACCGCGCGGTCGAGTCGCGGGGGCTCTTCTATCCGCCCGATCCCGGGTCGATGCACGTCTGCACGATGGGCGGCAACGTGGCCGAGAACTCCGGCGGGCTGCGAGGGCTCAAGTACGGCGTGACGCGGGACTACGTGCTGGGGGTCGAGGCGGTGCTCGCCACGGGAGAAGTGTATCGCGGCGGCGGCAAGTCCGTGAAGGACGTGGCGGGCTACGATCTGGTGGGACTGCTCGTGGGCTCCGAGGGAACGCTGGGCGTGCTCACCCGGATCCTCGTCCGCCTGGTCCCGCGTCCCGAGACCGCGGCCACGCTGCTCGCGCTCTATGCCTCGGTGGCGGACGCCGCGCGCGCCGTCTCGTCCATCCTCGCGGCGAGGATCGTTCCCGCCACCCTCGAGTTCCTCGACCGGACCACCCTGCGCTGCGTGGAGGCCTACGCGCGGATCGGTCTGCCGACCGACGCGGGGGCGCTGCTCCTGGTCGAGGTGGACGGCCGCGCGGCGGTGGTCGCCGAGGACGCCGCGCGCGTGGAGGAGCTCTGTGCGGCCAGCGGCGCCACGCGAGTGATCCGCGCACGCGACGCGGACGAGGCGCTGCGCCTGAAGACCGCGCGCCGGGCGGCGTTCTCCTCGCTGGCCCGGCTCTCGCCCACGACGATCCTGGAGGACGCGACGGTCCCCCGCAGCGCGCTGCCGGAGATGGTGGCTGCGGTGGAGCGCATCGCGGCGAAGCACCACCTGGTGATCGGCAACTTCGGCCACGCCGGCGACGGGAACCTGCACCCCACCTGCTGCATCGATGGCCGCGACCCCGACCAGGTGGCGCGCGCCCATCGCGCGTTCGAGGAGATCTTCCGCGCGGCGCTCGATCTCGGCGGCACGATCACCGGCGAGCACGGTGTGGGCCTCTCGAAGAAGGCGTTCCTCCCCGAGGCGATCGGCGCGGGCGGGATGCGCTGGACGCGCGCGATCAAGCGCGCGCTGGACCCCGCGGGGGTGCTCAACCCCGGCAAGGTGCTGGACCTCGAACGGGGACCGGACGGAAGACTCGTCGGCGACGAGGAGGGGGAGCCGCCCCGGCGAGCGCACCCCGTCCCCGCGTGCGAGCGCTCGCCCGGCGCGCTGCGGTCCGCCGATGGCTAGCGAGACGGCGGCCACCGTGAGCGGCGTAGGACCCCCTTCCTCGCGCGAGGCCGCGGCCGTGCCCGGCTCGCGGCTGGAGCGCCACCTGCCAGCCGACCTTCTCGCGGCCTGCATCCACTGCGGGTTCTGCCTCCCGACCTGCCCGACGTACGCGCTCACCGGGAACGAGATCTCCTCCCCGCGAGGGCGGCTCGCGCTGATGGGCGCGGTGGCGGCCGGCGAGCTGGAGCTGACGCCGACGTTCGAGCGCGAGATGTACTTCTGCCTCGATTGCCGGGCCTGCGAGACGGCCTGTCCCGCGGCGGTACGCTACGGCAGGCTCGTCGAGGGCGCGCGGGCGCTCCTTGAGGAGCGCCGTCCCTCGCCGCTCCGGCGGGGAGTCCTGCGCGCGCTGTTCGAGTCCCCGCGACGCCTGGATTCGGTGGCCGGCATGCTGCGGCCGTGGTCGCGGAGCTCCCTGCGGCGCCGGCTCGCCCCGCTCCTCGCGCGCACGGCGCCGCGGCTGGCATGGACCGAGTCGCTGCTCCCGCCGCTGCGCCGGCCACGTCCGCTCCCGGAGATCGTTCCTGCCCACTCCCACGGGAAGCCCGGGCGGATGGGCGGAGCAGCCCGGCGGGTGGCGCTGCTGGAGGGCTGCGTCCAGCGCCACACGCACCCCGAGGTCAACGCCGACACCGCGACCGTTCTGGCCAGGAACGGCATCGAGGTGCGCGTGCCTCGCCGGCAGGGATGCTGCGGTTCGCTGCACGCGCACGGCGGCGACCTGGCGGGCGCGCGCCGGCTGGCGCGGCGCAATCTGGAAGCCTTCGAGACGGCGGGCGAGGTCGACGCCGTCGTCGTGAACGCCGCGGGCTGCAGCTCGTTCCTGAAGCACCTGGAGCAGGCCTTCGAGCCCTCCGATCCCGATCGTGCGCGCGCCGCCGCCTTCGCCGGGCGGGTGCGCGACGCGACGGAGTACCTGGCCGAGATCGGGTGGGAGGCGCCGGCCGGCGCCGTGCACGCCCGTGTCACGTATCACGACCCCTGTCACCTGGTGCACGGACAGGGCGTCGCGGCAGCGCCGCGCGAGATCCTGACGTCCATCCCCGGCGTCGAGCTGGTCCCGCTCGAGGAGGCGTCGTGGTGCTGCGGCTCCGCCGGGACCTACAACCTGACGCACCCCGAAGCCTCGCGGGCGCTGCTCGAGCGGAAGCTGGACCACGTCGAGGCGACGGGGGCGTCCATCCTCTGCACGGCCAATCCCGGCTGCTTCGTGCAGCTGGCGGCGGGGCTGCGGCGCCGCGGGCTCGACGTCGAGCTCGCGCATCCGCTGACGCTTCTCGCGCGCGCCTACGAGCCGGAGCCGGACGCCCGCTCCGGGGCTGGTCGACCGACCGGGAGGACGGCCGCCCCGCACGTCGGCGGCGGTCGCGACCGCTGGGGTGTCAGGCCGATCTCTTGAGCGCCACGAGATCGAGGACGATGTAGCCGACGCTCGCGATCGTCGCGATCCACAGCGGCCAGAAGAGCACGCCCAGAACGGCCGTCACGATCGCCACTCCCGCCGCGAGCCACAGGATTCCCCTCGTGCGCGCGCCGCGCCGAACTCGGTCCGCCATGGCATTCCTCGCTTCCGTCAAAGGGAATCGGACGTGGGGTGCGTCCCCCGAATGGGAGCCTGGTGCGTCGAGCGGGCGCAGCACCGTCACTGCGCCGTCGCGCGCCAGATGCGGTCGCTGGCGTCGTCCGCCACGAGGAGCGAGCCGTCGAGGAGGACCAGAACGCCGACGGGCCGGCCATAAACCTGGCCCTCGCCCGTCTCCGCCACGAAGCCCGTCAGGAAGTCCTCGGGCATACCGGCCGGCCGACCGCCCTCGAACGGCACGGCGATCACTTTGTAGCCGGAGAACCGCGAGCGGTTCCAGGACCCGTGCTGGCCCACGAAGGCGGCACCCCGGTAGCGCTCCGGGAAGGAATCGCCGTCGTAGAAGGCGAGCCCCAGCGAGGCGGTGTGCGCGCCCAACCCGTAGTCCGGTGCGATCGCCTGGGCGACCAGGTCCGGGCGCTCGCCCTCCTTGCGCGGGTCCACGTTCGATCCCCAGTAGGAATAGGGCCAGCCGTAGAACGCGTCTTCGCGCACGCTCGTGAGGAAGTCGGGCACGAGGTCGTCGCCCAGCCCGTCGCGCTCGTTCACGACCGTCCAGAGGACGCCGGTCGCGGGCTGCCAGTCCAGGCCGTTGGGGTTGCGAAGCCCGCTCGCGAAGATCCGCAGCCCGCTGCCGTCGGGGTTCGCCTCGAGGATCGCGGCGCGCAGCGGCTCCTTGGCGTCCCGCCCCTCCTCGTCCACGTTCGTCTGCGACCCCACCGTCACGTAGATCTTCGAGCCGTCGGGGCTGGCGACGATGTTGCGCGTCCAGTGGTTGTTGTAGCTGCCCGCCGGCAGGTCGAGGATCTTCTCGCCCGCGGCCTCGATCCGGGTCTGCCCCTGCCGATAGGGAAAGCGCAGGACGGCATCGGTGTTCGCGACGTAGAAGAGATCGCCCAGCAGCAGCATGCCGAAGGGCTGGTTCAGCCCCTCCAGGAAGGTCTCCCGCACCTCCGGCGTCCCGTCGCCGTCGGCGTCGCGCAGCAGAGTGACGCGGTCCGCCGAGGGACCCATCAGCCCGGACCCGCGGATCTGCGCCTCGACGGGTGGCGGAACGCCCTCGAGCTCCTCGGTGTTGGACTCCGCCACCAGGACGTCCCCGTTCGGGAGCTGGTAGAGCCAGCGCGGGTGGGCGAGGTCGCCGGCGTAGAGGCTCACGAGGAACCCCGCGGGCGCCACCGGGCTGCGTCCCTCGGGCCAGCCCACGACCTCCGGGAAGTTCGTGGCCGCGTCGGTCGCGAAGGGAGGCGGCAGCTCGGGGTCGGGGCCGACGCCGGGCATCCGCTCCGTCGGGGCGGCGCCGGTGGAGGCCGCGAGCGTGTCCGCCCTTTCCGAGACGTCCGGGGCGCCGGCGTCGCCGCTTTCCTCAGCCGGCTGAGCGCAGGAGAGGAGGACGAACGCCGAGACGACGAGTGCCGGCGCACCCGGGCGGCAGCCGCTGAGAATCGAGGGAACGGTGGTCATGGAGAGGGTCCTCGAGAGGAGTTGACGCCGGCGACGCGGTCTCACCACGGCTCGCGCGCGCCGATGAAGGAGTATGGATAGCCCCAATCGGGGACGGACGCCGCGTCGAGCTCCGCGATCTCGGCGGGCTCGAGCGGCGTCTCCAGAGCCCTGAGGTTCTGCTCCAGCTGCTCGGCGGTTCGCGCACCGACGATCACCGTGCTCACCTCCGGCCGGGCGAGGAGCCACGCCAGCGACACGGCGGCATGGGTCGCGCCCCGGCGCTCCGCGACCCGACCCACGGCCGCGAGCAGGCTCCAGCCGCGCTCGTTGTCGTAGGCGCGCCAGCTGTCCTGCCAGGATTCGAGCCGCGAGCCCGGCGGCGGCTTCTCGCCGCGCCGGTATTTCCCGCTCAGGAAGCCCCGCGCGAGCGGCGACCAGACCAGGATGCCGAGTCCGAACGCGCGGCAGGCCGGCACGACCTCGCGCTCCGCGTCGCGCACGGCCAGCGACCATTGCAGCTGAACGGATTCGTAGCGCTGGGTGCGGTTCCGGTCCGCGCTCCAGAGCGACTCCACGAGGCGATAGCCGGTGTAGTTCGAGCAACCGGCGTAGCGGACCTTTCCCTGGGCGATCAGATCGTCGAGGGCGCGCAGCGTCTCGTCGATCCGCACCGCGCCGTCCTGCATGTGCACCTGATAGAGATCGATCACCTCGGTGCCGAGCCGCCGCAACGACGCCTCGCACGCCTCGAGCACGTGCTTGCGCGAGAGGCCCTCGTCGTGCGGGCCCGCCGGCGCGGCTCCCATCGGGAAGCGCACCTTGGTGGCGAGCAGCACGCGATCGCGCTTGCCGCGAATCCACTCTCCCGTCAGCTCTTCGCTGCGGCCTTCGCCGTAGACGTCGGCCGTGTCCACGAGGTTCATCCCGGCGTCCATCGCCGCGTCGAAGACGCGCCGCGCCTCGTCGTCCGTCGAGGTGAGGCCCTTCATGAACGAGCGCGACTCCCCGAACGTCATCGCACCCAGGCTCAGCGCGCTCACCCGGAGGCCGCTCGTGCCGAGCGGCCTCAGCTCCATGCCGAGCGAGCGAGGGGCATCGATCGAATCCCGGGTCTGGGGACGGTGCGAGAGATGGTTTCCGCGGGCGCCCGGAGTGGCGATTCCCACGGACTGCGGGCAAGATGCGGGCATGATCGAGGCCGCGCGAGCCGAACCTTCCGTGCAGGTCCTCCCGGAGCCGGCATGAGGTACCGTCTCCTCGTCGACGCCTCGAGCCTCCTGTACCGCGCGTTCTTCTCCATCCCGGCCTCCGTCGTGAACCGTGCCGGGGAGCCGGTGAACGCCGTGCACGGCTATCTGGACATGACGTCGCACCTGCTCCGCTCCCGCCAGCCCGACGAGCTCGTGCACGTCCACGACCACGACTGGCGCCCGGCGCCACGCGTGCGTGCCTACGCCGGCTACAAGGCGAGTCGGCCCGAGGAGCCCGACGCGCTCGCCCGCCAGTTCGACGTGCTCGGCGAGGTGCTCGAGGCGGCGGGCTTCGCCCAGGCGGAGGCCCCGGGTTGGGAGGCGGAGGACGCGATCGGCGCGCTCTGCGCGGCCGCGGACTCCGGCACGCGCACGGACGTCGTCACCGGCGACCGTGACCTGGTCCAGCTCGTGCACGATCCCGCGGTGCGCGTCCTCTTCACCGTCCGGGGCGTCTCGGAGCTCCGCGAACTGGACGAGGCGGCCATCGAGACGAAGTACGGCATCCCCGCCCGCCGCTACGCGGACTTCGCGATCCTGCGCGGAGACCCCTCGGACGGGCTGCCTGGCGTACGCGGCGTCGGCGAGAAGACGGCCCGAGTCCTGGTGAGGACGTATCCCGATCTGGTCGCACTGGTGGCGGACGCGACCGCGCCGAAGCGAACCGGCGCTCCGCTCCAGCGCTCCCCGGCGCTGCGCGCGGCGATCCGCGACGCGGCCGGCTATCTCGAGGCGATGCGAGAGGTGGTGCCGATCCGCACCGAGGTCGCGGTCCGCACCCGGAGGGGCGCGCGCTCCGACGCGCGGCTGGAGGAGCTCGCGGAGCGCCACGCCCTCGGCGGCCCCGTTCGCCGGCTGCGACAGGCGCTCGACGCACGGGGGGAGAGGGGCCGCGCGGGCCTCCGCTAGCTCTCCCGCAGCCCCTCGACGACGGCGCGGTCCTCGAGCGTGGTCGTATCGCCCAGGTCGCGTCCTTCGGCGACGTCCTGCAGCAGGCGGCGCATGATCTTGCCGCTGCGCGTCTTGGGCAGGGCCGGCGTGAAGCGGACCTCCGCGGGCCGCGCGATGGCGCCGATCTGCTTCACGACGTGATCCTTCAGCTCGGCCTCGAGATGGCTGGAGCCCTCGGCGGTGCCCTCGAGCGTCACGAAGGCCACGATCGCCTGGCCCTTCAGCTCGTCGGCCCGTCCCACGACGGCCGCCTCCGCCACCCGCGCATGCGACACGAGCGCGCTCTCCACCTCCATCGTGCCGAGGCGGTGCCCCGCCACGTTCAGCACGTCGTCGATGCGGCCCATGATCCAGAAGTAGCCGTCCGCGTCCTTGTGCGCGCCGTCGCCGGTGAGATACCACCCCTGGCCGGCGAAGCGGGACCAGTACTGCTGGACGTAGCGCGCTTCGTCCCCGTGGATCGTTCGCAGCATCGAGGGCCACGGCCGGCGGATCACGAGGAACCCGCCGCGGCGGGGATCGTCCACCGGGTTTCCCTGCCCGTCCACCACCTCGGGATCCACGCCGTAGAAGGGGAGCGTGGCCGAGCCGG
>JBHENL010000249.1:0-4921 GCA_046262075.1 Gemmatimonadota bacterium
TCTGCATCTGGTAGTACTCCGCCGGCGTGCGGCGTCCGCCGGCGAGCTGCCCCGCCGAGTAGATGAACGAGATGCCGGCCGCGAGCAGGAGCCCCACGAGCACGAACAGGACCCCGTCGTAGTCCTGCCCCTCCAGCCGCCTCACCGGACCTCCGCGCTCGCGGTGAACCGCGCAGCCGAGGGCTCCGGGAAGGCCGCGCCCTCCGGCTGCGACCCTGCGCCCACCGCGACCTCCCCGATCCGGGGCTGCCCGATCTCGTCGAGGTACGTCTCGATGAGACTCTTCACCAGCGGCGCGTGGCTGCTCCCGTGCTGACCCTCCTCGACGATCAACGCCACGACGATGCGCGGGTCCTCGACCGGCCCGTAGCCCACGAACCAGCCGTAGTCCTCCTGACCGCTGAACTGCGCCGTGCCGGTCTTGCCGCCCAGCGCGTAGCGCACCGGCGTGCGGTGCATGGCTCCGTACGCCGTGCCCCGCGGAGAGTTCACGACCTGCGTCAGGCCTTCGGTGACCACCGAGAGATTCTCCGCGGAGACGGGTAGCTTGCCCACGATCTTGCGGCCGCGCGGGCCCTCGGGCGCGCCCGGCTCCCGCAGCAGCCGCGGCTGCAGCAGCTCGCCCCCGTTGACGAGCGCCGCATAGAACTGCGCCATCTTCAGCGGCGTCTGCGAGATCTCGCCCTGGCCGATCGAGAGGTTGAGCAGGACACCCGGCCCCCAGCCACGCTTGCCGTAGCGCTCGTCGAACCACGCCGCCGAGGTGGGCACGAGCCCCTCCTTCTCCTGCGGCAGGTCGATGCCTGTCTTGCCGTCGAAGCCCCAGGCGACCATGTGGCGGGTGAACTGGTCGAGGCCGAGCCGCAAGCCGAGCTGATAGAAGTAGCCGTCGCAGGACTGCGTGATCGCCTCCACCAGGTCCAGCGAACCGTGTCCTCCGCGCCAGCAGCCGAAGAAGCGCCGGCCGAACTGGAAGCCGCCCCGGCAGGGAACGTCCATGTGGGTGTCCGCGGTCGTCTCCCCCAGCTCCAGCGCCATGGCGGCGGGGACCACCTTGAAGGTGGAGCCGGGGGGATAGCGCGACTGCGTGACCCGGTTGTACAGCGGCCGGGCGGGGTTCTGCACGACCTGCTCCCAGGTGCTCCGGCTGATTCGCCCCGAGAAGAGGTTCGGATCGAAGGTGGGGCTCGAGAACAGCAGCAGGACGTCGCCCGTGCGCGGGTCCAGCCCCACGACCGCGCCCTTCATGCTGTCGGGGAAGGCCTCGGCCGCCGCGCGCTGAAGGTCCAGGTCGACCGTCAGCCGCAGGTCTCGCCCGCGTTCGGGCGCCTGGAACGAGTTCCGGCCGTACGGTCCCACCAGCCGACCCAGCGCGTCCACCTCCTGGTACTCGGCGCCCTTGACGCCGCGCAGGCTCTCCTCGTAGCGGCGCTCGAGCCCTTGCTGGCCGATCAGGTCGCCCGCCGCGTACGCCGGGCGGTTCTCCTTCAGCTCGCCTTCGCTGATCTGCCCCACGTAACCCAGGATGTGGGCGCTCTCGGGACCGTACGGATAGACGCGCTTGGGCTTGGACTGGACGAGGAGGCCGGGGATCTCGTTGCGGCGCTCCTCGAGCGTCGAGAGCGTGGCGAAGTCCAGGTCGTTGTCCAGCAGCACCGGCTGGCCGGGCGAGACCCGGTACTGCTTCACGAGCTCGTCCACCTCCCCGGGCTCGAGTCCCAGGATCGGCGCGGCCACGCGCATCGAACGCTCGAGAGAGTCCGCGCCCATCGGCAGCAGCGAAGCCGAATAGGCCGGCAGGTTCTCGGCCAGGATCTCGCCGTCCCTGTCGTAGACGAAGCCGCGCGGCGCGCTGAGCGGGATCACCCGCACCTTGTTCGCGAACGACTTCTCGCGGTACTCGCGATGCTGCAGGATCTGCACGCGGAAGAAGGCCAGCAGCAGCACGCCGAGGACGACGCCCAGCAGCCAGCGCGACACGCGCGCCTTGTAGTTGCGACTGATGGCGTCGAAGGGTGGCGCCGACTTCAGGAAGAAAGAGGAGCGCACGGGTGGGCCGGTTCAGTCCTTGACGAGGCGGAAGAGCACTCCTCCCAGCACCGCGGTGTAGAGGGCACCCAGGGGGATCTCGTAGAAGAAGCTCTCCTCGAAGGCCGCGAAGCTCTCGTGGTGACCGACCAGGGTCACCAGCAAACCCGCGAGGAGAGCGGCGCCGAAGAGCAGGATCAGGTCCAAAGCGGGCAGATCGAGGTAGAGCGACTCCTTCATCTTCCCGACCAGGAAGCCCGTCACCGTCAGGGC
This sequence comes from Gemmatimonadota bacterium, assembly GCA_046262075.1. Lineage (GTDB taxonomy): Bacteria > Gemmatimonadota > Gemmatimonadetes > JACCXV01 > JACCXV01 > JBHENL01. The sequence goes on from JBHENL010000249.1 coordinate 2,302, forward strand.
GAGCGCGTGCATGCCGAAGTGGTGGCCGAGGAAGGAGTCCACGTTGAGGCCGAGCACGAAGCCCAGGAGCGTGCCGGCCAGCGGGCCCCAGCGGAGCGCGCTGAAGACCAGCGCTATCAGGTAGAAGTCGGGCTTCACGGCACCGATGGCGAGCCGCGGCTCCAGCAACGCGTGGGCCACGAACAGCACCGCGAGCAGCACGGCGAAGCGCGCCGTGGAGCGGAACGAGAGCTGGTCGGGGGCCCCGCGGAGCGTGGCCACCCGACCGCTGCCGAAAGCGCTCACCACGGCCGGCGCGTCACGGCGTCGCGTCCCGGGCGCCCGCGGCCGCCAGGCTGTCGGCGCCGCCGCCCTCGGCCGCCAGCGCGGCCGGCGGGACCCAGCCCGGCCAGAACAGCGCGGACTCCCCCGCCGCCGGCGAGCGCTCGGCCGGCGTGCCGGGCTGCAGCACGAAGACCGAGGTGATCCGGTTCAGGTCGACCGCGAGCAGGAGCGGATCGTTCTTCTGGAGCTTCAGCCGGTCCTCCTGATGGATGTCGGTGATGCGGCCGATCGGAATCCCGCGCGGGAACACGGGCCCGATTCCGGAGGTGATCACGCGATCGCCGGGCTTGGCCGCCGAGCGCAGCGGCACGATCAGCTCGACCTCGCCGTCGGCGCGCGCGGCGGCGATCCCCGTCTCGGCGTCCTCGCCGGCGAGCGCCAGGGCGCTGGCCCGGAAGTCGGGATGGCGGACGGTGAGCACGAGGGCGGCGTTCGGGTCGGTCTCGGCCGTCTTGCCCACCAGGCCGTCGGGCGTGACGACCGGCTGGTTCGGCCGGACGCCGTCGCGCGAACCCTTGTTGATCACGAAGGACCGGGGGAAGCGCTCGCCCGAGCTGGCGATGACCTCCGCCGCGAGCAGCTGCGCGGGCTGGCGACCGCGGAAGCCGAGCGCCTCGCGCAGCTTCAGGTTCTCCACCCGGATCCACTCCAGTTCCGCGACCTCGAGGCTGCGCCGCTCCAGGTCCGCGCGCAGGCGCACGTTCTCGTCGCGCAGCCCGAAGTAGCCGGCGACCTCCTCGTTCACGAGCAGCCAGGGGAGCAGAAACGCGCGGTTCACCCGCCGCGCGAGCTGCGCCTGCTGCGACTCGGGGAGTGCCAGCGCCCCGACACTCAGGAGGCACAGCAGAGCGAAGACGAGGTATTCCCTCTTCTCGAGCAGGCGGTGCAGCGGGTCAGTCCCTCCGCGAGAGCGTGAGCACGCCCCGGTAGCGCGTGGGTTCGTCGAGGATCCTTCCCGTGCCCCGCACGACGCAGGTGAGTGGGTCCTCGTCGACGTTGATCGGCAGGTTCGTCTCCTCCCGCAGCAGCGCGTCGAGCCCGCGCAGCAGGGAGCCGCCGCCGGTCATCACGATGCCGCGGTCCACGATGTCGGCGGCGAGCTCCGGCGGCGTGCGCTCGAGCGCGGCGCGGACCGCCTCGACGATCGCCATGATCGGCTCCTGCAGCGCCTCGCGCACCTCGCTGGAGTGGATGCGCACCGTCTTGGGGATGCCCGAGACGATGTCGCGACCCTTCACCTCCATCTCGCGCTCCTCGCCGAGCGGATAGGCGGAGCCGATCTGGATCTTGATGCTCTCGGCGGTCTGCTCGCCGATCGCCTGGTTGTAGTTCTTCTTCAGGAACTGGACGATCGCGTCGTCGAGCTCGTCGCCGCCGACGCGGATCGAGATGTCGCTGACGATCCCCGAGAGCGCGATGACGGCGATCTCCGTGGTCCCGCCGCCGATGTCGATCACCATGTTGCCGGTGGGCGTCTCGACCGGCAGCCCCACCCCGATCGCCGCGGCCATCGGCTCGTCGACGAGATAGACCTCCTTCGCGCCCGCGGACTCCGCGCTGTCGCGCACCGCGCGCTTCTCGACCTCGGTGATCCCCGAGGGCACGCAGACGATCACCTTCGGCCGCATCGGCATGAAGCGCTTGCGCAGCACCCGCTCCAGGAAGTCGCGCAGCATCTTCTCGGTGACCTCGAAGTCGGCGATCACGCCGTCCTTCAGCGGTCGGATCGCCTCGATGCTGTGCGGAGTGCGGCCCAACATCTTCTTCGCCGCGAGCCCCACGGCCATCACGACGCCGGTGCCGCGCTCGAGGGCCACGACGGACGGCTCGTTCAGGACGATGCCCTGTCCCTTGACGTAGATCAGCGTGTTCGCAGTGCCGAGATCGACCGCGATCTCGTTGGCCAGGAAGCCGCCCGAACCGGACTTGAAGAAGCCGAACGCCATGTCGGAAGTCCGCGCGGAGGGAGCACCCGAAAAGCAGAGGACGTGGCCCTGACCACCCGGCCCGCCACGGCAGGAACGTCTAACTCGATACCCGGAGCCTAGATCCGGGCCCCGCGGCCGCTAACGTACCGGCGCGGCGAGGGGAAAGCAAGGAAAGCACCCCCCCCGTCGCGTTTTTGGACGGGGATGGGTCAGCGGAGCCCGGTATGCCCGAAGCCTCCCCCGCCGCGGGAGCTCTCCGACAGCTCTTCGACCTCGACCAGCCGGGCGCGCGCCACCGGCGCGATGACGAGCTGCGCGATCCGCAGCCCGCGCTCCACGTGGAAGGGCTCCGAGCCGAGGTTCATGAC
>JBHENL010000250.1:0-25632 GCA_046262075.1 Gemmatimonadota bacterium
CACGTTCGTCGTGATCCCCGACTTCGGCGGCGGCATCGAGACGCTGGAGCCCTCGGTGGAGAGGCTCGAGGCGTGGGGCCGGAGCTACGTGCTGGACGCCGTCCTGGACCCGATCGCCTTCGGGTTCGCGAAGGCGCTCGGACGCTACCTGGCCGTGCGCGAGCGGTTCCCCGAGGCCGAGATGCTGATGGGAACCGCGAACGTCAGCGAGCTCCTCGACGCCGATACGACCGGCGTGAACGCCGTGCTGGCGGGGTTCTGCCAGGAGGGCGGCATCCGCTGGGTGCTGGCGACGGAGGTCATCCCGTGGGCTCGCGGCACGGTGCGCGAACTGGATGTCGCGCGCCGGCTGATGCACTTCGCGATTCGGGAAGGACAGCTCCCGAAGCACCTCGACGACCGGCTGCTGACGGTCAAGGACCCGAAGATCCTGAGCTACAGCCAGGATGAGCTCCGCGACCTACAGCGGCAGATCACCGATCCGAACTTCCGCATCTTCACCGACGCGACCACGATCACGGTCCTCAACCGCGACCTCTTCGTCACCGGCACCGTCATCCAGGAGATCTTCGAGCGCCTGGGGGTGGAGGAGCCGACGCACGCGTTCTACCTGGGGAAGGAGCTTGCGAAGGCGAAGCTCGCGGTGGATCTGGGGAAGACCTATCGCCAGGAAGGTCCGCTCTCGTGGGGCTATCTCACGCCCGCCGAGGAGCCGCGGCGCGAGCACGTGAAGCTGACGCAGACCTCCCGCGCGTCTCGCGCGGCGGCCGGCGAGGTGGCGACCGATGGGGCGGGCTACGTGGAGCAGGACGAAGCGGGCGATGCTGGTCCGTGAGCTGACCGAAGCGCCGGACCCAATCACCGCGTGCGAGGCGTTCCTCGACCTGCCGCGCTGCGTTCTGCTGGAGAGCGTCGAGCGCTTCGGCGAGCTCGGGCGCTGGTCGTACCTGGGAGCCGACCCGTTCCTGCGCCTGCGCTCTCGCGGCCGGCGCCTGCTCTGGTCCAATCCCGCGCGCGGCTGGGAAGAGGAGGGCGACCCCTTCGCCGCACTGGAGCGCGAGCTCGCGCTCCGCCGCACGATGCCGGAGGACGCCGCCCACCTGCCGCCCTTCCGCGGGGGCGCGATGGGCTATCTCGGATACGATCTGCTCCACCACCTCGAGCGCGTACCGGGCCCGCGCTTCCAGGCGCCTTCGCTCCCGGAGCTGGACCTCGGCTTCCACGACTGGGTGCTCGCCTGGGATCACCACTCCGGCCGGACGTGGGGGATCTCCACCGGCCTTCCCGAGGTGGAGCCCGCGGCGCGGTCCCGCCGCGCCGGGGAGCGGCTGGGCGCCGTCCTGGAGCGGCTTCGCGGCCGGAGCGCCCCGCCCGCAGATCTCCCGCGCCGGAGCTGGATCGAGGGTGCCTCCGCGGTCGCGGTCGCCCCAAGCGCCGCGAGGGCCGTCCCGGCTGCCCCCACCTTCCCCGTGCGCGAGGCGCGGGGCGTGCGCTCGACCTTCGAGCGAGACGGCTACCTTCGCGCCGTGGCGCGCTGCCGCGAGTACGTGCTGGCCGGCGACGTCTTCCAGGTGAACCTCTCGCAGCGTCTCTCCCTGGCCTGCGCGGAGCACCCGCTGGAGCTGTACCGCCGGCTGCGGGAGTCCAACCCCGCGCCCTTCGCCGCGCTGCTCTGCGGCGAGCCGGGTGCGGTGCTGAGCGTGTCGCCCGAGCGGTTCCTGCGGATCTCCGGGGACCGCGTCGAGACGCGGCCCATCAAGGGCACGTCGGCGCGGGGCTACACGCCGGCGCACGACTTTGCGCTCGGCGACGACCTGGTCGCGAGCGAGAAGGACCGCGCCGAGAACGTGATGATCGTGGACCTGCTGCGGAACGACCTCTCGCGGGTGGCCGTCGACGGCACGGTGCGGGTGCCCGACCTGTGGCGCGTGGAGCGCCACCCCACCGTGCACCACCTGGTCTCGACCGTGACGGCGCGGCTGCGCCCGGGGACCTCCGTCGTGGACGTGCTGCGCGCCGCGTTCCCCGGGGGGTCCATCACGGGGGCGCCGAAGGTGCGGGCGATGGAGATCATCCACGAGCTGGAGCCCACCCGCCGCGGCGTCTACTGCGGTTCGATCGGCTACGTCGGCTACGACGGCGAAGCCGACCTCTCGATCGCGATCCGCACCGTCACGCTCACCCGCGGGACGGCGTACCTGTCCGTGGGCGGCGCGATCGTCGCGGACTCGGATCCCGAGGCCGAGTACCGCGAGACGCTCCTCAAGGCGGCGGGGATGCTGCGCGCCTGGGATGCGCCGGCCGCGGCGGGCCTGCGGTGATCGCCTGGGACGGCCGCCCGCGCGTCCTGATCGTGGACAACTACGACTCGTTCGTGCACAACCTCGCGCGCTACCTGCGCGAGCTCGGCGCCGAGACGCGAGTGGTGCGGAACGACGCCGCCGTCGAGGACCTGGCGCGCGAGGACCCCACACACGTGCTCCTCTCGCCGGGGCCGTGCACGCCCGCCGAGTCCGGCGTCTCGAACCTCGCCGTGCGGGCGTTCGAGGCGCGGGTGCCGGTCCTCGGGGTCTGCCTCGGCCACCAGTGCATCGGGGCCGTGTACGGCGGGCTCGTCACGCGCTCGCCGCGGCCGATGCACGGCAAGACGTCGCTCGTCTTCCACGAGGGCGGCGGCGTCTTCCGCGGGCTCCCCAGCCCGTTCACGGCCGCGCGCTACCACTCGCTGGTCGTGGACCCCGCCAGCGTACCCGACGAGCTGGAGGTGCTCGCGACCACGGCGGACGGCGACGTGATGGCGCTCGCCCACCGCCGCCACCCGGTGACGGGCGTGCAGTTCCATCCCGAGTCGGTCCTCACGCAGCACGGCTACCGGCTGCTCGCGAACTTCCTCGGCACCGCACTGCCCCAGCCCGAGCCGAGCGTCCGGTGACGGCCGCCGTCTCGCTGGCGTGGGTGGATGGCCGGGTCGTGGCCGCCGAGCGCGCCGTGGTGCCCGCCGCCGATCGTGGCTTCCTGCTGGGCGACGGGCTGTTCGAGACCCTGCGCGTGCGCCGGCGCCGCGCGTTTCGGCTCGAGGCGCACCTGCGACGCATGGCGGAGGGATCGCGGCGTCTGGGCATCCCGTTGCCCGCGGGCATCCGTGAGGCCGTGGACGAGCTGCTGGAAGCCGCGCGTCCGGACGGCGAGGGCGAGGCCGCGCTGCGCGTGACGCTCACGCGCGGCTCCGGCGGCGAGGGCCTCGACCTGCCCCCGGAGCCCCGGCCCAGGCTCGTGGCGACTCTGCGGCCGGCGAGGCCGCTGCCCGAGCGGCTCCTGGAACGTGGTCTCGGACTGCGCTGCTCGGACCACCGCCTCGGCTCCCGCTCCGCGCTCGCGGGCATCAAGTCGCTGGCCTACCTGCCGAACGTCCTGGCCCGCGCCGAGGCGCGCGCGGCGGGCGCCGACGACGCCCTGCTCCTGGACGATCGCGATCGCGTGGTCGCGGCCTCGGCGAGCAACGTCTTCTGGGTGGGTGCGGACGGCGAGCTGCGCACGCCGTCGCCGGACTGCGGGATCCTGGCGGGGATCACCCGCGCGGCGGTCCTGGATCTGGTGGCTGCCCGCGGGATTCCGTCGGTCCAGGGCACCTGGACGGCCGGCGAGCTGTCCGCGGCGCGGGAGGCGTTCACGACCAGCTCCCTGCGCGGGATCGCACCCGTCACTCGCCTGGAGGGGCTCCCCGTCGGCGACGGCAGGGTAGGAGCGCTCACGCGTCGGATCCGCGACGACTACGAGGAGATCGTCCGCCAGGAGACCGCCTGAGCGCGGCGACTTCACCCCCGACGTACATTCCGGCATGCCCTTCCTCCTCGAGACGATCGTCACCAGCTCCGACCCGCAGGGCGTCCTGAACGTCGCGCCGATGGGGGTCGAGTGGGGGGACGAGACGCTGCGGCTGCGGCCCTGGCGCAACACCGCCACGTACCGGAACCTGGCGGCCTGCGGCGAAGCGGTGGTGAACCTCACGGACGACGTGCGGATCTTCGCCGCCGCGGCGATCTCGGACCCGATCTTTCCCACGCGCGAAGCCGAGGTGGTGCGGGGACGGGTGCTCGAGGCCGCCTGCTCCTGGCGCGAGGTGCGGGTGGAGGAGGAGGGGGGCACGCCCGAGCGCTCGTCGTTCCTGGCGCGCGTGGCGCACCGCGGCTTCGCCCGTGAGTTCCTGGGGTTCAACCGGGCGCGCAACGCCGTCCTGGAGGCCGCCGTGCTGGCGACGCGCACGTCGTTCCTGCCAGCCGACGAGATCCTCGGGCAGTACGAGCGCCTGCGCGTCATCGTGGAGAAGACCGCCGGCCCCGCCGAGCGCGAGGCGATGGAGCTGCTCGAGGCGCACGTGACGCGGGCGCTGGCGGGCGTCGCAGCGGGCGCGTGAGCGTCCCAGCGCGGGCGAGCCGGTCGTTGCCGGCCGCCACGTCGGGTCCCCCGATGATACCGACGCCGCGACAGGTGCGGGTGGAGGCGCCGTCGCGGCTGCAGCTCGGGCTCCTCGATCTGCGCGGCGACCTGGGCCGACTCTTCGGCGGCCTCGGTGTGGCTCTCGAGCGGCCCCGAACGATCGTCGAGGTGTCCCGCAGCTCGGGCCTCGACGTGGAGGGGCCTGGCCGCGAGCGCGCCGCCGAGTTCGCGCTCCGATGCCTGACGCACCACGGGCTCCCGGGCGCGCGGGTCCGGGTCGTCGAGGCGATCCCCGCGCACAGCGGCCTGGGATCCGGCACCCAGCTGGCGCTCGCGGTCGCCGCGGGACTGGCCGCAGTGCACGGGCTGCCGCGAGACGTCGCCGCGCTGCTCGCCGCCACGGGGCGTCGGACCCGCTCGGGCGTCGGCAGCTGGACGTTCGAGGGCGGCGGCCTCGTGGTGGACGGGGGCCACGCCGCCAATGGTTGCACGACCCCCGCGCCCCTGCCGCCGCTCCTTGCCCGGCACCCGTTGCCCGCCGGCTGGCGTTGCGTCGTCGTGATCCCCCCCGTGGAGCCGGGGCTGAGCGGCCTCGAGGAGCGAGCTGCGTTCGAGCGGCTGACGCGCCCCGACCCGGCGACGGTCGCGCGCATCTCGCACGTGGTCCTGCTCGGGGTGCTGCCGGCGGTGGTGGAAGAGGACCTTCCCGGCTTCGGACGGGCCGTCACGGAGCTCCAGCGGCTCGTGGGCGAGTGTTTCGCGCCCGTGCAGGGCTCCACGTTCGCCGGCCCGGAAGTGGCCGAGGTGGTCGAGCGTCTACGGCGGGCCGGCGCGGCCGGCGCGGGGCAGAGCTCGTGGGGCCCCGGCGCGTACGGGTTCGTGCAGGGTGACGAGGCCGCCGACGAGCTCGCGGCGAGGGCGCGCGACTGGGTGAGCCCAGCCGGCGAGGCTTTCGCCACCGCCTTCGACAACCGGGGCGCCACGATCCGGCCGTCCTCGACGGGCGAGGACCTCTGACCGGTTGCGTGTTGGGGGTGGGTGAGGGCGCCGGCTAGCCGCCGCCTGTCTCATCGGGGCCCCGCCGTTCGTCTCCTCTGTATCGCCGTCCGCCTGTGGATCGGCGGGCGATCGTCCTCTCCTCGACAGAAGCTCCGGAGATCCGTGCGCGCGCTCTTCGATCGTCTCTATCCGCGACTCGTGCGCTATCTCGAGGCCAGAGTGCACGACGCCGACCGCGCCGAGGACCTCGCGCAGGAGGCGTTCCTCCGGCTCCTCGAGCACCGGCCGCGCCATCCGCGCGCGTGGCTCTTCCGCGTGGCCGAGAACCTGGTGCGCGACGAGGCCCGGCTCGCGCGCGGCCGGGCGCGCCACCTGACGCTGCTCGGCGCCGAGCGCGCCGCGGAGCGCGACCCGGGACCGGAGGCCGATCTGCTCCGGCGCCAGGAGGCGGAGCGCGCCGGCCGCGCGCTCGCCGAGCTCCCCGAGCGGGATCGGGCGCTGCTGCTCCTGCACCACGAGGGGTTCCGCTATCGCGAGATCGCCGCCCAGCTGGGTCTCGCCCCCAGCTCGATCGGGCCGCTCCTGACGCGCGCCCAGCGCAGGCTGGTGGCGGCGTACCATGGCGGGAAGGAAGGTGACGCCCGTGCGTCCTCGCTCTGACCCGCACCTTCCCGGCGACGTCCTGCGCGAGCTCCTCGACGGTGAGCTGGCGTGGACCGGCCGCCTGCGCTGCCTGCAACACCTGCATGGCTGCTCCGGCTGCGCGCGCGCCCTCGAGGAGCTCCGCCGCTCCGATGCGGAGACGGGCCGCATCCTGGCGGGCGGGGAGCGGCCGGTGGACGTGACCGAGGGCTGGGCGCGCCTGAGCGCCGTCTCCGGGCGCCGCCTGGCCGGGCGCCGGAGCCTGCTGTCCGCCCGCACGACGTGGGTCGCGCTCGTCGCCCTGGCCGCCGCGCTCGTCCTGGCGCTGCGCGAGCGCGGTGCCACCGACGCGCACGCCGCGACGCTCCACGACCGCTGCTGCTGGGACCTGGACGGCGGTGGGCCCGGAGACGACGGGATCGCAGCCGTCACGCTGCCCGGCCAACGCGTGGTGGGGCTCACGCTCTACGAGGACACGAACGGGAGCCGGAGCCTGAGCGCCTCCGACCGCGTGCGCTTCGGGATCCTCGAGGCGATGCTCGCGACGGTCCGCGCCGCCGGCGGCAGGGCCGCGCCCGGCGCGTCCACCATCGTGCGCGACTTCTGCTGCCACGACTACGACGGCGGGGGCCCGGCCGACGACGGGGTGCTCACGGTGAACCGCCCCGGAGAGGTGGTGGACCACGTCGTGCTGTACGAGGACCTCGACGGCGATCGCCGCTTCTCGCGGGCGGACATCGTCACCTGGGTGGGCGGCCTGTCCCCGGGGGTGGCTCCCGGCGAGCCGCCGCCGCGTTGACCGCGAGCCTCTCCGACGATCCCAATGTCTCATACATGGCGGCCCACCGCGGACGCCCCAGCCGGACTTCGAGGTGCCTCATGACGTGCCGCTTCATCTCCTTCGCCGCGCGAGCACTCCTGCTCCTCCTGCTGGTGACACCTCTCATTGCGGCGTCTGCGGCCTTCGCCCAGGATCCCGGCGCCGAGCAGCGGGATCCCGGCGACGACGAAGAGGACGACGAGGACGACGACGGCGAGCGGCCCACGGCGGAGGTCCTGCTCGCGCCCGAGATCCTGGTCGAGATCGGCCGGCTCGGGATGGGCGGCATACCGCTGGGCCGCCTGCCCTACGGCGTCCAGATCCTTCCCGGAGCGGAGATCCGCGAGGAGGCTTCGCTCACGATCGCAGACGCCCTGGTGCGGCTCCCCGGCGTCACGGCTGCAGACCAGTTCGGCTCGCCCTACCAGCCCGACATCCGGCTGCGGGGCTTCACCGTGTCTCCCGTGGTCGGCCTGCCCCAGAGCATCAGTGTCTTCGTGGACGGGGTGCGGGTGAACGAGCCGGACGCCTCACAGGTGCAATTCGACCTGATCCCGATGGACGACGTGGAGCGGCTGGAGGTCATCCGCGGCCCCGGGGGTGCCTTCGGCAGGAACACGCTGGCGGGGGCGCTGAACGTCCGCATGCGGCGCGGGTCTGGTCCCGTCTCGGGAGAGCTGGAGCTGGGGGGTGGCTCCTTCGGCCGGCTGGAGGGGCGCGGCACGGTCTCCGGCGCCTCGGGTGCCTTCGACTACTACGCCTCGGGCCGCTACCACGACAGCGACGGCTGGCGGCAGGCGAACGACGCCATCCTCGGTCAGGGATTCACCAAGCTCGGCTGGAGGGGCGACGACACGGACGCGTGGATCTCGTACTCGTTCGCGGACAACGAGATCCTGCAGCCGGGGTCGCTCCCGCGCTCGTGGCTCGAGGGCGGGCCCGTCCCCGAGGAGTTCGAGGACGTCGAGGACCCGCGCGAGATCAACTTCACGGGCGGCGACTTCTATCGGCCGCGGCTGCACTTCGTCACCGCTGCCCTCACCCGCGCATTCTCCCCGGGCGTGTCGTTCACGGTGAACGGCCACGGCCGCTTCCTCGACGTGGACCAGTTCAACGCGAACATCTCGGAGGCCGACTTTCGCGGAATCACCGACATCGGCTCAGGCGGTCTGACGGCACAGGTCACGCTGCGGCCGCGCGAAGGAGGCCCGGTCGCCTCGGCCGGCGCCGAGTACGTCCGCCACGACGTGGACATCCAGATCTTCGAGCTGCCGAGCCGGTTCTTCCCCGACGTGGACACGACGCTCACCGAGCACGTCGGCACCGAGGAGGACAACCTCGGGGTCTTCGGCCAGGCCTGGTGGCCCGCGACCGAGCGTCTGGCTCTCACGGGCTCACTGCGCTTCGATCACGTGCACGTGCCCTTCCTCGACTTCCTCGAGCCCGACGAGAGCGGGACGAACGACTTCGACGAGCTCTCGGGGCTTCTGGGCGCGGACCTGCTCCTGAGCGATCGCGCGAGCGTGTTCGCCAGCTACGGCCGTGGCTTCCGCGCTCCGGTGATCCTCGAGATCACCTGCTCGGACCCCGAGGACCCCTGCCCCCTGCCCTTCGAGCTGGGGGCCGATCCGCCGATCGACCCCGTGACGGCCGACAGCTGGCAGGGCGGTGCGCGCTACCTGTCGGAACGCCTGAGCGTGGAGGGCGTCCTGTACTGGTCCGAGGTCTACGCCGACATCTTCAACGTGATCCTGCCGCCGTCCACGCGCGGCTTCTTCAAGAACGTGGAGAAGACGCGCCGGCAGGGGCTGGAGCTCACCGTCTCGGCCACGCCCACGCGGGCGCTCGCCATCAACGCGGGCCTGGCGCTGACGCGCGCCACGTTCCGCACCGACGAGCTGCTCGCCTCGGCGTTGCTGGACGACGACGACGAGGAGGGGGACGAGGCGCTGGAGCGCCTTCAGCGTCAGCCCGGGAGCGGCGGTGGCGCGGCGGGCACCGCGGGCGCGGGAGAGGACGGCGACGGGGACGAGGAGGAGGGTGGGCCGACCGAGGTCCATCCCGGCGACGAGTTCAGCATGGTGCCGAACGTCTCGGCGACGCTGGGGGCGGACCTGGACGTCGGGGAGTGGGGCTTCTCGCTGGACGGGCTATTCGTGGGGAGCCAGTGGCTCACGGGGGACGAGTCGAACACCCGCCCGCAGGACAAGCTCGACCCCTACCTGGTCGTGGACGCCTACGCCGAGCGCGAGCTCGGTCCGATCACCGCGTTCGCGCTGGTCGAGAACCTGCTGGACAGCGAGTACGAGACCTTCGGCATCGTGGCCACGAACATCCTCGGTCCGGGAGATCCCGAGGCCATCGATCCCTTCCTGACCCCCGGCCTGCCGCGGCGGGTGTTCGCGGGGATACGCTACGAGTGGTGAGACCGCAACTCCGCCGCTCCATCACCAGGCGGAGAAGGACCTGACCTGTTCTCGTTGCTGGAGTTCCTGCGGCCCTGACCCCGTCTCCTCGAGTTTTCGCGCCTACTGCAGGGGCAGATCGCGCAGGCTCGCGCTGGCGCCCTGCCGCGTCAGCACCATCGTGCCGACCTGCGTGCACGTGCTGAGGAACTCGTTGCCCGCGATGAGCGTGAAGGCTTCGTCGACGCGTACGTCGCCCGAGAGGCGTTCCCCGTCGGCGGACCTGCGGAGATCGAGGTTCACCGTCGTCGTCCGGCGTGCCGGGATCGTGTCGTTTCCGCTCGTGATCTCGACGGTGTCGGTGATCGATGCGCTGAGCTCCACGTTGCCCAGATCGTCGATCTCCCCCTCGAAGGGGAAGTTCATCTGATCGCGGTCGACGGCTTCCAGCTCCTCGCCGTCCTGATCGATGTCCAATCTCGAGGCGAAGCTCGTGGCGGGATCGGGGTAAGCTGAACACGTCGGGGGTGCAGGTCTCGGCCCCCAGGCTGACCGTGCCGGCGAAGACGGCGTCGACGTCCGGCGGACGGTCGTCGTCGGGGCCCGATCCACCGTCTCCGCTGCAGGCCACGAGCGCGATCACCAGGAGCATCGGGGGAACACGTCGGTTGGCCACGCCGTTCTCCTCCCCGAAGGTCAGAACCGGTAGGCGACTCCCAGGCCGCCGTACACGTTGCGGCCCGGCGACGGCTCGTAGTAGCGCGCGCCGACCGCGTTCACGACGACCGAACCGCTGTACTCCTCGTCGAAGACGTTGTTGATCCCGATGAACGGCCGCCACTCGATCCCGGCGATGTCGCCGCTCCAGCCGCCGCGCAGCGAAACCACCGTGTAGCCCTCGTTCGTGGCGGTATTCGCGTCGTCGACGAAGTACTCGTCCACGACCTCCGCCTCGGCGACGGCGAACAGGTCCGCCTCCCAGCCGAGCTGCGCGAAGAGCCGGTGCGGCGGCACGCCCGGGATGTCGTTCCCGTCGAACTCCGCCTCGGCGGTGGCGAACTCCTCGAAGAAGAAGTTCGAGTACGTGTAGGCGACCAGCGCACGCAGGAACGGGGCGGGCCGCGCGCTCAGGCTGGCCTCGATCCCGTTGTGCTGCGAGCTGCCGGCGTTCCTGAAGAACTGCCGCTGCTCCTGGCCCGGCGCCTCGAAGGGGATCAGCTCGTCACGAACGTCCACCAGGAAGCCGGCCAGCTCGTAGCTCACCCGCTCGCCTAGCAAACCCTTCACGCCCACCTCGTAGCTCGTCGCCGTCTGCGGCTCCAGCTCCTCGTTGAAGCCTCCCTCGCCAGTGGGACGGTTGGCGAGCTCGGTCGTGGTGGGCGTCTGGAACGACGTGGCGACGTTCGCGTAGAGGTTCACCGCGGGCGCGGGGCTGTAGCGCAGGCCGGCCATGGGACTGACGTCCTCGAGCGTCCGCTCGCCTGAGTCGTCCCCGTTCTCGAGCAGGCGATCCTCGACGTCGAAGCGAACACGGTCGTAGCGCACGCCGAGCGTGAGCTCCAGGTCGGCGGCGAGGTACGCCTCGTCCTGCACGTAGACCCCCAGGCTCGTGACCTGCTCGTCCTGGTCCAGGGTCGCCTCCCCCGGCTCGCCGGGTCGCTCAGGGAAGGCGTTCTCGAAGTTGAGACGATCGTCGCTCTGCAGGTCCAGATCGACCCCTGCCGTGAGACGGTTCCCCATGCCGAAGAGCGGCGTACGATCGGTGAGCTGCAGGCCGCCGCCGCCGGCGAAGCGCTCGAGCTGGATGACGGCGAAGGGCAGCGGGTTGTCGATCGCCCGATCGAGCGCGTACACGCGCGCGAACAGGGCCCGGTTGTTTGTGAGCTCGCGGTTGTAGCTGAGCCCGCCCTGAAGCTGCTGATGGCTCTCGCCGGAGGCGGTGGCGACGTTGCGCGGGTTCCCCTGACCCGGTGCGGAGTCGGCCTGGGCCCTGGTCAGCGAGCCCGGGCTCTCGGCCACGGGCGTGTCGTTGTAGTTGAGGACCAGCGCCCACCGCGAGCTCTCGTCGGGATCCCAGGTGAGGCGGCCGTTCAGGAGCGTGCTCTCCACCCGGCTGTGACCGCGGAAGCCGTTGTAGTCGGTCCGGTTCGCGTCCAGCACGTAGCCCAGCGCGGCGCTTCGGCCGGCGAGGCCCAGCTGGTACTTCTGCAGGTCGAACTTGCCGGCCGTGAACTTCGTCGAGACGGTGGGGCTGGGCGGCGGGGCCTCGGTCGTGATGTCGACGACGCCGCCGGCGGCATTCCCGTAGAGCGAGGAGGATGGGCCGCGCAGCACCTCGATCCGGCCCGCGCTCGCCAGGTCGATGTTGCTGCTCACGCTCTGCCCGTCGGCGAGCGTCTGGGGGATGCCGTCCACCACGAGCCTGATGCCGCGGATGCCGAACGCCGCGCGGGCGCCGAAGCCCCGGATCGAGAGACGCTCCCCGATCGAGAAGTTGTTGCGGTTCTGGGCGAAGGTCCCCGGGACGCGGCTCAGCGCCTCGTCGAGGGTCAGAGTGCGCTGCGCCAGCTGGATGTCCTCCCCGCGCACGACGGACACCGCGCGCGGGTTCTGCAGCGCCTCCTCCTCCACCCGCGTGACCGTGACCACCACCGGCTCGGCTTCGAGGGTGTCGGCGAGCGCGGTGGTGTCGGCGGGCGGCGCGCCGGGCTCCTGGGCGAGGATCGGAGCCGCCGCGAGAAGGCAGGCGAAGGCCAGCCCGGTGCGGCCCAACAGGGTTGCCGGCGGAATCGATCGTCGCGTGCGGGGCGAGCGGAAGGACTCCGTGCGGATCATGTCGAGACCTCGATCGCGGTTGGGAGCTCCGAGCGGGAAGGGTCGTGCGCATTGCAAGGACGGCGCCGACGGATCACCCGCTCGCCTCCAGACGCTGGATCACCGCTATGGGCAGGACGTTGACGCCTCCGGCGGAAGAGGGGGGTGGGACGGGCCGGAACGGCGTGCCCGGGTGATCCGGCGCGACCTGGGTGAAAGCACCCGGCAGCTGTGGCAGGGGTGCCGTGAGCCCGGTACGAGAGGACTCAGCGGTCCGCGCCGACCCTCGGCTTCAGTTGTTACTCAGGCCGTGAGATCCGCTGGGACTCTCGCCGCGCTCACCGCGCTCGTCGATCGCGGTTGGAGCCAGGGGCACCGCGGCCTCGTCCTCGCGGGTGCACGAGACGGCGATCGCGCCGAGCGCGGAGAGGAGACAGACGAACAGCAAGCTCCGGCCATACTTCGTCTTCTTCATCTGCACCTCCCGCATGGACATTCCCGGTCGCGCCGAGGCACTCGCTGTGCCGGAAGCAGAACGACGGGACGCTCCCGAGGCCGGGCGCGTGAGAATACCTAGCGGATGCCCGTGTCGGTGTCGATGTCCACCCCACCTGAGCTCATCGAGAGACCGAGCTTCGACCTGGAGGGGCAGCGAGTCTTTCGATCGAGACGACCCCGCGCTTGGGCGCGACAGCGGCAGCATTGCGGGATGGATAACAAATATGCATTCACCACACGGTCGAAGTCAGTATGCGCCTCCACCGCCGCTTGACTCTGGGTTCCCGTCACCATACCGTTTTTGATATGATCAACCCCGCCCAGCGCCTCCTGCGATGAACGACCCTCGCTGGTTCGACAGATCCGCCATCGGCCGTCGACTCCAGGCGGCCCGCGGCGGACGATCGCAGAAGGACCTGGGTGGGGCGCTGGGCTACCTTCAGCCGCAGGTCAGCCGGTACGAGGCGGGTGAGGTCCCCGGCTCCTACAGGCTGCTCGCCGGCCTGGCTGCCCTTTTCGACGTCGATGTCAACTGGGTGCTCACCGGGCGGCGAGCGGAAAGCCGTCAGAGCCGCGGTGCCGCTCGACCTCCGCGGGTGCCAAGGTCGGCCAGCCGCGTACCGCCGGACCTTCTCGTGGCGGCACCGCTGAGCGAGTGGGATCGGCTTCAGATCGAGCTTCCTCTTCTATTGACGCCCTTGCTCGTGAGGGGCGCCGGACGCGGCGCCGAGGTGAGTGCGCGCGAGGAGGAGAGCCAGGACGGGAACGATCCGGGAGCCCCCGCGAAACGCGTTCGCGCATTCCTGAGGAGGCTGGAGAGCCATATACGCCGGGGGCGTGGCGAACGAGCGGCCGACGAGATCGTGCGCTTCGCCGGCCTCATCGAGGACGAGCGCCCGCCCGGCTTGCCGGCGGGAGCGGCGCGCTGGCTGCTGCTCTGGGCTCTCGCGGTGCTGGATTCCCATCCCTGGCGGGGGGCAGAGCGCCGCCGCGCGGAGGTGCTCTTCCGCATCGGGCGCGCCGGGCGAATGGCGGGCGACCTCGACTCCGCGACCGACTTCTACCGGGCTGCGCTGGAGGCGGCGGAGGCCGCGGGAGAGCTCGACGTCACCTCTCGCTGCCATTCGGGGATGGGCCATGTTCGCTTCGAGCGCGGCGAGTTCGAGCGCGCGCGCGGCCACTACGTGGCAGCCCTCGAGCTCGCGCTGCGAGCCGGGATGCCGCGGCTCCTGTACTTCGCGTACCTGGACCTCGCGGCATACTACCACGAGCACGAGCGGGACTACGGGAAGGCCCTGGAGTACGCACGCACCGGGCTCCACCTCGCGGAGCGTGAAGGTGACCGGGAGCACACGGGGCGCTTCCTGAACGAGCTGGGGCTGAACCACATGGAGCTGGGCGAAGGCGCGGCGGCAGCGACTTGCTTCGAGCGGGTGCTGGAGCTTGCGCGAGAGCTGCGAAGTCCGGTCCTGCACGCGATCGGCGGGAACAACCTGGCCGACCTGCGGATCCGGGAGGGCGCGAACGGGGAGGCGCTCGAGCTCCTCGCGCGGGGTCGCGCGGCGGCGCGCGAGGGGGGCCTCGCGTGGGCGGACTGCCAGGCCGAGATCCTCACCGCACGCGCCGAGCACGGCTCGGGGCGGAGCGTGGCCGCGCTGGAGCGCCTGGACAGAGTGGAGGATCGCTGCGTGGCGCTGGGGCTCGCGCACGAGGAACGACTGGCGTGCTCGGCGGCGCGAGAGATCCGGCGCGACCTGCTGGGACTCCTGGACCAGGCCACCGGCTCGAGCGGGACTCCCTGAACGCTGCGCGTTAGAGCGTGCGGTCGGCGGAGTCGGGCGAGGGGATCTCGCGACGGAGCCGGAGCGAGGGGGGCGAGGGTCGGACGAATCCGTCCCAGGCGCAGGCGGGGCACCAGCGGCGCCGGACGCGCCCGAGGAAGAGCAAGGCGCCGGCGACGCGCCGGGGCCAGCCCATCTGGAGCGGCAGCGTCTCGGCGTTGCACTCGGGGCAGCTGCCGCCACCGGGCAGCAGGTAGTAGATGGCCCAGAGGGCGAGGAGCAGCTTGGTGCCGAGGACGGCGAAGACGAACCCGACGTGCAGGAGGAGATCGGCCATGGATCCAACCTCTCACGACCGTGTGCCGCGGGCAAGCCGACGCCGCGCGCTCCGCAGCCTGGCCGGCGTCGGGCTGCTTGCGTCGGTGCTGCTGCAGGTCGCCTGCGTCTCGAGGGGCGAGAGCGCCGGCGATCCGGTGCGTCCGGGCGCCGCGGGGGATACAGCGGAGGACGGTCTCGCGTACAGCGGTGATCTGGCCGTCCTCGAATCCTTTCCCGTGCAGCTGGTCCCGCACGTCGTCGTGCGGAACACCTCTCAGGAGGAGCGCTCGTTGACCTTCCCGGATGGCTGCGTCGTGCTGCTGCGGGCCTATGTCGGCGAGCGGCTCGTGTGGGATCAGAGCAGGCAGGTCGGCTGCACGATGGCGCTGCAGACGGTGACGGTGGCGCGGGGCGGCTCGAGACGGCTCTCGGGAGCCACCGTGAGCGCCTACGAGGTCCTCGGCGACTCGCTGCCGGACGGAACGTACCGCATGGCCGCGTACTTGCGACCGGATTTGGGCGACGTCGAGGTCTCGCTGGGAGAAGTGTCGCTGGCGGTGCCGAGATGAACGTGAGACTTTTGCAGCGGAACTTACCGGCCAGGAATTCGTAACATACCCCAGCCGGACCAGCCGATCCGGTAGTACCCGACTACGAATATGAGATCCTTGCTCGCCGGCAGCCGTCGGCCGTGGGCGGGTTTTTTTGTCCGGCACCCCATGTAGGATTTTCCCAGCCCATGCCTCCTGAGCTGATCCTCCTCGCCTACGGTCTGGCCCTGCTCGTCCTCTCCACGTTCGGGTTCAACCGCTTCGTGCTGGTCTCCCTCTTCCGCAAGCGTCAGCACCACGAGCTCAAGGAGCCGCTCTCGGACGCGGACGCCCCGACGGTCACGATCCAGCTCCCGATCTACAACGAGCTCTACGTGGTGGAGCGGTTGATCCGCTCCGCGTGCGAGCTCGACTATCCGCGTGACCGGCTCGAGATCCAGGTCCTCGACGACAGCACGGACGAGACCCTGACCGTCGCCCGACGGCTCGTGCGGACCTGGCGCAGGCGCGGAGTGGACATCGTCCACATCCACCGCCGGGCACGGACCGGCTTCAAGGGCGGCGCGCTCGAGAACGGCCTCGAGGTCGCCAAGGGAGAGTACGTGGCGATCTTCGACGCGGACTTCGTGATCCCCAGCGATTTCCTGCGCCGCGCGATGCCGCACTTCGACGCCCCCGACGTGGGGATGGTCCAGACGCGCTGGTCGTATCTGAACGATCGGAATTCGATGCTCACCCGCGCCGCCGCGTTGGGCCTGGACGGCCACTTCGTGGTCGAGCAATCCGCCCGCTACTGGGGCGGGCTGTTCATGAACTTCAACGGCACGGCGGGGATCTGGCGGGCTCGGTGCATCCGCGACGCGGGGGGCTGGCAGCACGACACGCTCACCGAGGACCTGGATCTGAGCTACCGCGCCCAGCTCGCCGGCTGGCGCTTCCGCTACCTGTGGGACGTGACCTGCGACTCCGAGATCCCGGCGGACATCTACGGCATGAAGGCGCAGCAGTTCCGCTGGACGAAGGGCTCGATGGAAGCGGCGCGCAAGCTCCTGCCGCGGCTCTGGTGCGCCCACCTGCCGAGCTGGATCAAGGTTCAGTCCACGCTGCACCTGCTGGGCAACATCGTGTTCCCGTTCTTCCTGCTCGCCGGGCTGCTGAACCTGCCGGTGGTGATCGTGGCGAGCCGGCACGACCTGCGGCTGCTGCTGCCGCTCTCGGCGTACTTCCTGTTCACGTTCACGGGCACCTTCTCCTACTACTGGACGGCCCAGCGCGCCGTCCACCTGGACTGGAAGCGAAGGGTGGGATACTTCCCGCTCTTCATGGGAGCGTCCATCGGGCTGGGCGTCTACAATACACAGGCCGCCCTGGAGGGCCTGTTCGGCCGCAAGAGCCCTTTCGTGCGCACGCCGAAGTACAGCCTGACGGGTCTCGAGCGGAGTTGGCGTGACAAGCACTACCGGAGTCCGATGACGTGGAGCACGGTCAGCGAGGTCGTCCTGTCGCTCTACACGCTCTTCACGATCGGGATGGCGATCCACCTGGGCGAGTACGGCGCCCTTCCGTTCCTGTGTCTCTTCGCGTTCGGCTACTCGATGGTGGCCGCGTACTCGCTGCGGCACCTCGTCGTCTCGCGCAAGCAGCGGGTCGTCGCGGCGGCGACGAGCGGCGCCGAGGGCCCGCTTCGGCGCCAGGCGCTGCCGGGCTTCGCCGGGGTCCCGCCCAACGGCCACCGCGCTCGAGTGCCGCTGGTCGCCGGGTCAGCGGCCGGTCATTCCAATGGGAACGGCCAGTTTACGGTTCCGGTGAACGGGAACGGCAGGACGCCTCCCACAGGGCACGCAGTGCCCGGGGCGGCCGGAGGGGCCTCCCTCGCGGGCGGTTCGCAGGGGCCGCTACAGCTCCACCAGGTCCTGAGCGGGCCCAAGCCGAAGGATCGCGGCGGGAATGCCTCCTCCACGGCGACCCTCGTGCTGGCGCTCGCTCTACTGCAGGGGTGTGATTCCGGCCCGCGCCAGACAGCCGAGACCCCGGAACGGCTGGCGGAGCTGCAACGCGTGGCGTTTCCGTCGGAGCGTCCGGATGGGTTCGAAGAGCTCGCGCTCGTGCAGAAGGATGCGGCCCTGCGCGTCGTGGCGCCCGAGCACGGCCGACCGGCGGGGGGGTTCTGGTTTCGGCCTTCGGCGCGGACCTTCGACTGGTACGTGTGGGCCGAGGGGCTCGCACCCGTGCGCGCCTACCGCGTGCTGCTCGCCGCCGATGATCGCACGTACGCCGTCGCGAGCTTCTGGAGCACCGCTGCCGGGAGCCTGCGCGGCTACGGCTCGCTCGAGAGCTTCCGCGAGGGCGTTTGCGTGAGCCGCGAGGACTTCGACCCTCCCACGCGATTGCGCGGAGAGCACGACATCCGGGTCTGGATCCAGGAGGATGGCTCCGAATCGGCGGCGGCTGCCGGCGGCTCGGATCTGCTGACCCGGGGTGCCGCAGAGGCCCTGCCGTGTGGCGGCAACGGCGATGGCTCCTGGGATCTGCTGCTCGTGGAGCTGGCGCCGGCCCGCTTCGAGGGCGTCTAGCGCAGCCCCCGCGGATGAGCGAGCCGCTCTCGCCGGAAGCGCCGCGCCGCCGGGCCTCGACGTCCACGGCCTTCTCGTTCGGGGCACTGGTGCGGGTGCTGGCGATCCCCCTCGTCACCGCCGCGCTCTTCCTGTTCCTCTTCGATCAGCCCGAGGGCCCCGACGTTCCGGCAGGCGCCGAGGACATGGCGATGGTGGGGCTCGTGCAGAAGGACGCGAAGTTCCGGCCCATCCCGCCGGACCGCGGCGGAGCGACAGGGACCGTGTGGTACACGCCGGCGGGGGAGACGCTGGAGCTGCAGCTCCGGGCGGAAGGCCTCGACCCGCAGCGGCAGTACCTGCTCGAGATCGGGGTGGACGGCACGATCTACACGATCGGCAGCTATCGCGCCTCGGGCGACGGCGAGATGACGCTAGACACCACCCTCACGCGCTTCGCCGAGGGCGTCTGCGTCGGGCCGAACTACGACGCGCCGCGGCCCCTCGCCGGACCGCACGAGATCCGCTTCTGGGTCAAGCGCGACGGCAACCCTCCCTCGGGCACCGGCCGCGACCACGCGCCGGAATTCTCCGCGGGTGCGGACCTGCCGTGCTCCGGGAACGGCGACGGTGACTACACCTACGTGCTCCTCGAGAACGAAGTGGCCCGCTTCACCGGGGGCGTCGAGCCCGCCGACTCCGTCGGAGCCGACCGGCCGCTCTCCTGGGACCGCGCTCCTCCTCTCCCGGTCCTCATTCCGTTCCCGGCGGCAATTCGGCGGGTGTCGCGTCCGCTCCCGGCGGCGCGTCCATCTGGAGCTGCGTGACGCGCCACTCCTCGCCCCGCGGCTCGACGACGCAGAGGAAGGAAATGCCGGGGCTCAGGCTGTCGGCGCGCACCTGACCCACGAGCGCGTATCCGCCGCGCGCCTCCGTCCGCTCCGCGTTGTCCGGAGCCTTGGCCCAGACGGCCGTCTCGGGCCGCTCGAGCCGGGAGGCCACGGAGTCCTTGCACGCGTGGTAGGCGCTCTCCGGAGCGCGCTCCGACGGGGCCACCCCGACGCGGGTCTGGGCGGAGTCCAGCGCCGGCTCGGCGACCGGAGGTGGCGGCGCCGGAGCCGGCCCGGCGATCGTAGATGGCGGCGCCGGAGCCGGCTCGGCGGCCACGGAGTCACCCTGGACCGCTGCCGAGGTATCGCGCTGAAGGGCAGGAGGCGACTCCGCGACGTCGGAAGGCTCGGACCTTCCGCAGGAGATCAGGCCCGAGAGGCAGGGGAGCAGGAGCGACGCCCGGAGCACCCGCCCGGAGGCTCGCCCCCGCCGTCGTGGCACGTCCTTACCGTCGAGGGCTGGCAGGACTACGGCCGAGAGCATACCTTGCACCTCCCTCCGGGGGCCCGTAGCTCAGGTGGTTAGAGCGCGCGCCTGATAAGCGCGAGGTCGGTAGTTCGACTCTACCCGGGCCCACCAGTCTATCGCGCTCCGGCCGCGGCCGCACCCGCCGACCGGCGCTGCCTCGCGGCCCCCGCCGCTGCACGAATCCCGCCCTGGGGCTGTAGCTCAGCTGGGAGAGCGCCTGGTTTGCAACCAGGAGGTCGCCGGTTCGATCCCGGTCAGCTCCACTATTCTGGCTCGCCCTCCGTTGGTGCTTCGGGGGAACACCTCGCAGCGGGATAAGCTAGAGGTCCAGCTTCTCCAGCGCTCTCAGGTAGGCCTCCGCGTACGTCGGGAACTGAGCGATGGTGTCGAGAAGCGTGGCGATCGGAATCTCCGCCCGGATCGCCACGACGGCATGATGGATCCACTCGCTCGCCAGGGGTGCGACGGCCCACGCGCCGATCAGAACGCCTCGGCGGCGGTCGGCGACGAGCCCGAGCTCGCCGCGTGGATCTCTCTCGTACGTCCACGGCCGCGCGATCGCTTCTGATAGCGACAAGGTCGCCGTCGCCAGGTCGATCCCGGCCGCGCGCGCGGCTTCTTCGCTGAGTCCGACGGCCGCGATCTCCGGATCCGAGAAGACGACCCGCGGAACGGAGCGGTAATCGGCTTCCGCGCGTCGCCCCAGGATGTTGGCGGCCGCGATCCGGCCTTGGTACTTGGCGACGTGCGTGAAGAGCATCACCCCCGTCGCGTCTCCCACCACCCAGAGTCCCTCCGCCAGCCGGCACGTTCGGTCGATCGGCAGCCTTCCCGCCGACGTATCGACGCCGGCCTTGTCGAGCGCGACGTCGGCCAGGCGCGGAGAGCGTCCGGCGCCGATCACGAGGACATCCGCGGCCACCTCGGTGCCGCCGTCGAGGTCCACGCGTGTCTCGCTCCCGACTTTCCGCACGGCTCGGACCTGGCGGCGCGTCTCAACGCGGATCCCCTCTGACTCCAAAGCCATGCGGATGAGCTCACCAATCCGCGGGTCCTCCCGATTCAAGAGACGGTCCGCGGCTTGAACGATCGTCACCTCGCTGCCGAAGCGTGCCAGCATCTGGCCCAGTTCGACGCCCACGGGTCCGCCGCCGATGAGGACGACGCGTGCCGGCACCTCCCGCAGGCTCGTAGCCTCGCGGTTGGTCCAGGGGCGCACGTCGGCGAGCCCCCGAATCGGCGGGATCCGCGGGTCGGATCCGGTAGCGATCACGAGGTGGTCGGCCAGCAGCCGCTTCCCGCCGACCTCTACGGTGCCAGGCCCAGCGATGCGGCCACTGCCGCGAATGACCGTGGCGCCGCGCTCCTCGTAATCGTGCTCCTGCTTCGAATCGTCGAGGTGGCGGACCATGAAGTCCCGGTACTCGATGGCTCGTGCCCACTCGAGGCTCGGCTCCGAGACACCCGACGTGCGAGCAGCGGCAGCCCGCGCTTCCGGCGGCCGCAGAAGGGTCTTGGATGGGATGCACGCCCAGTACGCGCACTCGCCGCCGATGAGCTCCCGCTCGACGACGGCGACCCGCATGCCCCCGGTCAGCAGACGGTCCGCGACGACCTCACCGCCGGGCCCCATGCCGAGAACGATGGCGTCGTACCGCTCGGTCATGCTCCTGTTGCCTCCTTCCGCTGCATGGTCGAGCGGGCGCTGGTCGCTCTCCGAAGCGCGTTCGCGCTAAGCCGCGCAACAGGAGAGCTTCGATACGTCCCGCCCGAACGACTGGGCAGTCAGCTTGAGGCCTTCCGCCATCGTGAGGTAGGGTGCCAGCGTCTCGACGAGGTCGCGCACCGTCAGGTTGAACTTGACCGCCAACAGGCCGGCGTAGATGACGTCCCCGGCGTTCTCGGCCACGACGTGAACCCCGAGGATCCGGTTGGTGTCTTCCTCGGCGACGACCTTGAACACGCCACACGGATCGCGGTTCACGAGCGCTCGCGGCACGGCCTCAGCCGGCAGGATCGAGGTCTTCACGCTGTATCCCGCCATCCGAGCCGCGTCCTCCGTTAGACCGACCGTGGCGATGGCTGGATTCGTGAAGGTCACGCCCGGCACGACACGCAGGTCCAGCGACCGCACATTGCCGCCGAGGGCATTCTCGGCCGCCAGCGCTCCCTCGTACGCCGCGACGTAGACGAATTGCGGCCCCAGGGTCACGTCTCCGGCGGCGTAGACGCGCGGGTTGGTCGTAGCCGCGTGCCGATCGATCAGGATCTGGCCCCGCGGCCCGAGATGGACGCCGGCCACATCGAGACGCAGCGACGCCGTGTTCGGGGCCCTGCCCGTCGCGATGAGCAGCTCCGCGGCTTCGATCACTCGCGACTTTCCGTTCACCTCCACCCAGACGCGGCGGCCCATCCTGCCGCCCTCCACGCGCTCGAACCGCGCACCGGTCACGAGCGCGATGCCCTGGTCCGTGAGGACCTGGTGAACCGCGGCCGCGATCTCCGCGTCGTAGGTCGAGAGAATGCGTGAGCTGCGCTGGATGAGCGTGACCCTGCTGCCTAGATGCCGGAAGAACTGACCCAGCTCGAGCGCGACGTACCCCGCCCCGACCACGACCAGGCTGTCGGGAACGTGCGTCAGCTCCAACGCGGTCGTACTGGTCAGATGAGGTGTCTCGTAGAGACCCGCGATGGGAGGGATGGCCGGCGCCGCGCCGGTCGCGAGGACGAACGTGCGCGCTCGGATGCGATCGCCATTGACCCGCAGCGTGCTCGCGTCGGCGAAGCTAGCCTCCCCCGGCAGGAGGTCCCAGCCGTAGTCGGCGACGAGATCCTCGTACTTCTCACGGCGCAGCCGCCGAACGAGCTCGTCCTTCTGCGCGATCAGGCGGGGGAGGTCGACCGTTCCAGCGCGAGTCTCGACGCCTGCAAAGGGATGGTGAGCGGCTCGATCGTAGACGTCCACGGCCCGCAGCAGCGTCTTCGAGGGTACGCAACCGATGTTGACGCAGGTGCCTCCGAGCATCCCCCGCTCGATCATCACGACGCGCGCCCCGGCGCTGGTCGCGGTGATCGCCGCCGCGAATGCCCCACCGCCCGAGCCGACCACGGCCACGTCGTACTCGCGGTCATAGGAGGGAGCCGGGCGTCCACACGAACTCATGACTGCTTCGCCCTCGCGACTTTCGCCGTGAACCCGATCTTGCGGATGGCTTCGAGAATCCGCGCAAGCTCGACCTTTTTCGCATCATACGTGACGACCGCTGTACCTCTCTCGTAAGAGACGTCCGCCTTCGTCACTCCGTCGAGCCTCTTCACGGCTGCGCGTACCGCCACGGCGCAGCCCCCACATGTCATTCCATCTACCTCCAGTCGCACCGTCGTCTCCGCTCTTGAGAGGCGGTGGTCAGCCGTGGTTGGGAGACGGTCCCTTCTTGGGAGACGTACCCGGCCTGCGCCCAGCCCAGCCAGCCGCAGCAAGGGGGGCCCACAGTCAGGATCGCCAGGGATGCGCATCCGCTCACTGCAAGCCTGTTCTTGAACTTCATGTTCATCCTCCTTCTTCCAACTCAAACGAGCAGCTTGGACCATGAAGGAAAGGTCGCCAGCGCCGCTGCGATTCCCACGGCAGTCCAGGAAAGGACTTTGCGCGCGCGCAGCCGGGGAGCCACACAGCTGTCCTGTTGATGGCAGACCGTCTCTCCCGGTCGTCGATAGAGAGCCAGGCCGCCGACGACGAAGAGTGTCGCGCTTACCAATAGGAGGTAGGGCCGCAGCGGCTCGAAAGCGCCCGCGAGCCCCGCTCCTCCTATCCCGCCGGATACTGCGAGCAGCGGCCCCAGACAGCACAGCGAGGCGGTGAACGCTGCGCTCAGGCCGGCGGCCACCGCGGCGGCGATCTTGATCATGTTTCCTCCTTTACGGCAACGTCCGCTGCTCCGCCCGGGCTGAACATCGGACAGACCACCGTCGTCCCCTTGCGTTGAGCCCTCCGGCAGGTCCGGATCGTCTGCTCGAGATAATCTCTGAGCTCGGCGAGGCTGCGAACCTGGTCGGCGACTTCCTGAACCTTGAGCTCCAGCAGGGGGAGGACGTCTGCGCAGCGGACTTCCTGGCCGGCCATGAGCGCCACCAGGTTTCGTATCTCCTCGAGCCTGAGACCCGCCTGCTTCGCCAGACGAATGGCTTGGAGTCGGTCGACGGAAGACGCGTCGTAGAGACGGTAGCCGCTCGGGGTCCGCCCGGATGGCTCCAGCAAGCCGATCTCACCGTAGAACCGGATGGTCTTGGCGTTCACGCCCGACCGGCGCGCCAGCTCTCCGATCGTCATGGACGTGCTTCCGCTTCGCATCCGCAGGGATCTCCGGTGTCCATTGTCGAAGGCTAAAGCTTACAGCCGCTGGAAGGTCAACCCCTCCGTCGCGTGTCAGCGCGAGAGGCCCCTGAGCGTGTCGTGCCGAGGGAGGAGGAAGAGAGCGAGGAGCGCGGTCCACACGGGAATCGCGGCTATGAAGAGGTGGTTCTCGCCGAACGGGTGGAGGAGGGCTCGTGGCGGTCCATGCGGGCGCCTGCGTCAGCGGGTGGCGTCGGTCCGACCATTACCCAGTTTCGCGACTGGATGGGGAACGCGAGCCGTAGAGCTTCTCGACGTCGGCTGACCGAGGGCCGAGCTTGGCACGGCGGGTGGACGCGGACGGCGGCTCGCTCCAGGGCATCTTCCCGACGACGAGCTTCGGCACGTTGATGAAGACCTCGGTCCCGGAGCGCTTCACCACGGCGTCGAGCGGGATGAACGTGTCCTTCTCGAAGATCAGCCCGCGCGGCACGAGCAGGTATCCGTCGCGCTCGACAGTCGCGCCGACCATCTCCTGAACGGTTCCAATCTCTCCGCGATCTGAGCCGCGTACGGTGTCGCCTGGCCGCGCCAGTACGCCGGGCTCCCCGCCGACGTCGACAGCTTGCAGGAACTCGTCGACTTCCATGACGGCGTTGCCCACGAGGGGATAGTTGACGTGGATCGACGCCTCATATCCCGGAATGCCGGCGGCGCCGATCGCGTCCGACAAGAACGTGACGTCGTAGCCGTGCTCCGTCGCGTGCCGG
The DNA here is from genome assembly GCA_046262075.1 of Gemmatimonadota bacterium. Lineage (GTDB taxonomy): Bacteria > Gemmatimonadota > Gemmatimonadetes > JACCXV01 > JACCXV01 > JBHENL01. Next base: position 24,280 of record JBHENL010000250.1, read on the forward strand.
CCGGTCGACTCGCAACACAGATTGGCCGTCATTCCGGCGATCACGAGGTGGGTCGTTCCCAGCCGCTCGAGATGCACGGGCAGATCGGTCTCGAAGACGTCGATGCCCTTGTGAGGCAGGAGCACGATCTCCGCAGCGAGCGGTCGCAATTCCGGGTGGAAGTCGGCGCCCCAGCTTCCGGCCAGGAACATCCGCCGCTCGAACATCATGCGGTGGATTCCGCTCCGCCGCTGGAGCTCCTCGTCGCTGTAGTCCTCCTCAGTGTACGCCATGGGCCCGAAGAGCACGGAGATCCCGCGCGCCCGAGCGCCTTCGATCGCTCGCCGCAGGTTCCCGATCACATCGTGCTTCTGGACCGTGCCTTTCGTCATCTCCCAGCCTGCCCCGCCCTCCGAGAGGAAGTCGTTCACAGGGTCGATGACGAGTAGAGCGGTGCGGTCCGGCGAAAACTTCGGCCCGCGTTCGACTCTGAGGAGATGGCTGTCGGGTGCCGGATCATCGAGACCAGGACGCTTGCTCGTCCGTCGTTCCATCTCGCACCTCACGTGTGAGTCGGCGGGCCGGCACCGTGGCGGTATGGCACGTGGTGCCCAACTCTGAGCCGCCTGAAGGTTCCCTTCGCCAGCAAGGCATCGATCGCAGCGTTCACGTCGCGCCGCAACTCGGAGTTCGCGGCCCTCACCGCTAGTGCGTGCCGACCCTCCGCGCGCGATTACCGCGAACCTCGTGTCAGTCCTCGCCGGCCTACGGGAGCTCGAACGCGCCTAGGGTGTGGCCGCGCGGCTCGCTCCACGTGCTGGTGGCGAGCCCGCCGACTCCGCGTCAGGGCTCGCCGGTCTGTGGACCGGCTCTCTCGTTCCATAGCTCGGTGCCGGGGTGGAAGGCGCTCCATGCGAACCAGTAGGCCACCGTCGTCGGCAACTCGCGGCCCGCGAGGTCGGTCGCGAACGCGGTCTCGGAATCACGGTCGAAGTAGACGAAGAGCTCCTCGCCTCCGATACGGTCCCTGATCGGTGACGGCTCCCCCGCGAGCCGGGCGAACGGGTAGGCCTTGGCGCCGCGGGCCCGTTCGATTCCCAGCACGAGGTCCTTCGTTCCGAGCCGCCCATCCTCGTGGCGCACCGGGAACATCACGCGCGCGTTCCTGCCGTAGCTCAGGTACGGATTCGTGTCGTAGTCGCGGTGGTGCCCGGTCTTGCGCGACAGCACGAACCCCCTTGGATGGTCTTCGCGCCAACGCTCCCACGTGGTGTGCAAGAGCGGGATCTGGCGAAGCTCTTTGCCGCGCAGCGGACCGGTCACGGCGCGCCGTGCGATTTGGCTCCAGAGGCTCTCCGTCTCACGGTCGTACAT
>JBHENL010000251.1:0-7884 GCA_046262075.1 Gemmatimonadota bacterium
GTGCCCGAAGGCGGAGGCGGACCGAAGCAGAAGCTCACCTGAGCGGAGGGGAAGGGGCGTGGCGCGGGAAGGCGATCTGCTGTCGATCGGCGAGGCCAGCCGGCTGCTGGGCGTCTCGCCCAGCACGCTGAGACGCCTCGAGAAGGACGGTCGCCTCGCCGCCTACGGCGTCAGGGTCTACCACACCCCATCGCGCCGGCGCCGCTACAAGCGCAGCGAGGTCGTGGCGGCGCTGGAGGCCTCGGCGGGAGAACGGAAGGGCTGATCACACCGGTGGTCCCTCCTCCTCTCGCCGCGCCGCGCTGTCCTCGGGGTCCGCTTCCTTGAACATGGCCGGGTGCGGCTCGACTCGGCTGAGCCCGCTGTGGCGGTAGCCGTAGAGCGCGTAGATCACGACCCCCAGAGCCAGCCAGATCAAGAAGCGCCACTTGCTGCTGTCGGGCAGCTTGTAGATCAGGTAGCTGCAGAAGAGGATCGCGAGCACTGGTGTGACCGGCGAGAGCGGAACGCGGAAGGGGCGCGGCCGAGCGGGCTCCTTCGCGCGCAGGATCAGGATCCCGACCGCGACGAGGATGAAGGCGAAGAGCGTGCCGATGTTCGTGAGCGCCACCGCCTCGGCGATGTTCATGAGCCCAGCGAAGAGCGCCACCACGAAGCCCGTGAGGAGCGTCGTCACGTACGGCGTCCGGAAGCGCGGGTGCACCTTGGCGGCCCAGGGGGGCAGCAGCCCGTCGCGGGCCATGGAGAAGAAGATCCGCGGCTGTCCGAGCTGGAAGACCAGCAGGACCGACGTCATCGCGATCACGGCCCCGAAGGACACGATGCCGGCGGCCCAGTCCGCGCGACCCTGCAGCACCATCGCCAGCGGATCCGCGGAGCCGAGCTGCTGCCACGGAACGACCCCCGTGAGCACCGCGGCCACGACGATGTAGAGGAGCGTGCAGATCAGGAGCGAGGTGAGGATCCCGCGCGGCATGTCACGCTGCGGGTTCCTGGCTTCCTCGGCGGTCGTCGTGACGGCGTCGAAACCGATGTAGGCGAAGAAGATGATCGCCGCCGCGGCCCCGATGCTGCCCCACCCGTTGGGAAGGAACGGCGTCCAGTTCTCGGGCCGCACGAACGTGGCGCCGATGGCGATGAAGAAGAGCACGATGGCGATCTTCAGGACGACGATGATCGAGTTGAAGCGCGCGCTCTCCTTGACGCCGACGACCAGCAGGAGGGTGATCAGCATCACGATCGCGAACGCCGGCACGTCGAACGCGGTAGGGACGCCGAAGACGTGCGGCAACGATGCCATCGAAGGCGCCAGCCGTGCGGCGAGGTCGGGACCCACGCCGACGCTGCTCAGGGCCTCCGCGCAGCGCCCGCCGGGGTCGGCGAAGGCGCCGCCGGCCACACGCGGGCCCACCTGCTCGATGCAGGCGGCGGTGCGGAAGTCCATGGTCATCCATTCGGGAAGCTGGATCCCGAGCCCGGAGAGGAGCGTCGTGAAGTAGTCCGACCAGCTGACCGCCACCCCGACGTTGCCGATCGCGTATTCCAGGATGAGGTCCCAGCCGATCACCCACGCCACGAACTCGCCCATCGTGGCGTACGAGTACGTGTAGGCCGAGCCGGAGACCGGGATCATCGCCGCGAACTCGGCATAGCAGAGGGCCGCGAAGGCGCAGGCCGTGCCGGCGAGCACGAAGGAGAGGATCAGCGCCGGGCCCGCGCCGGGGCGGCCGACGGCCCCGGCGGCCGCCGTCCCCACGGTGGCGAAGATACCGGCGCCGATCACGGCCCCGATCCCGAGCAGCGTCAGGTCCGTGGCCGAGAGGACGCGCTTGAGGGCGTGGCCGTGCTCGTCTCCGCCCGCCGGCCCTAGCCGGTCGATCGCCTTGCGCTGGAACAGGGCCCTCATGCTCTCTCCGTGGCTCGGGGAAGTGCGGAGCCGCCGCCGCGTGGCGGGCGAGCCGGTGTGACCACCGCGAGCCCCTCGCAGGACCGGCGGAGCCGGTCCATTCTAAAAGCGGTCCTCCGAAAGAGAAGGAGCACGGCCACGGGAAAGACGCCCGCGACGGCGGCGCTGGCGGCCGCCGTCCTCGCCTGCGCAGACCCGCAGACGCACCTCCCCGTCGTGCGGGTGATGGACGGGCACGCCTCGGAGGGACTGCGCCGATCCTACCACGTCGCCGCGCGGCAGCCGCTCTCGCGGGAGGCTCTCGAGCAGGAGGCGGCGTGGATCGACTCGGTGGCGGCGCCACTCGAGTCCTTCTGGGCGGAGCACGGGGAGCGGATCCTCGGCGACCTGGCCGACTTCACGGGCGAGGAATGGGTCGAGTCGAGTCTCAACGTGTATCTGGTCCGGCAACCGCTCGGCGTAGCGGCGTTCTCGATGCCGCTGGTGCTGGATCTCTCGCCCTTCGTGCGCGTCGCGCCGTCCGAGTCCGACCTCTATCAGGGCCTGCTGGCGTGGGCCCTCGTGCACGAGCTCGTCCACCGCCTCCTCGACCAGCGCGCGATCGCCCGCGGCACGACCGGCACGGAGGCGGGGCTCCCCGGCGCTCTGCGCGTCGCCGGCAGCGTCCACGACTGGGACGACGTCATGGTCGCGTTCGTCCTGCGCGACGCGCTCGGCGAGGAAGCGCTTCGGCCGCTGCTCTTCAACCGCGGGTTGCAGCGCAGCATCGGCCTTCACCGGCTCGACCGCATCGAGCTCCTGCTGGAGCGCTGGCGGCCTTCGCGCGAGCAGCCGCTGCGGGTTTGGCTGCAGACCGAGCCGAACCTCGACACCGGGGTCGGGGAGCCAGCGGCGCGAGCCTGGCTCGAGGGCGAGCTGCACTCGGCGGGACCCGTCCCGCCGCACCGCGTGCGCCACGCCGCCCAGGTGCTGCGCGAGGACTTCGGTCTCACGCCCGAGGAGACCGCACAGCTTCTGTCGGACTGGGAGGGCACGCACGGAGCCGGACGGTTGGGAACGTTCCCGTATCGCCGGTCGGACGGCTGGTGGGAGTGGGCCTGAGAGAGCCTCGAATTGACCGCCTCCGCCGGACGGGATAGGTTCGGCGCCATGATCCGGCCGCGCGTGCGCGGCGCCCTGCGGGCCGCCCTCCCGCTGCTCCTCCTGGTCGGCCCCGCGCTCGAGGCACAAGGCTCCGCCGGGGCCCGCCCACGCTCGGCCGCTGGCCCGGCGCAGCAGGTGCGCCGCGCGTTCAACCTGCTGATCTCCGCCGCCAACCGACTCGACGCCGAGGGCGAGGGCGACTTCTTCTGGCGCTCGCCCGAGCTCGTCTCGGTGGCGCAGGGGACGCCCACGTTCGGATGGGAGGAGCGGCAGGCGAGGACGAGCCCCTGGTACGCATCCCTCGCGCGGCAGAAGATCCGTCCTCTCGACGTGCAGACCCGCGTGCTGGCTCCCGACGCGGTGGCGCTGCTCGCGAGCTACGCCCAGGAGATCGAGGCCAAGGACGGTCGGGCCTGGAAGGGGGCGGGTGTCTGGTCGCTCCTGTTTCGGCGGCTGGACGGGGACTGGCGGGTCGTCTGGGAGCATTACTCGTACGAGGAGTAGACGCGCGATGAGCAGGCTCGGTGGCGGTCTCCGCCCGGTGCGCGGGCGGGTTGGGCTGGTGGCGCTCGTGATGGCCGGCGCGCTGGCCGGCTGGCGCACGGACACGGCCGCGCAGCAGCGCCTGGCAGGCACCGGAGTCCTGCAGGCAGGGGTGCGCCAGGCGCTCGTCTCGCACTTCGCGGCGCTGGAGGCCGGAGACACCGAAACCGCGGGCTCCCGGCTGGCCGCCGACTTCTTCTACGTGGCGCCGTGGGGCGCCCTGGAGTTCAAGGACGAGATGCTCGCCCGCTACCGGGCGGCGTTCGACTCGGGGGGGCTGAAGAACTACCGCGTCGAGATCCGCGGTCTGCACAGCGGTCCGGCGGGGGAGGGGGCGCGATGGTTCCGTGCGATCGTGCGCGAGAAGTACCTGCGCGAGAGCGGGCGCCAGGCGCGCAACGACTTCGCCGAGGACCTGCTCACCACCGGCGTCGCGCTGCACCAGGATGGCGAGTGGCGCATCCACCACCTGCAGCAGACCTGGAGCGACGAGACGCTGCGGCGCATGGTTCCGATCCTGCACGCGGCGCAGCCCGTGGACCCCGAGGAGTATTGAGGTCCGCCTCGGCTCTGGCTGTGCTCGCCGCGATGGCCGGCGGCTGCAGGGCCGAGCCGTCGCCCGCTCCGGACGTGACCGGCCCCGGCACGTACGTGGTGCTCACCGACTCCTCGCGCGTCGCATTCGTGCTGCCGGCCGATCCCGAGCCGATCGCCGGCACGCTGGGCGGGGTGCGCGGCTCGCTGCGTCTCGAGGAGGACGACCTCGGCTTCCTGCGCGGCTCTGGCACGCTGTCGGTGGACCTGGGTGCCGTGGCGATGGTCGACTCGGCGCGCGCGCGCTCCCTCACCGGGGATCTACTGCAGGCCGGCGCCGGCCCCGAATTCCGCTCTGCCGAGCTGCGGGTGCGCGAGATCACCGGGCGCCACTTCCGATCCGACCTCGCACCCGGCGCCGCGACCCCCGTCACCGCCCGGGGCCAGCTCCAGCTCCAGCGCCGGGCGCTCTCGCGGCCCTTCGACGGCCAGATCGCCCCCTCTCCCCAGGGCTACCGGGTGACCAGCTCCACGCCGCTCGTGCTCTCGCTGCGCGAGATCGGGCTCTCCGAAAGGCTCCCAGGGTGGCTGGAGGAAGCCGGACTTCGAAACGCGGCCGACCAGGTCGTGGTGAGCGTGGACCTGAGGCTCGCGAAGCGCGACGGAGGCGCGGCGGAGGACTAGACGAGGGCGCGACGAGACCAGCCGCATGTGGTGGGAACGCAAGAAAGGGGGGAGCCCGCGAAGCTCCCCCCTTCTCCATTCAGCTTTACCGCGGTCAGCCGATCGGCCTCACGTCCCGGCGAAGGGCGCGAAGGGAATGATCAGGCCCCCCAGGATGGCCCAGGGATCGGGCTCGAACTCTTCGCCACCGGACTCGTCGGCGTCGGGCAGACCGGTCACGACGTAGTCCAGGAGCAGGTAGGCGCCCAGGCCTCCGAGAAAGCTGCCTTCTGTCGCGTTCATGATCGTGCCCAGCTTGGGTACGAGGGCCAGCTCGAGCGTGAACTTGTGCGTGTACTGAGCCGAGTCGTCTGGCTTAGCCGCCCCGCTGTACAGCATCAGCGGGTCGAAGGAGACGTCCAGGTACTGGCTGGTGAGCAGCGTAATGATCAGGCCGTAGACGAATGCCGGAGCATTGGCCTCGAACTCCTCCTCGTCGACGTCCGGGGTGTTCGGGTCGTCCGCCGTGCCCACGGTGTTGAAGGGCGTCCATTGCGTGAGCGCGACGAGGCTCACCCTCGGGATGAAGGTCGGAGCCACGACCTGGAAACGAAGCAGGAAATTCGTATCGCTCTCGGCCTCGTCTCCGTCTGCCGTCTCTGGCGGGTCGATGATGTTCGTTCCCAGGAAGCCCGGCATGAACAGGAACACCGGCGCGCAGATGAAGGGGCACTCCGCCTGCGCCGCAGCGACCATCTCCTCTTCACCCTCCTCCTCCTGCGCGAACGCTCCCGGCGCGCCGAGCAAGAGCCCTGCCGAAACGAGCCATGCGAGCAAGTACAGTCGCTTCATGAGAGTCCTCCTGCAGGTTTGACACGAGACCCGGGCGCCCACGACGTCCGGGAGCGGAACAGACAAGGCGATCGTTGCACCTCCTTCAGAAGCTCTCGGTCCGCAGTCGCCGGCCGATCTCGGCGAGCGCGCCGGCCAGCGGGATCTCGCGGTTGTTGCGCCACCAGTAGAACTCGTCCAGCCGGCGCGCCAGCATGCTGGGGGCGTAGCCGAACCGCAACTCGCCCTCCGCCCGCAGCCGGGCGATCTCGTCGGTCACGCGCCTCGCGCCGGCGGCGGACGCGGCGGGCGAGGGCGGTTCCTCGTCGCGCGCGCGCCCCCCGGGGGGCGAGACCGCCGCGGTTGCCGCGGGCACGGTGCCCGGCGAGAGCGCCTGCTCCGCGGCAGCCCCGAGGAGGAAGCCGTGGACGAGCAGCTCCTTCTCGCGCAGCGTGAGCTGCGTCCAGCCCGCCCCGTCGAACATAGTCGCGTGCGCGTACGCCGGTGTTTCGCGCGGCCGCACGGTGCCCCAGCCCACAAAGGCGAGGAGCGCGAGACCCACGCCCGCGAACGCCGCTGGGGCCCTCACGAGACGAACGTGACACTCGGCCGCTGCGCGTCGGCCGAGACCACGAAGTGGTCCCACATCCCGGCCATGGCGTGTCCCGGCACGCCGCAGGGCATCGTGTACTCGCCGGCGTCGTTCACCGGAAAGCGCAGCGTGTCCGTCTGCCCTGCTCCGATCCCGTTCTGGAGGTTGATCGAGTAGGCTCGCGGAATGTCGGGCCGGTCCGGCATCACGGTGGGAAACGGCGGTCCCTGTTCAAGGAAAAAGACGCTGTGCGGGACGTCGCCGTCGCGGTTCGAGAACGTCATCACGACGGTCCAGCCCTGCGGCACCGTGATCGTCATGTCGCCATTCGCGTAGCCGTTGAAGTTCCAGGCGCTGTTCGTGGCGTCCTTTCCGGCGACGACGTCGAAGCGGACGGTCTTCTGCGCCTCGTCCACGCTCATCCACTCCGGCTCCCCGGGCAGGGTGTCGCGCCCGGCCGTCCCGGCGCCCGTGTCCGCCGCGGCCGCTGGAGGGGTGTCCGCCGGCGCCGGCTCCTCGGGAGCAGGGCCCGCCCCTGGCGCGACCGACACCGTATCAGCTCGCGCGAGGGCGTCCGAGTCCTCCCCCCCGGTCTGGCGTTGGTCGCAGCCTTGCAGCGCGATCGCGGGCGCCAGGAAAACGACGAAGGGGCCCAGGAGGGCCCCCCGTCTGCCGTACCTCGAAGAGCTGCCAGCTGCGGGGCGCAGATCGGCCACGGCACGGATCTCGGCAAAGGTTGGGCGGGAGAGGAAGCCGACGGCGGCCTTCCTTCCCGGATCGTGGTGCTCGCCCGGGCGCCTCCCCGCGCCCGCGCCCTTCGGCGCCCGCCCGTCCCTCGGCCGCCGTCAGCGAGGCTGACCGGCTCCGCCCGAAGTGTCCGCTCCACCGGAGGTGTCCGCTCCCCCGGGGCGATCGGCGCCGCGGACGGAGTCGCCGCGGGCGGCGGGATCGTCACGGTCGCCCACTGCGTCCTCCATGCGGTTCGGATCGTCGGCCTCGGGTCCGGCGCCCCGGCCGGTATCAGCCCTCGCGCCCGCTCCGGTGTCGGCGCCGGTCTCCCCCGCTGGCACCCCGGTGGTCGTCGGCCTATCCGACGGCTGTCGCGGCCGGACCGCCTTCGGCAGCCCGAAGACGAGGATGGCGTCGCCCAGCGGGTAATTCAACTGGAAGTTTCCACCGGCCGCGACGGCGATGAACTGCTCGCCGTCCTGCTCGAAGGTCATCGGGGCGGAGTTGACGCCGGCGCCGGCCTGGAACTGCCAGAGCACCTCGCCGGTCTCGGCGTCGTACGCGTTGAAGAGCCCGTTGCCCTCGCCGGTGAACACCAGTCCGCCCGCGGTCGCCATCGCGCCGCCGATCATCGGGCCCTCGGTTTGCTTCTGCCAGGTGATCTGGCCGGTGTTCACGTCGATCGCCGAGACGTTGCCCCACTGCTCCTCCTCGGGGATGGCCGTGAAGGCGCTCCCGAGCCAGAGCTTGCCCTTCTCGTACGGGGCGAAGTGGTTCGCGTACGTCATCGGCTGGTGCAGCGCCACGACGTACATGTCCTGCGTCTGCGGGCTGTAGGCGGCCGGCGACCATTCCGATCCGCCATTGGCGCCCGGCAGCATGCGGGTGCCCTCGGGGGTCGGCTGAGCGAACATGTTCTCCTGGGGCACGAAGGCCTCGGAGC
>JBHENL010000252.1:0-23115 GCA_046262075.1 Gemmatimonadota bacterium
GTCGGAGCCCGCCATGCCGTTCACGACCTCGTGAACGGTGCCGTCGCCGCCTGCCGCGATCACGCGCTCCACACCCCGCGCGGCCGCCTCGCGCGCCAGCCGCAGGGCGTCGCCGGGCCCCGCACTGACTCGCACGTCCACGTCGGCGCGGCGCCGTTCCAGTGCCCGGAGAACGCTGTCGCGCACGGCTCCCGCCCGGCCGCCGCGGGCTGCGGGGTTCAGGATCAGCACGGCGCCGGGCAGGCGGCCCGCCCTCGAGGCCGGCCCGTCTTCGACCGGCACGGAGATCCCCGTATTCTCGATCACCGGGATGCGATCCATGGTGGAGAGCCGCAGAGCGTCGCGCGGATGCCGAACGACGGAGCGCCCACGCGGACACGGCGGGAGAGGAAGGCGCTGGCGGTGGCGGGAACGTGTGGGAATCGAACCCACCTGGGACGCGTGAATGCGACCCATGCTGGTTTTGAAGACCAGAGAGGCCACCAGACCCCATCCATTCCCGCGGTCGGGAACACTACTGCCCGCTTCGGCCCCGGCGCCACTCCCCCAGCGGAGCGGCAGCGCGGCCGCCATCCTTCGAGCGTGCCCCGGTGGAACCGTGGCGCCGTGCGCGTCATCTTTGCAGGCTCTCCTCCGCTTCTGGGAACCCGAGCCCTGCGAGCACCCCTCTGAACGTACCCGACGTGAGCCGCGAACCTCGCCCCTCGACCCGCTGCGGCGAGCTCTTCGACGTGGTCGTCGCCGGCAACGGCCCCGCCGGCGCGCAAGCCGCGCGGGAGCTGGCCGGCGCCGGGTTCTCCGTGGCGCTCGTCACCCGCGAGACGACCATCGGCCTGCCGGTGACCTCCACGGCCGGCACGATCACTGAGACGCTGGAGGAGTTCGCTCTGCCTCGCGAGGTGGTGCAGCGCGACATGAACGGCCTGCGCCTCTTCGGCCCCAGCGAGCGCCTCGAGATCTGGTACGACGAGCCCTCCGCGCACGTCCTCGACTTCCGCCGCCTGAAGGAGTTCCTCTTCCGGGAGGCGGTCGCCGCGGGCGCGATCCCCTTCACGGGCACGACCGTGCGGGAGCCGCTGCTGGAGGGCGGGCGCGTGACCGGTGTCCGCTGCCGCGCACGCGGCGACGGCGCGCAGGTGGAGCTCCGCGGACGCGTGGTCGTGGACGCCACCGGCCCCGCCGGCGTGCTCGCCTCACGCCTCGGGCTGCGGGCACAGCGGCCGCCGCTGCTCGGGTCGGGTCTGGAGTACGTCCTGGAGGGCCTGCCGCTGGATCGGGACGGCCGCTGGTTCGACATCTTCCTCGGCCGACGCGTGGTGCCGGGTGGCTACGCCTGGATCTCGCCGGTGGGGCCGGAGAGCGCGAAGGTCGGCGTCGCCTGGATCCTCTCCTACGCGAAGCGTACGGGCGCCCTGGAGGACCACCTGCGGCGGTTCCTGGAGACCGAGCGGCAGCTCCGGCCGGGGCCCGCGCTCGAGACCCACGGCGGCTTCGCCTACGTCACGGGCGGCATCCGCCGCCACGCGCGCGAGGGCTTCCTTGCCATCGGCGACGCCGCGAACCAGATCAACCCGCTCTTCGGCGAGGGGATCCGCCACTGCCTCTGGTCGGGCCGCTTCGCCGCGGCGACGATCCGCGAGGGGCTCGAGCGAGGCGACACGTCGGAGCGGGCGCTCTCGCGCTACGACCGGCGGTGGCGGGGGTATCGCGACTTCCAGTGGCCGCTGGCGGCCTTCTTCCACCGCATGCTCTATCGAGCGGACGACGCGCGGCTGGACTACAGCCTGCGCACGTTCCAGCGGGCGGACCTGGACGCCGTCACGCGGGTCCTGAAGAACCGCAAGCGGTGGTCGGATCGGCTGCGACTCGCCTACCCGGCGTTGAAGACCGTGGTGCGCTCGCTGGTCTGAGCCGGTCCGGGTGGCGGCGCCGAATCAGTCGTTGTGCACGTTGATCAGGCGCATGACGCGATCCGGCTCGGGGATCGACCGGAACGTGATCTCCATGCCCGACTGCCCGGCCGTCGAGAGAGAGACGGTCGCGAGCCCCAGCATGCGCTCCCCGAGCGAGCGCGACTGCTGCACGTTCCGCACGTCGTCGAGCTGGATCTCGCTCGTGTTCTGGGAGAGAAGCCCCTCGCGAGCGATCGCGCGCAGGGTGGTGAGCTCGTAGCGATAGCGGAGGACCCCCACCCACGCCACCGCCAGGGCCACCACACCGAGCGCCACGGCGATCCAGCCGCCCACCGCCCAGCCAGGCGCGAGCAGCAGCACCACCACCCCGGCGATCACCAAGGCGGCGCCGAGGAGGACCTTGCCGGCCTGCGCCACCAGGGCCGGTCGGCCCACCCAGAGCCGCTCCTCGGCGGCGGGATCGCGTCGCGTCGCCGAAACGGGTGCGGTTGCGCCAGCCGGCGCGCCGGAGAGCTCGCGTCCGCAGTAGCGGCACACGATCGCGGCGTCCTGGATCTCCTCGGCACAGAACGGGCAGCGCTTCACGTGAGCGAGTCCGGCAGGAGGATCGGCGGGCGCGCAGCGGAAGCGCGCGCCGACCATTCTACGGGCGCCTCACGCCCCCGCGCCAGCATCCGGGGCAGGCCCGCCGCCGCGCATCGCACGTCCGGGGGAGAGGCGCACCAGCCGGGCGCGGCGGCTTGCCGCTCCTCGGAGGCGCGGATAGGTTCGCTGCCCATGCGACCCCTGCCCCGCACCGGCGGAGGGCGCGCGGGCGCGCTCGTGATAGGGGCCCTCCTGACGCTCGCCGCCTGCCGGAAGCCGGAGCCGCCGCCTTCCTTCGCGAGCTTCTTCGAGCTCGAGAGCACCCTGCGCGTGGCGCCGATCGAGTCCTTCGACCAGATCCCCGCCTCGATCCTGACGCTTCCCGACGGCCGCTATCTCCTGCCGGAGACCGAGGGTGTCTGGATCCACGTAGTGGGCGCCCGAGGCGAGGGCCTGACTCGGCTCGGCGGCCGGAGCCCCGCCCCCCTCGGCAGCGGGCCCAGCGCGCTCGGCCGGTTCCTGAGCCTCTCCGACGTCGCGCTGCGCGAGGACGGCCGGATCGTGGCTTCCGACCGCACCTCACCCGTGCTGACGGTGTTCGGGCCGGCGCTCGAGGTCGAAGCCACGGTCGAGCTTCGCGAGACTCGCAGCGTCTGGCAGCTGGAAGCCGTCCCCGGCACCGGCCTCGCGGCCGCCGTCTCCCCGCGTCATCCCACGGCCGGCGGCCAGGTGCTGGTGATCCGCTCGGACGACTCGTTGCGCAGCTACCTCGAGCCCGATCCGGTGTTTCTGGCGAACCGCTGGACGCCGGTCTCCTCCACCCGGATCGAGTCCCTCCCGGACGGAAGAATGCTGGCCTACTGGGCGCCGCTGCCGTGGGCGACGGTGTTCTCGCTGCCGGGCGGCGGCACGGCCCGCGTGGGGAAGCCCAGCCGTCGCTACAAGGCACCCGTCACCGGACCCCGCGTCGGCGCGCCCCTCGAAGCACTCGCGGAGTGGTACTCGGCCTTCACTCCTCTCGCCGTCGTGGAGTCGGTGGACTCGCTCCTCGTGTTCCAGTTCCTGGGCCTGCCCGCGGCTGGGGATTCGGCGCGCGCCGACGCCCGCGGCGGGGCGTCCGATCCGCCAGAGGGTCGCCGCGCCTTCGTCAACCTGCACGACCTCTCCGGCGAGCGGATCGCCGCGGATCTGCTGCTTCCGCCTGGCGCCGGGATCCTCAAGAGCAACGACCGCTCGCGCGTGTACCTGCTGCGCACCGCCGCGCCGCGTGAGCTGCAGATCGAGCTCTGGCGCCCGAAGCCGCCCACGTCGGCCGGCCGTCCTCGTCGTGTCACACGCTCCGCCCGCCGCGGGTGGCGGCCCGCCGCGCCTCCAGCCGTCCGCTAGCCGTCGACCTCGCGCTCCCCCCTTCCGTTCGTCGGCCGGAGCTGCAGCCGCCCGTTCACCGGCAGGGCGTTCAGCAGCACGTTGAAGCTCCCGTCCCGGTTGGTGAACACCACGCCGCATTCGAGCCAGCGGCTCTTCTCGCCGCCCGTCTCGACGATGGTGTACGCGGTGAGAGTGGGTTGCCGGTGCGCGGCGGAGTCCTGCGCCATCGTGACCTCTCGACATGACGGCGGGCGTGCCAGCTCTCCTTGCAGGTTGCACGCCAACGGCCAACCCCGGGAACCGCTGGCCACGGCGCCTGGGAGGCTGCGTGATCGCGCTCACGAGCGTCTGCCCGTGCGCGCCTCCGGTGGCGAGCCCCGGCGCACGAGCAAGCGGTGGTGTCGGCTCCTCCAGCACGAGCAGTCTGACACCGCGGAACGCCGTCACCGTCACGCTGGAGTACCGCGAGCCCAGCTGGCCGCGGAGCTGCTCCGCGACGACCTCACGATCGCTCTCGGTCGTCTCCTCCTGACGGCCGCCACCGTCGTGGCGCTCGCGGTGCAGCGAGAGCGCGGCAGAGCTGGCCGGCGCAGGCCGCCCAGCATGCACTGGCGCAGCCGTCCTGGTGGCCGCGACGTGTGCCGTGGCGAGGCCACGGCCCTTGAACGCGAAGAGGGCGCCCCGAAGGGCGCCCTCTCCCGCACGGCCGCAGCCGCCGCTCCCGCCGCCGGCGCGCCGGCGCTACTCCAGCACCGACCCCAGCACCTTCACGCCGGCGCCGCGCGCGGCGTCCATGGCGGAGATCACGTCCTGATAGATCACCTCGCCGTCGGCCTTGATGAACAGGATCTTGTCCGGCCGGCCGCTGTAGATCTCGCGCAGCCGGCCTTCCAGGTTATCCCTGGCGACGGGGCGGGTGTTCACGCGGTAGTTCCCCTGCGCGTCGATCTCCAGAACGATCTGGCTCGAGGACGGGCTGTCGGTCTCCTCCTCCGCGGGCAGCTGCACGTCGATGCCCTTCTGGAGCAGCGGCTGGGAGAGCATGAAGATCACCAGGAGCACCAGCAGGACGTCGATCATCGGCGTCATGTTGATCTCCGACATGTCCGCGCGGCCGGTGCCGCCCATCGAGACGCCCATCGGTTCCTCCTAGATCCCGCGGATGTTCGAAGGCGCCTCGGGGCCCTGCGTAGGGCCGAACCCAGGACCCTCCTCCTCCGACTTGGTCCCGGGGGTCTGCTCCGTGATCGCGCCGATCACGCGCGCCCCCGCGTCGCGTGCCAGGTCCATCACGTCGAGCACTTCCTGGTATCTCAGGTTCCGGTCGGCCTTTACGTACAGGACCTTGTCCTGCGGCCGCCTGTTGAACTCGGCGGTCATCAGGTTCAGCGCGTCCTCGCGCGGGATCGGCCGCTTGTTGAGGAAATACTGCCCCTCCCGGTCGATTCCCAGCACGACACGGGTGTCTTCCTCGGGCCGGGACTTCAAGTGCTCGCCCTGCGGGAGCTGGGCCTCGAAGCCCGCGGTGATCAGGGGGGTCACCACCATGAAGATGATCAGCAGCACCAGCATCACGTCCACCATCGGCGTGACGTTGATGTCCGCCATCACGTTCGTGTCTTTGATGTCGTGTTCCAACGGCACCTCCGGGCGCAGCCCCTGCCGCGCGCGTCCGCCCACTAGGCGCGGGCGGCGAGCGACGAGGGGGCCTGCTGCCGGCGCGTGATGTTCGCCTCGTAGCGCAGCAGGAAGTCCATGAACTCCTTCGTGGCGTACGTTATCTCCATCGACAAGTAGTCGATGCGGTTGATGTAGTAGTTGTAGAGCCAGACGGCAGGAATGGCCACGAGGAGGCCGAACGCCGTCGTGACGAGCGCCTCGGCGATGCCCGCCGAGATGGCGGCGAGCCCTCCGCTGCCCGAGACGGCCATGCCGGTGAACGCGTTCACGACGCCCATCGTCGTGCCGAGCAGGCCGACGAACGGCGCCGTGGCGCCGACGGTCGCCAGCACGCCGAGGCCGCGGCGGAACTTCGCCAGCTGCTCCAGTGTGTTGAGCTCGATCATGCGCTGCACCGAGGCGATCTCGACGGCCGAGAGCGCGTGGTCCTGCGAGTGGAAGGTGATGCTCGGGAACACGCGGCGGAACGCGACGGCGAGGTGGCTGTGCGGGTACTGCTCTACCAGCCGCTCCGCCTCGATGAAGTCCTCGTTGGCGAGCGTCTGCGAGAAGAGCGGCGAGAACTTCAGCGTCGCCTGCTTCGCGCGCCACAGCTGCAGGCTCTTGCGGATGGCGATGGTCGCCGCGAAGACCGACATCAACAGCAGGAGGAGGACGATCCCCTTGGCGAAGTAGCCCATCGTCCCCCAGAGCTCGAGCAGCGAAAGTTGCATCGCGGCTTCCTTTCCCCCCGTTGTGAGTTCACGGCCCCGCGCCACGCGCTCGGCGCGGGCAGAAGCCACCGGTTTCGTCGTTCCGGTCCGGCGGACGTCTTCGCCGGACCCGACCGCTCCGTCGCGGGCCCGGGGCCCGCGCGCGGCCCGGATCCCGCGGCGGCCCCGCTAGCCGATCACTTGAACTTGAAGGTGTAGGGGATCTGCATGATCACACGCACCGGCCGAGCGCCGTAGAGGGCCGGAGAGAACTCGCTGGCGGTGAGCGCCTCCAGCGCGGCCTGGTCCAGCTGCGGGTGCAGCTTCTTGATCACCTTCGCCGAGGCTGGATCGACCCGGCCGTCGGTCTTGATGATGGCCTGGATCACGACCGTCCCCTGGATCTCCATCTTCTTCAGGAACTCGGGATAAGTCGGCTTGACGACCTTCGTCATCTTGGGGATGACGGATACCTGCGCCGAGAGGAAGGTCTGGTTCGTGTCCACCGGCGCCGCCTCGCCCTCGGCGATGCCGCCTTCGGCGCCCTCGCCGGAGAAGTCCGCCTCGTTCGTTGCCACGGTGTCGGGTGGCGGGATCTCGACCGGCACGACCTCCGGTGCGGTGAGCGTCTGGAACCCCCGGGGTTTGGTGACCTCGGGAGGGGGCGGCGGGGCTTCGACGGGCGGAGGAGGAGGCGGCGGCGGGGCCTCCTCGATCTTCACGAACGTGACCTCCTCGACCTTCTCCTCCTCGACGACCTCCTTGCCGACGGCGACCGTGGCCGCGACGGCGCCGGCGATCAGGGCGCCGTGGAAGATGAGGGATGCCGTGGTCGCCGCGGCGGCGGCGCCTCCCTCCCTGGGCGGCTTGCTCGCCAGCAGATTGCTGAACAGGGCCTGACCCGGCTTGTTGGCGGTCTTCCCACCGTCGCTCATGGAGCACCTGCTTTGTAGGGAGGTTCCCGCGCAACCCGGTGCACGTGCCGTGCGCCTGGCGCAGGAACTCGAAGATAGACGGGCCGCCCGGCCGGCGGCAAGGCTGGAGTGGGGCACCATCCCAGCGGCGGAGTCACTGCCGCGGGCGCCTTTCTCTCCATTCCAACCTACCCCGCAAGGGCGGGAAAATTCCATTCGCGACGTGCGCCGCCACGTGCGGAGTCTCTGTGGCACCGGTGCGGCCCGGCGCGCCACGTCGAAGATCGGCCGTCCGCCGCGCCGGCGGCAAGGCTCGAAGTGAGGGCCCGCGGCGCCGAGCGGCTACGAGTCGAACCCGGGCAGCGCGAGCCCCCGGAAGTCGAAGATGCGCTCGAGGGTCTCGCCGACCTTGTTGTTCGGCGTCGACGCGCCGGCCGTGAGGCCGATGCGCACCGGGCCGAACGGCAGCCAGCCGCTCTCCACCACCTCGGCCCCGCCTCCCGGCGGCCGGTGACGGATCTCCGAGGACGAGAGCAGGCAGGTGGGATCGTCCACGTGATAGGTGGGAAACCGGGCGGCGGCAATCGCGGCCAGGTTCGCCGTGTTGCTGGAGTTGTAACCGCCGATCACGAGCATCAGGTCGAGCGGCAGGTCGAGCAGCTTCAGGATTGCGTCCTGCCGCTCCTGCGTGGCGCTGCAGATGGTGTCGAAGGAAAGGAACGTGCCCTCGACGCTGACGCCAGCGGGCTCGCTGGACGCGCCCCCGCCCTCACGCAGGGCCATCGCGCGCTCGAGCTCCGCGGCGATGGCGAGGGACTCCGTCATGAGCATCGTCGTCTGGTTCGCCACCCCCACCTTGCGCAGGTGCTGGTCGGGGTCGAAGCCGGGTGAGACGGCCTGCCCGAAACGCTCGAGGAACGGGCCCCGCTCGCCGTTGCCCAGGAGGTAGTCGATGACGGCGCGCGTCTCGTGCATGTCGCGCACCACCAGGTAGTGGCCGCCGAGTGCCGTGGCCCGTGAGCACGTTGCGCGGGTCTCTTCGTGGTACCACTTGCCGTGCACGACCGCCGTGTAGCCCTCGCGCGCGTAGCGTTCGACGCGCTTCCAGACGTTCAGCACCGAACCGCACGTGGTGTCGACGAGGACGCAGCCGCGTGCCTGGAGGGTCCGCATCTCCTCGGTGGTGACGCCGAAGGCGGGGAGCAGGACGACGTCCTCGGGCCCCAGCTCCTCCATCCGCACGCCGCTCCCCCACGGGCCCGACAGGAAATCGATGCCCATCTCCTTCAGCTGCTCGTTCACGAAGGGGTTGTGGATGATCTCGCCGGTCAGGAAGATCCGCCGCTCCGGGAACTTCCGGCGCGTCTCGTAGGCGTACTCCACGGCGCGGTCGACCCCGTAGCAGAACCCGAACTCCTCGGCCAGGTGGACCGTCACGTCGCCCCGCGCGAGCACGTGGCCGCTCGTGACGACGTGGTCGACGAGCGCGCTGTGATAGCTCGCGGCCAGGAGCGGCAGCACCTCGGCCTTCAGGCCGAACCCCTTGCGGAACAGCTTGGTCTCGCCGGCGCTCATGACCACCTTCGTCCGGAGTGCGATCCCCGCTCCGCCGCGTCCTCCCCCAGCCTTCGAAGCTAGCCCGTCGCTTGGATCGGCTCAAGCGCGCGAGCTATGTTTCGCGCCATGTCCGGCTTCCTCGACCTTCTCTCGCGCCGCGTCGTGATCTGCGATGGCGCCATGGGCACGATGCTGTACGAGCGCGGCGTCTTCATCAACCAGTGCTTCGACGAGCTGAACCTGAAGGACTCCGCGCGGGTGGAGGGAATCCACCGCGAGTACGCCGCTGCCGGCGCCGACGTGCTCGAGACCAACACGTTCGGCGCGAACCGCGTGAAGCTCGGCATGCACGGCCTCGAGGCGCAGGTCGCCGAGATCAACCGCGCCGGGGTGCGGATCGCCCGTGCGGCGGCGGGACCGGACGTGCTCGTCGCGGGCGCCATCGGGCCGCTCGGCACGGCGCAGCGCGTGGGGCTCGGGCTCGAAGCCGGCGACCTGGAGGCGATCTTCCGGGAGCAGGCGGAGGCACTGGCCGAAGCGGGGGTCGACCTGTTCATCCTGGAGACGTTCCCCGCGCTGGACGAGATGGAGGCCGCGCTGCGGGCGGTGCGCGCGACGTCGCCACCCGCGGTCGTGGCGCAGATGACCTTCAGCGACGAGGGCGTCACCGTCGGCGGCAACCCCCCCGAAGAGGTCGTGGAGCGGCTCGGCCGCGAGGTGGACGTGCTCGGCGCCAACTGCACCGTCGGGCCCAAGCCGCTGCTGGAGGTGGTGCAGCGTCTGGCGGCTCTGCACCAGGGCCGGATCTCGGCCCAACCCAACGCCGGCATGCCGCAGTCGGTCGAGGGCCGGCTCATGTACATGGCCTCTCCCGACTACCTCGCAAAGTACGCGAAGCGCTTCGTGCAGGCGGGCGTGAGCTTCGTCGGCGGTTGCTGCGGCACCCGTCCGGACCACATCCGCGCGATGAAGCACGCCGTCGCGCCGACCGTGCCGTACCGATCGGTGATCGTCACGTTCCCCGAGCCCGTCCAGCCGGAGGAGGTCGCGCGGCCGGTGCCGACGGCCGGGAAGACCCGCCTCGCGGCGCGACTGCGCGAGGAGGGCGCGTTCGTGACGAGCGTCGAGCTCACGCCGCCGGCGGGTTACGACCTCTCGAAGCTGCGCGCGGGCGTGGCGGCCATCGACGGGGCGGGGGTGGACTGCGTGAACATCCCCGAGTACGCGCGCGTGAACCCGCGCCTGACTCCGCTGACGATCGCGCGCCTGCTGCAGGCCGAGTTCGCGGTGGAGCCCATCGTCCACTACTGCTGCCGGGACCGAAACCTGAGCGGGATGCAGGCGGACCTGCTGGGCGCCGAGGCGCTCGGCGTGCGAAACGTGCTGATCGTCACCGGCGACCCGCCCAAGGTGGGCGAGTACACACGTCCGACGGCGGTCTTCGACCTCGACGCGATCGGGCTCGTGAAGGTGGCCTCGCGCCTGAACCGCGGCATCGACGCCGCGGGGGGCCGGCTCGGACCGGCGACGGCCCTGCACCTGGGCGTCGGGGCCAACCCCGGAAGCCTGAACCTCGATCTCGAGGTGCGCCGCTTCCGCGAGAAGGCCACGGCGGGCGCGGAGTTCGTCATGACCCAGCCCGTGTTCGATCCCGCGCTGCTGGAGCGATTCCTGCGCGAGACCGACGACACCGCGCTGCCCGTGCTGGTGGGGATCCTGCCGCTCTACAGCCACCGCAACGCGGAGTTCCTGCACAACGAGGTGCCGGGGATGACGATCCCCGAGACCGTCCGGCGCCGGATGGAGCGAGCCTCGACCACCGCCGCGGCGGCGGAAGTGGGCGTGCACATCGCGCGCGAGGTCCTCGCCGCCGTGCGCCACTTCCCGGGGGTGCGCGGAGCGTATATCATGCCACCCTTCGGCCGCTACGAATTGGCGCTGCGGGTGCTGGACGGCGCCGCCTGACGAGGCGGACTGATCCGCGGAGGGGTGCGATGCTCGAGGACCTCAAGGACGCGACGCTGGCCACCAACTTCGGCAGCTACCCGCGCGTGGGCGACGAGCCCGGCGAGCAGAAGCTGCGCCGGGCGCTCCACGCCTTCGACCGCGAGGAGATCTCCGCGGACGAGCTCCAGTCCGTCGAACGCGAGACGGTGAAGACGATCCTCGGCGAGCAGGCCGACGCCGGCCTCGACGTGGTGACGGACGGCCAGGTGGCCTGGCACGACCCGTTGAGCCACCTCGCGCGAGGTCTCGAGGGAGTCGAGGTGAGCGGCCTGCTGCGCTGGTTCGACAACAACTTCTACTACCGTCAGCCGGTGCTCGCGAAGGCCGTGCGCTGGCAGCGCCCGATCCTGCTCGACGAGCTGGAGTTCGCGAACGCCGCCTCCGACCGGCCGCTCAAGGGCGTGGTCACCGGGCCGGTGACGTTCGTCGCCCTCTCGCGCGACGACCACTACCGCGACGCGCGCGCGGCGACTCTGGCGGTCGCCGAGGCGCTCAACCGCGAGATGCAGAGCTGGGACGAGCTGGACCTGGCCTACGTCCAGGTCGAGGAGCCGGCATTCGGGACCCGCACCGATCTCCGCCTGATGCGTGAGGCGTATGCCGCGCTGCGGCGCGACCTCGCGCTGCCGGTCGTGGTCGCGCCCTTCTTCGGCGACGTCTCCGGCAGCTGGCGCAAGCTCTTCGAGCTCGACGTCGACGGCTATCACCTGGACCTGCGCTCGCACGCGGCGAACGCCGGAGCACTCGATCCCGCCGGGTTCCCCGACGGGGCAACGCTCAGTCTGGGCCTCGTGGACGCTCGCAACACGCGGCTCGAGGATGCCTCGGAGCTGGCGCGCGAGGCGGAGCCCGTGCGCGCCCGCATCCCCGAGAGCTGCCCGCTGCTGATCACCTCGAACTGCGGGCTCGAGTTCCTGCCGCGCGAGACCGCGCGCCTGAAGCTTCGGCGCCTGGCCCAGACGCGGGACGCTCTCGCGGGCGCCGTGCGCTGAGCGCCGCCCACCGTACCCTTCCTTGCGAGGTCCCGTGCTGTTCCCCACGACGAGCGTCGGCAGCTTCCCCAAGCCGGACTACCTGAAGAAGGCACGCACGCGCCATCAGCGCGGCGAGCTCGACGACGGCGGCCTGCGCGAGCTGGAGCGCAAGGCCACCGAGGAGTGGATCCGGCTGCAGGAGCAGATCGGGATCGACATCGTGGTCGACGGGGAGATGTACCGCGGCGACATGGCGGCGTTCTTCGCCGACCGGCTGGAGGGATTCGAGACCAGCGGGCTCGTGCGCTCCTACGGCAACCGCTACTACAAGAAGCCGATCGCCAGGCGCGAGGTGCGCTTCCGCGAACCCATGACCGTGGAGTGGTGGCGCTACGCCCAGGGGCTCACGGAGCGTCCCGTCAAGGGGATTCTCACGGGCCCCTACACGATGATGGACTGGTCCTTCAACGAAGCGTACCCGGATCGGCGCGGCCTCACCCTGGCGCTGGCGGGCGCCCTGCGCGAGGAAGTCGACGCGCTCGTCGAGGCGGGCTGCAAGTACGTGCAGATCGACGAGCCGGCCGTGTCGACCCGCCCCGACGAGCTCGAGGTGGCGGTGGAGGGGATGGCGATCTGCACCGACGGGCTGCCCGGCGACGTGAAGACGATCACGCACATCTGCTACGGCGACTTCGCCGCGATCTACCCCGACATGCTGCGCATCCCCGTGGACCAGTTCGACCTCGAGATGAGCAACAGCGAGCTCGACATGCTGGGGCTCTTCGCGAAGAGCCCCTTCACGAAGGAGATCGCCTTCGGGGCCGTGGACGTGCATAGCCACGAGCTGGAGAGCGTGGAGGACGTGAAGCGCCGGGTGCGCGCCGCCCTCGAGGTGCTGCCGGCGGAGCGGATCACGATCGATCCCGACTGCGGCCTCAAGACGCGCACGCGCGAGGAAACGATCGAGAAGCTGAAGGTGATCGTGCAGGCCGCGCGCGAGTTGCGCGAGGAGGTCGCGGCCGGGAGGGCGGAGGCGCGAGCCTAGGTCGCGGCGCGGTCCCGGAAGCCGACCCCCCGCTCCCCTTGGGCGGCGATGGGCTCCTCCGTCGCGCCCAGCAGGCGGTCGGCGCGCTCGAGGTCGGACACCCCCAGGATCAGCGTGGCCCCGTCCCCCGTTCCCGAGCCATAGGCGTACTCGATCTCGACCCCTTCCTGCGAGAGCCTCTCCGCCAGGTCGTTCAAAGCCCCCGGATGGTTGCGCGTCTGCACCGCCAGGGCTGGCGACTTGAAGGCCAGGATCTTGGCCCGTTTCAGCACCTGGATCGCCTCCTCCGCGTCGTCCCCCCCCAGCCGCGCCACGCCGTAATCGCGGTTATCGGGGAGCAGGATCGCGCGCATGTTGATCCCGCCCCGCTGCAGGGTCTCGCAGAAGGCGCGCAGCCGGCCGGGGCGGTTCTCGAGGAAGATGTTCAGCTGGTCCACGACGGGCATCAGTCTCTCTCTCCGGTGGAGGGAACCGTGGCGAAGCGTGGCGGGCGGAGGTCAGGGGGGCGCTGGGGGACGGGGCTCGACCGCGCCGGGCTCGGCCGCCTGGACGGGCGCCGCGGGCTCGGGCCGGCCGTCGTTACGATCGGCCGGCGCGTCCGGTGGCCCGACGGGACCTACGCCGGGCGGGGGCAGCGGAGGAGGAACGGGCGCGGCGGGAGCCGCCGGCGCCGGCGGCGCCCCGACTCCGGGAGCCGCAAGCGAGCCGTCGGGTGCCGTCGACACGCCGCCGCTGGAGTCCGACCCGATCACGATCAGCCCGGGCGAGCGGCGCGAGGGCTCCGGCGCGCCCGCCGCGGCCGCCGCGGAGACGCGCACGAGCGGCAGCCCCAGCGCGCGCACGGTCGCGACGTCGGGCAGCCCCGTGATGCGGAGTCCCCGGTCGATCTGGAACTGCCGCAGCGCGCCACGCGTGCGGCCGTCCACGACGCCCGTCACGGGCCCGACGTCGTATCCCGCGCGCAGGAGCTCGCGCTGCAGCGCCGCCGCCGTCTCGATGGCCAGCGGCAGGAGCACGACTTCCTGGTACGCGTTCGTGAGCGGGTCGAAGCGGCCGGTGACGGGCACGGCGCGGTCGGTCGACGCCTGAGCCGCCGCCACGCGCGGCGTGACGGGGAACGAGAGCAGCAACGCCACCGTGGTCGCGAGCGCCGCGCGGGCTCTTCCGGCGCGGCGCCCGGCGCCGGCACCTCGCGGGAGCGTCGTCTCCAGACGGTTCCTTGACATCCCGGACAAGATACCCGGGGTCCGAGGCCGGATGCCACGCCCGCAAGGGGCTCCGCCGGGCGCACGGCGCAGGCGTGGCGCTCGGCGTCCTGTTCGTCGCGCTGGCGGGCGGCTGCGACGGGGCGGACGCGCCGGTGACGAGGCGCTCCGAGCAGCCCGTGGACACGGTCGCGCTCGCCGCGCCCGCGGAGGACACGTCGGGTACGGCGAGCGCGGCCGAGACCGTGGCGGAGGTGCGCGAGGCCTTCCTCGCCTCGCGTGAGGCGCTGCGGAGCCTGGACGTGGAGGCGTTCCTGGAGGGCTACGCCGAGGGACCGGGGCTGGTCGTGGTCGATCCGACGGGAGAGTACCGGGGTCGCGCGGCCTTCGAGTCGTTCGTGCGCGCCTGGTTCTCCGCAGCGCGGCGCCGCTCGGGAACGTTCGGCATCGTGACGGCGCAGGAGAAGGTTCAGCCGCTGGACGCGGAGACCGCGGCGGTCGTGGTCCACTGGTCCGTGACCGGCGCGGCGGCTCCCTACCGCAGCCTCCTCCTGTACCGCCGGGGCGCGGACGGCTGGAAGATCGTGGCCGAGCACTCTGCCGAGGTCCCGCGGGAGGGGCCGGAGGCGCGCTGAGCGTACGCCTTCCGAACGCGGGGATTCAGGCGCCGCTGGCCGTCCCGGGCGCATTCACCCCCGGGGCGATCGGGGGTGGGAAGCCCCAGAGCTCCGCGAGCCGCTCCGGCGCCGGTCGCAGGCTCAGGTAGGCCCTGCGCACCAGCCACAGACCGGCCAGGCCCGTGACCAGCGCAACGCCGGCCCCGGTGGCGGTGAGCGTCTCCGGCGTCGGGCTCTGCGTCCGGGGGTCGGCGCCCATCGTGAGCTGCACCAGGAGGAAGACGAGCGAGTTGTTCAGCGCGTGGAGGAACAGCACGGCCCCGAAGCTGCCGGTCCGCAGCAGCACGAACCCCCAGACGGCGCCGTTCACGAAGGCGGGTGCCGCCTGCACGGGGCTCATGTGGATGAGGGCGAAGAAGAACGCCGTCCACAAGACGCCGCCGGTGGCACCCCAGCTCGAGACCAGGCCCCGCAGCAGGATGCCCCGGAAGAGCAACTCCTCGAGGAGCGGGGCCGCGAGCCCCACCATCACGAACAGCACCCAGAACTCGGCCGCGTCGTCGAGCGTGAAGAGCTCGAGCAGGTACTCCTGCTCCAGCGGCCCGAAGAGCACGGAGACGACGTAGATCAGGCTGGCGATCAGGAGCAGGTTCCCGAACGCGATCGCGACGAGCCTGCGCAAGGTCCGCACCGAGAACCCCAGCTCGCCGAGCACGCGCCGCAGCGGCCAGCGGCCCAGCCGAAATCCGACCAGGACCACGGCCCCCTCGCCCAGCAGCATCACGCCCAGGAAATAGAGGTGCTCGGGGACCTGCGCGTGGAGCGGCGAGAGCGCCAGCGCCGCACCGGCGATCGCGGCGAGGAACGCCAGCAGCAGCAACAGCGTCTGCAGCAGGTTGGGGAAGACGCGCCGGCGCGCCGCGGCCGCAGGCGGTGCACCCGGGTGCGACGGCGCTGGCGGCGGCAGCAGATCTTCCGGCGGGAGCGAGGTCACGCTCGCGTCGCCCTCTGCCGCGCGGGCTCGCCGGCCGGAGGGGGCGACGAGGGGCCGTTCATCCGACGCGGGCCACCACGCACTTCAGATAGCCGGTCTCGGGACAGGTCGCCAGCACGGGGTGGTCGCGGGCGGCGCCGCGGCGCTCGAGGATGCGGCAGCTCCGGCCGGCGTCGGCTGCGGCATGCCGCAGCACCTCGAGGAAGAGCGGCTCGTCCACGTGATGGGAGCAGCTGCAGGTTACGAGCACGCCCTCCGGCTCGAGCACGCGCATGGCGCGCAGGTTGATCTCCTTGTAGCCGCGGAGGGCGGCATCCACCGCGCCGCGGTTCTTCGCGAAGGCCGGCGGATCCAGGATGACCATGTCGAAGCGCTCGCCCGTGGCGTCGGCCTGGTGCAGCCGGTCGAACGCGTTGGCCTCGACGAAGCGCACGCGTTCGAGGCCGTTGAGGCGTGCGTTCTCCTCGCCGCGGCGCACCGCGAGGGCGCTGATCTCGACCGCCTCGACGCTCTGGGCGCGCCGGGCGGCGTGGAGCGCGAAGCCGCCCTGGAACGCGAACGCGTCCAGCACGCGGCCGCGGGCGTATCCCTCGGCGGCGCGGTAGTTCTCCCGCTGGTCGAGGAAGGCGCCCGTCTTCTGCCCCATCCACAGGTCCAGCCGCAGCCGCAGGCCGTCGAACTCCGCCTCCACGTTCTTCGGCACCTCGCCGCGCACCAGGCGCACCTCGCGCGGCAGCCCCTCGAGCTCGCGCACGCGTGCGTCGTTGCGGGCGAGCACGCCGACGGGTGCCAGCCGCTCCGCGAGGTGCTCGACCCAGCTCTCCAGAAGGCGCTCGGCGGCCTGCGAGTGGGCCTGCACCACCAGCACGTCGCCGTAGCGGTCCGCCACGAACGACGGCAGACCGTCGGATTCGCCGTGGACGAGCCGCAGCGTGCGCTGGCCGGGGAAGAGCTCTTCGCGCAACGCCAGCGCCGCGTCCAGGCGAGCGGCCCAGAACGCCCCCTCCGGAGCGGCGGGACCGCGGTGCACCACGCGCAGCGTGATCAGGGAGGTCGAGCTGTAGAACGCGTGCCCCAGGAGCTCCGCGCGCGGGCCGGTCAGCGGGACGACGGAGCCGCCCTGCACGCGGGCGCCGACCGCCGCGACGTCTCCGCGGTAGATCCAGGGATGCCCGCTGCGGAACCTGCCGAGCCCGCGGGCGGTGAGGCGCACCTCCGTCTCCGCGAGGTCCGCCCTCGGCTGCGGCGGGGGTGGCGCGCCGGTCCGTCGCCCGATCTTCGCAGGGTCACCGGCTCGCGCCTCCCGGCTCGCCTCGAGCGCGGCGCCCTCGGCGCTCGGGGCCCCATCTCCGCCCGCCGCAGCTGAAACCGCCTGCTCTCGACGCCGGCCGCGACGCCTCTCCTGCCGTGCCGGCCGCGCCCTGCCGGTGCGTCGATCATCCATGTGCCACGCCTGGTGGGGGCCCAAAAACGAAACCCGCAGGGCGAGGCCTGCGGGTGTTCCGGCGGTGCGAGAGGCGCTGGCTCGGATCAGGCCGAGAAGGAGGTCCCGCAGCCGCAGGTCCGCACCGCATGCGGGTTCTCGAACGCGAAGCCCTTGCCGTCGAGCCCTTCGGTGAAGTCCAGGACGGCGCCCGTGAGCAGCCGCAGGCTGCGCGGGTCCACGACCACGCGCGCGTTCCCGGTGCCCACGACCGTGTCGTCCGGACGCGGCTCGCCCGCCTCGAGCTTCAGCGTGTACTCGAAGCCGGCGCAGCCGCCTCCCCGGAGGCCCACGCGCAGGGCACCCCCGGCGATCCCCTCGCGCTCCAGGAGGACCTCGACGCGCCGCAGAGCGCGCTCCGTGACGGTGAGCCCTGCACGCTCCCCGGTCGAGGGAGCGGAGACATCGGCAGAGACGGTCGTAGCCATGACGGCAATCTACCCTCGGAGGCGCCCCTGGGCCAGACGCAGGAGCCGTGTGAGCGTGCGGAACTCCTGGGGCAGGAAGGCCGGCTGCAGCGGCTGGAGCGTGTCGTCGATCTCGCGCAGCCTCTCGCCGTCCTCGCAGTGGAGGATCTCCTCCTGCCAGAGGCGGAACTCGGGGCTGCCGGATTCGCCGAGGTCCCAGACGGGCGCGAACGTGCGGCGGTGGTACGCGCACAGGCCGTGGCGGCGGATGCCGTCCAGGTGCTCGCTCGTCCCGTAGCCCTTGTTCGACGAGAAGTTGTAGTCTGGGTGGATCTCGTGCAGCGACCGCATGAGCCGGTCGCGCGTGACCTTCGCGAGGATCGAAGCCGCCGCGATCGAGCGGCATCGCGCGTCTCCGTGCACGATCGCGCGGTGCGCGTAGGGGAAATTGCGGATCCTCCGGCCGTCCAGCAGCAGGGCGGGGCGCGGTGGCGCGCCCGCCGGGCCGTCCTCCCCCGGCTCCGGACGCTCCAGTCCGGTTCGCGTCGCGGCCTCCAGGCCGCCGATCGCGAGCCGCATGGCCGCGACCGCCGCGCGGTAGATGTTGAAGGTGTCGATCGCGCGCGGGCTGGCGATGCCGACCGCCCAGTCCACGGCGCGCGCGCGGATCTCGTCGAACAGCCGGTCGCGCGTGGGCTCGTCGAGACGCTTCGAGTCGTCGAGGGCGGCGATCCGCGCCTCGCGCGGCAGCACCACCGCGGCCGCGACGACGGGACCCGCGAAGGGCGACACGCCGGCCTCGTCCACGCCCACCACGCGCTCGACCCCCGTCTCGTAGAGCTGGCGCTCGATCTCGCCGAGCCGCGCCAGCCGCCGGCGTTCACGCGCCTGCGAGCGGAGCCGCGTTCGGCACACCTCGCCCAGCAGACGCACGGCGCGCCGCCGGTCGGACAGCAGCGCGGTCACGGTCTTGCCCCCGATGCGCCTGCGACGCGAGAGGTAGCGGCGCACTTCCTCCACGGTCATGCCGGGGAGACGCTCGGCGAGCTCCATGAGATAACGGGTACGTCCCGCGGCGGGCCCGAAGCCCGACGCTCAGCTGGTGGGCTGCTGCGTCTTGCGCTCGGCGATGCGGGCGGCTTTGCCGGAGAGGTTGCGCAGGTAGTAGATCTTCGCGCGCCGCACCCGGCCTTCGCGGACGCGCTCGATCCCGAGAAGCGAAGGGGAATGCAGCGGGAAGATGCGCTCGACGCCCACGCCGTTCGAGACCTTCCGAACGGTGAAGGTCTCGGTGATGCCGCTGCCCTTGCGCCGGATGCACACCCCCTCGAACGCCTGGATGCGCTCCTTGTCGCCCTCGCGCACCTTCACGTTCACGCGGACGGTGTCACCGGGGCGGAACGCAGGGATGTCGGACCGCAGCATGTCCTTCTCGATCTCGCTGAACGTGTGCATGGGTCCGGGGACGTTGAGGGACAATGAGATGAGCCATCGTGAAGGGGCGGGAATCTAGGCTGGGGCCAGGGCGATGTCAAATGCGGCCGCAGCGGCGATCGGGACCGCCGCGGCCGAGCGGCAGCCGCCCCCTCAGCCCGGATCCTCCAGCAGGTCCGGCCGGTTCCGGCGCGTGACCTCCCGCGCCTGCTCCTCGCGCCAGCGGGCGATCGCGGCGTGGTCGCCCGAGAGCAGCACGTCGGGGACGCGCAGCCCCCGGAACTCGGCCGGGCGGGTGTAGGAGGGCGCGCCGAGGCCGCGCTCGTAGAACGAGTCGCCCTGGGCCGAGTCGAAGTCGCCCAGGACCCCCGGCAGGAGCCGCACGGTGGCGTCGATCACGGCCAGGCAGGCGATCTCACCCCCGGAGAGGACGTAGTTTCCCAGCGAGATCTCCTCGTCCACCCGCGCCTCGCGCACCCGCTCGTCCAGGTCCTTGTAGTGGCCGCAGACGAAGGTGACCCGTTCGAGCAGCGAGAGGCGCACCGCCGCGCGGTGGTCGAACAGGGCCCCTCGCGCGGAGAGCAGCACCACGCGGCCGGTGGGCTCCAGCGCGTCGAGGGCGCGGAAGACCGGCTCGGGCTTGAGCACCATCCCGCCGCCGCCACCGTAGGGATAGTCGTCCACCTGCCGGTGCGGGCCCTCGGCGAAATCGCGCAGGTCCAGTACACGGTGGGAGACGAGCCCCGCCGCCTGCGCGCGGCCGAGGATGCTGGTCCGCAGCGGGAGGTCGAAGAGCTCGGGGAAGATCGTGACGACGTTGACGTGCACCGGACCGTGGATCGCGTGGGTGACGGCAGGCGCGCGCGGGAAGGGCGCGCGTCAGAGGTCGAGCAGGCCGTCCGGCGGATCGATGGTGAGCGACCCCGCCGGAACGTCCACCGCCTTCACGATGTCGGGGTGGAAGGGGATGAGGGCGGTTCCGGAGCGCTCTTCGCGCGCGAGCTCCAGGAAGATGCGTCCGGGACCGAAGATCAGCCCCGCCACACGTCCCACCTCCTGCCCCTGGACCGTCACGACCCGCAGACCTTCGAGCTGGTGGGGGTAGTACTCGCCCTCGCCGAGATCCGAGGGATCGAAGGGCACCGAGAGCTCGCCGCCGGCCAGCCGTTCGGCCTCCTCGCGCGTGGCGATCCCTTCGAAGCGAACGAGCAAGCGCTTCTGCTGCGGGCGGCTGCTCGCCACGCGCAGCGTGCGGGGTTCCTCACCGGGTCGCTCGAACCGAAGCTCGCGTCCCGGCGTCAGCCGCGTCGGGTCGTCGCCGAGGAGGGCCACGCTCACCTCGCCTCGCAGCCCGTGCGGCCGCGCCACGCGTCCCACGAGCAGCTGGGGCCGCTCCATCGAGGCTCGTCCGCCGTCAACCCTCCGGCTGCGAGACCGGCGGCATCCCTTCCCGCTTGCGCTTCGTCGCTGTCCGGCCGGTGCGCGTCTTCATCGGTGTGGGCCGCTTGCCCGCGGCCTCGGCCCGCGTCCGGCGCTCCGTGCGCCGCGTAGACGCCCGCTCCTTGCGCGCGGCGGTCGCCTGGCGCCGCTCCGGAGCCGCGACTCCGCCTTCGGTGAACTTCGTCCACACCCCGCCCTTCTTCAGCAGCGAGCGCGCAGTGTCGGAAGGCGTGGCCCCCTTGCGCAGCCAGTCCAGGGTCTTCGCCTCGTCGAAGCGCAGCTCCACGGGCTCCCGACGGGGATTGTAGAACCCGATCGTCTCGATGAACCGGCCGTCGCGCGCGTTGCGCGAGTCGGTCACCACCACTCGGTACGACGGCTGGCTCTTGGCACCCATCCGCCGCAGTCTGATCTTCACCGACATCGTCACCTCTCCTCTGTGTGAGCGGGGCGCCGGCGACTAGCGGGGCAGCCCCACGCCGAACGGGAGCCCCCGGCCGCGACCGCCGCGCAGGCCCTTGAGCATCTTGTTCATCTCGCCGAACTGCTTCAGCAGCCGGTTCACGTCGGCCACGGTCGTTCCGCTGCCGCGGGCGATCCGCTTGCGCCGCGACCCGTTCAGGATGCCGGGGCGTCGGCGCTCCTGGGGCGTCATCGAGAGGACGATCGCCTCGGCCTGCTTCATGCGCCGCGGCTCGACGCGGAAGTCCTTCAGGGCCCGCGTGTTCACGCCCGGCAGCATCTTCAGGATAGACTCCAGCGGCCCGAGCTTCTGCAGCTGCTTCAGCGAGCGCAGGAAGTCCTCCAGGTCGAGCTCGCCGCGCTTCCTGAGCTTGTCCTCCAGCGCCTGGGCGTCGCCCTCGTCCACCGTCGCCTGTGCGCGCTCCACGAGCGTGAGCACGTCGCCCATCTGCAGGATCCGGCCGGCCAGCCGGTCGGGATGGAACGGCTCGAGCCCCTCCAGCCTCTCGCTCGTTCCGAGGAACTTGATCGGCTTGCCGGTGACCGCCCGGATCGAGAGCGCGGCCCCCCCGCGCGCATCGCCGTCCATCTTCGTGAGCACGACCCCGGTCAGGGCCAGGTCCTCGTCGAAGCGCTGGGCGACGTTCACGGCGTCCTGACCCGTCATCCCGTCGGCGACGAGGAGCACCTCGTCGGGCCGGGTGCGCTCCCGCACGTCGCGCAGCTCCTGCATCATCTCGGTGTCGACGTGCAGCCGTCCGGCGGTGTCGAGGATCGCCACGCCGCGCCCGCCGGCGCGAGCCGCCTCGAGGCCGCGCGCGACGATCCCCGGCACGTCCTCGACGCCCGGCTCGGAGTGGACCGGGACCCCGATCTGGCCCCCCAGCGTGTGCAGCTGGTCCACCGCCGCGGGCCGGTAGACGTCGGCCGCCACCAGCAGGGGGGTGCGCCCCTCGCGCTTCAGGCGCTGCGCCAGCTTCGCGGCGGTCGTGGTCTTCCCGGAGCCCTGCAGCCCCACGAGCATGATCACCGCGGGCCGCCTGCCGCCGAGCTCGAGGCCGCGGGTGCGGGTGCCGAGGAGCTCCACCAGCTCGTCGTGCACGATCTTGACGACCTGCTGGCCGGGTGCCACGGCGCGCAGCACCTGCTGCCCCGTGGCCCGTTCCTCGACGCGGGCCAGGAAATCCTTGACCACCTTGTAGTTGACGTCGGCCTCGAGGAGCGCACGGCGGATCTCCCGCAGCCCCTCGGCCACGGCGGCCTCGTCGAGCACGCCCCGCGAGCGGAGCCCTCTGAACGCCTGCTCGAGCCGCTCGGAGAGATCTTCGAACATGGTGCCCCGGCAGGTGAATGGCTGGGACGAAGTCCCGCAGCGACGCGCAAAAGACGGGAAGTTTACGGGTCCGGCGCGGCTCCGTCTAGTCCGGTCGCCCTCGCTCCCCGGCGACCGGCGCGTCAGCCGGATCCTCGTCGCCGGCGGCCCCGGCGCCGCCCGCCGGCGGCCGCGGGGCCGTCCCGCCGCGTCCCATCCGCAGCGAGACGCCCGTTCCGGTGCGCGCGAGCCCGCCCGCCGGCGGGTCCTGCGCGAGCACCACGTCGTCCTGGGCGGGATCTCGATCCTCCACGCGCGTCGCCGATCGTACCCCCAGGCCGGCCGCCCGGAGCGCCTCCGCCGCCTCGCCCACGGTCTTGCCGATCACGTCCGGCACCTCGATCACCGCTCCCCCGCGGCTCACCGCCAGGACCACGGAGTCGCCCTCGGCCAGCACGGCGCCCGGGGGCGGATCCGTGGCGGCGACCGCCCCGGTCTCCGAGCCGCCTTCGGCAATGCGGCTCCTGCGCGCCGGAAGCAGAGCCGCCGCCTCGAGCAGCGAGCGTGCCGCGGTCTCCGGGAGCCCGCGCAGGTCCGGCACGCGCCGCACTCCCGGTCCGGCGCCGACGAGCACCTCGACGGGCTTGCCGGGCTGGAGCAGCATCCCCTCGGGCGGGTACTGGACGAGGACCTCTCCCGAATCGACCTCCGAGCCGTAGGCGAGACCGAGCACGTCGAGCGCGGTGCCCGCATCGCGCGCCCGCTCGCGCGCGTCCGCGAGGCTCTCTCCAACCAGGTCCGGGGCCTCCGGGCTCGCCTGCCGGGTCAGGGTGGCGGGGAGCAGCACGAACTCGGCGGCTTTCCGGCCGAGTGCGAAAGCACCCAGCGTGGCGAGCAGCAGCACCGAGAGCCCGAGCGCCCATATGCGCCCGCGGTCGTCCGCGTCCGCGCTACGTCCCGCCGAGCCGCCGCCTCTTGCCGGCGGGGCGGTTTCGCCGGTGGCTTCCGGCGCGGATGCTCCGGAGG
>JBHENL010000253.1:0-23075 GCA_046262075.1 Gemmatimonadota bacterium
CGCTCGGCAGGTTCCCGCTCCGGCGGGTCCTCTCGCTCCGGCGGGTCCTCTCGCTCCGGCGGGTCCTCTCGCTCCGGCGGGTCCTCTCGCTCCGGCGGCTCGTCGTCGCGCGCGGGCGGCGGTTCGCGCGGCTCCTCGTCAGGCATGAGCGGGGGCGGCTCGCGAGGCGGATCGTCGCGTTCGGGCGGCGCATCGTCCTCCGGCACGGGCGGCGCCCGTTCCGGCGGCGGCTCGTCCTCGCGTAGCGGCGGCGGCGCGCGCTCGGGCGGCGCTTCCTCCGGCACGACCGGCGGCGGCGCGCGCTCGGGCGGCGCCTCGTCCTCCGGCCGTGGCGGCGGCACCTCGCGCGGCGGCACAACGGGACGCAGCGGCGGCGGGGCGGCCGGCTCCGGCGGCTACGGTCAGGGCGGCGGCTCTTCGCTCACCTCCGAGCTCGACTCCGACTCGGACCTGGTGGACGCGGAGGAGTCTCCCGCCGGCTCCGGGTGGAGCCGGATGGGCGGTGCGGGAGACGAGCACATCGGGGCGGGCAAAGGGAGTTGGGACGAGGACTGGAGCGCCTCGGAAGAAGGCGAGGACTCCGAGAAGGGAGACCTGTACGAGGGGCGGAAGCGCTCCGAGGCCGAGGACGAGTGAGTCCCTGATCCTCTTACGAAAAAGGCCGCGCTCCACGCGCGGCCTTTTTTCGTTCGCCTCCCGGATCGTCGACCTCGAAGGCACGCCGGCGAGGGCGTGGGGTTCAGATCGGCGGGACGGTCCAGCTCAAGACACCCGCGGCATCGGTCGCGGAGGCCCGCAGCGTGGTCGTGGCCTCGCGGCCGTCCTCCCCGCGCGCGCGAACGACGAGGTCGTCGGTCACCGCGGCCCCGGTCGGCAGCCGATAGCGGCGATACTCGCCCGGTCCCAGGAAGCCGAGCTGCTGCTCCGGGCTCGCCCCGACGCGAGCCGTTAGAACCACCGGGCTGCCGCTCTCGTTCCTCACGTCCAGCCACACGAGCACCGGGGCATCACGGTTCGCAGCCTCGTCGCCAGCGGCCGTGCCATCCCCGTCACGCGGCGCCGAGCCGGAGCACGCAGCCAGGCTGGCGACCGTCAGGAGGATCGGGAGGATCGGACGCCGCTTCATGACGGACCTCCGCAAGGCGTGCTACGGAACGCGAGGGTGAGCGAGCGTTCCCCCGCTCGGCGCGGGCCCCAGCGAACGAGGAGCCGCGAATCTCCGCGGCTCCGTCGGACGAGTAGCGGTGGAGGGACTCGAACCCCCAACCTAAGGATTATGACTCCTCCGCTCTACCATTGAGCTACACCGCCACGAACTTGCATTGAGCTACACCGCCACGAACTTGCGCAAAGGCGTCGGCGTCCAACCCACGCCCACGAAGACGCGCTCTCACGGCGAGGGCGCTGCGGGCTCGGCGGATTCGCGGTCCCCGGCTCGCGGCGCCACCGGCTGTGCCGTGCCGGGGTCGTCCGGGTCCGCGGGCGCCATGCCGTCGCTCGCCGTCGGGGGTTGCACCGGCATGAGCCGGTAGACGATCTCCCCATCGCGCTTCATGCCCTTCTCGCGTGCGAGCCGCTCGAGCAGCAGGGTGTCGGCGAGAAGCCGGCGCTCTTCCTCGGCGAGGACGGCGTTCTCGGCCCGCAGGTCCTCGATCTGGCGCTCCAACCGGTCCTTCTCGGAGCTCAGGAAGAGGAGGTGGTACAGCTTGTAGTCGCCGCCGAGCACCGCGTACGCGACCAGCAGGGCGCACACGCTCCAGAACGCCACCTTCTGGCGCCGGAGCTCGCGTGGAGTCTTGACCCTACGGTTGTGCACGGCTGGACGCGGACTCTCCCCGCCGGAGGGCCGAGCGGCCCGCGAAGCTCGCGCGCCGCCCGAGCTCGGCCTCGATCTCCAGCAACCGGTTGTACTTCGCAGTGCGCTCGGAGCGGCAGGGGGCGCCGGTCTTGATCTGGCCCGCCGCCGTGCCGACGGCGAGGTCCGCGATGAAGGGGTCCTCGGTCTCTCCCGAGCGGTGCGAGATAATGTAGCGATAGCCCGCGGCCCCAGCCATCCGGATCGCCTCGAGGGTCTCGGTCAGCGTGCCGATCTGGTTCACCTTCACGAGGATCGCGTTCGCCACGCCGTCGCGGATCCCGCGCTCGAGCCGGGCAGCGTTCGTCACGAACAGGTCGTCGCCCACGAGCTGCAGCCTCTGGCCGAGAGCGCGGGTCAGCGTTCCCCACCCCTCCCAGTCGTCTTCGCCAAGGCCGTCCTCGAGGGAGACGAGCGGGAAGCGCTCGGCCCAGCCGCGAAAGACATCGACGACCCCGGCGGCGGCCACCGCGGCGCCTCCTTCTCCGAGCCGGTAGCGTCCGCCGTCCTCCAGCTCGGTTGCCGCCACGTCGAGCGCCAGAGCGACGTCCTCGCCCGCGTCGTAGCCGGCGCGACCGACCGCCTCGACGAGCAACTCCAGCGCCTCGACGTTCGAGCCCAGGTCCGGCGCGAACCCACCCTCGTCCCCCACGGCGGTCGCCAGGCCGCGCTCGCGCAGCACGCTCTTCAGCGCCTGGTAGATCTCGGCGCCCGACCGCAGGCTCTCGGAGAACGAGCCGGCGCCGGCGGGCACGAGCATGAACTCCTGCACGTCGACGTTGTTGTCGGCATGGGCGCCGCCGTTGAGGACGTTCAGGAGCGGCACCGGAAGCACGGGCTCGCCGAAGCCCTCGCCGAGGCTGCGGTAGAGCGGCTGCCCGAGCGCCGAGGCGCGGGCCCGGGCGGCGGCAAGCGATACTCCCAGGATCGCGTTGGCCCCGAGCCGGCTCTTCGTCTCCGTCCCGTCGGCCTCGCGCAGTCTGCGGTCGACGTCCGCCTGATCGAGCACCGAGACGTCCCGCACGGCGGCGGCCAGCGTGCCGTTCACGTTTTGCACGGCACGCGCCACGCCCTTTCCGCCGAAGCGCTCCCGGTCGCCGTCGCGCAGCTCCAGAGCCTCGTGCTCGCCCGTCGAGGCGCCGGAGGGGACCATCGCCCACCCGTGGTGGCCCCCGGCGGTCGAGAGCGCCACGCGCAGCGTGGGGTTCCCCCGCGAGTCCAGGATCCAGTGGGCGTGGACGTCGGCGATGCGTGCAGCGGTCACGAGGCGGAGCTCCTTTCCGCGGGCTGGGAGTCGGTCCGGCAAGCTGTCGCCGGCCCGCGGCGGGCGGAAGGCCTCGCCAGGGGATCGAAGCCCTCCGGCGGCAACGGCCCCTCGCCGGAGGGACCGCGCACGGTGACGCCGCTGCCGGAGACGAAGTGCCCCACGCGGGTGAGCGGCAGGTCGAAGCGGGCGCGGAAGTCCTCCGCCACGCCAGCGGCGACGCCTGGGGCGACCGCGAGCAGGAGCTCGAAGTCCTCCCCGCCGTGCAGCGCGTCGCGCAGCCCATCCGCGTCCCGCCGATGCGCGACCCTCCGCAGCGCGTCCTCATCCAGACGAGCGCCCACCCGGCTCGCGGCGCACAGGCGGGCGAGATCGCGGGCGAGCCCGTCGCTCAGGTCGAGCGCCGCGCGCACAGCCGAGCGCTCGAGCAGCCAGGCCCCCTCCCGAAGGCGTGGGACCGGCCGCACGAAGCGCTCGACCGCGCCGGGATCCTCGGCCGCCGCGCGGGCCCGGCCATGACTCCGCAGCAGGCGCAGCCCGGCTGCCGCGGCCCCGAGCGTGCCGGTGACCCACAGCTCGTCCCCGGCCCGGGCCCCCGAGCGCCGGATCGCGGCCCCGGCAGGCACGGCGCCGAGCGCGGTCACCGTCACTGCCGCGCCCCGCTCCCGGTGCGTGAGGTCACCGCCCGCGACGGCGGCGCCGAACCGCTCCCCGGCGCTCGCCGCGCCACGGAAGAGCGTCAGGAGCTCCCTGCCCGCCTCCTCGCTGGCACTCCCCAGCGCCAGGAGCAGCGCCAGCGGGCGCGCGCCCATCGCGGCGAGGTCGCTCAGCGCAGCTCCCACGGCCCGTCCACCCGCCTCTTCCAGATCGAGCCAGGCGCGCTCGAAGTCGATCCCCTCCTCCAGCGAATCCACCGTCCAGACGAGGTCCTCGCCGGGGAGCGGCCGCAGGACCGCGGCGTCGTCGCCGATGCCGAGGAGCAGCACGCCTTCCGGGGGAAGTGGCGCGATCGCCGCGAAGGCGCGGGTGAGCACGTCCTCGTCCGGGTGAAGCCGCGACTCGCTCACCGCGACCGTGGCGGATCGCCCAGGTCGTAGCGCGTCACGCCGCCTGGAGTGGAGAACCACACGTAGCGCGCGTCCTGGATCAGCACGTCGAGAACGGGCAGCTCGGGCAGCCCGTCGGCGAGGCCGTACTCCGTCCAGGTCCGCCGAATGCGGTCCCACCGCGCGACGCCGTCCCGGGTTCCGATCCAGACGTTCCCGCGGTCCGCCGCGACCGCCAACGGCGGCTCGTCGAGCTGACTCTCTCCGACGAGGAAGAGCTGGGGCTCGCCCGCGGCGAGCGGGATCAGCTCGACGCCACGGTCGCCCGCCACCACCAGCTCGTCGTCGACGAGCACGAGGTCGCGCAGGTCTCGGCCCGCGGTGACGACCTCCACCAGCTCCCACCGGGACGCGTCCGGGCCCACCGGGGCCAGGCGGAAGAGCCCGAGGTCCGTCGCCGCGTAGAGCGCCGCCGCGTTCCCGGCGAGCGCGCGGATCTCGCGCCCCTCCAGCCAGCGTCCCGCCACCGCGAGCCCGCCGCCGGCGCGGGAGCCGTCCTCCGGCCCCCCGGCACCTCCGGGAGCGATCCAGCGCAGCGCGAGCAACCCCCGCCGCGTCCCGACCCACAGGCCGTCGGCGGCAGGTTCCACCGCGAGCGTCTCATCTCCCGCGGCCGCTCCCGAGAGCCTGCTCCAGGCCCCGGTCCCGGCGTCCAGGACCCCCAGGCCGGCTTCGGTGGCGAAGAAGGCGCGTCCGCCGGCGAACGCGACGTCGAGGACGCGATCCGACGGCAGTCCCGGCTCGAGCCCCGGATAGGTATGGCGCCAGTCGGTGAGTCGGCCGCTGGAGGAGGCGATCCCATGCTCGTCGGCCACCGGAGGGAGAGCGAACGCGCGCGCCTCACGCTGGGGCGAAGCCGCGGCGTTGGTGAACCAGAGCCGCTCTCCGTCCCAGCCGAGGGCTCCGCCACCCGGGCCGGCCAGCCCGTACGCCACCGCGTCCGCGGTGGCCCGTGAGGGCTCGAACACGTAGGCGTTCCCACCCCACGTCCCCAGCACCGCGCGCCCGCCGAAGAGCGCCTCGCCGGCGGTCACGCGGAAGCTCTCGCGCCTGCCCGAGCGCTCGCCCCGCAGCACGCCTCCACCGACGAACGGCAGCCCGCGCCAGTCGAAGCCGCCCGAGGGCGGCGGCACCTCGCCCGCCGAAACCGATCGGGCGCTGGACGTGAAGGGATCCACGCGAAACCACTCGTCCGCGGCGAGCACGAACAGATCTCCCGACGCGCCCGGCCCGAGCGCGACGTCGCCCGAGACGCGCAGCTCGCGGATCGGCACGGTCCCGAGGCCGACGGGATCCTGGACGACCTCCCGCGCGAAGGGATCGTAGCGCGCGAGTCCCAGCGCGGTACCGATCCAGAGGCTGCCGCGGCCGGCCTCGAACGCCAGCGCCGTCACGACCGAGGAGGGCAGCCCATCGCCCGCGGTGAGGGTCGTGACCGGCAGCGTCGCGAATGCCGGCAGCACCTCGATGCCTCCGGTGCTTCCGACGTACGCCTCGCCGTCCCCGGCGGCCACGGCCGTCACGTGACGGAAGTCGGAGACGGTGATCCACTCCTCGGCGCGGTGCACGCCCGAGACCGGCGGGTGCCGGCCGCCAGCGGCCGCAGGCAGGAGCGAGCCGCCGGGGCCTCCGGAGCCGGAGGCCGCGGCACCGCAGGCGGCAAGCAGCAGGGACAGCGCCGCTACGAGGCCCTGCGGCCCGCGGCCGCGCACCCGGAGGCGGCGGGACGAGACCGCGCCGTCCGATCGTGGAGTCATCCTTCGTCCTCGTTGACGGGGGGTTCCTCGAGGAGCTCCGCGTAACTCGTGCCGAGGCGTCGCGCTAGCGCCGCGGTCGAACCCCGCTCGAGCGCGCGCAACGCGCGCGGCAGGTCGCGCGCGATCTCGCCGGCGGTGGCGGAGAGCGTTCCCAGCCGCGCCCGCGCGAGATCGCCCGCCAGGCCCTGGACGAACGCTCCCAGCCCGAGCGCGTCGAGCGCCTGGAGCCCCTTGGCGAGGAACGTTCCCGCGATGCCGCTCAGCAGGTCGCCCGTTCCCCCGCGCGCGAGCGCGGCGTTGCCGGTCAGGTTCAGCAGGGTCCTCGCGTCCGGGCCGCAGACGACGGTAGGCACCCCCTTCAGGAGGACCGCGCAGCCGAGCTCGCCCGCGACCTGGCGCGCGAGATCGACGCGCCGGCGGTCCACCTCGCGCGCCGGCATCTGGAGGAGCCGGCCCAGCTCGCCCGGGTGCGGCGTCATGGCCAGGCGCGTCCGCCGGGCAGCGTCGGCGATGCGGTGCCGCTCGCCCGCGAAGGCGTTCAGCGCGTCGGCATCCAGCAGGAGCGCGGGCCCCCCGGCGCCGCCCGCGCGTGCGCCGCTCCGCGTCTGGCCGTCCGCGGCTCCCTCACCGGCGGAGAGGCTCCGCAGCAGGCCCCGCACCAGGCCGCGCGTGCCGTCCGCTCCCCCCAGGCCGGGCCCGAGCACCACGGCGTCCGGACGCGCCTTCTCGAGCGCCTCCCGCAGAGGCCGCTCGGCCCCGGCGCCGAGGCTCCCATCGGCCTCCTCGGGCAGCGCGGCCGCGATGATCTCGGGGTGAGCCGCGGTGAGGGGCGACTTGAGGCAGGCCGGCACGAGCGCGTGCACGAGTCCCGCGCCCGCCAGCGATGCGCCGCGGCACGCCAGCACCGCCGCGCCCGAGTACGCCCGCGATCCCGCGACCACCACGACGACGCCGGCATCGCGCTTGTGGGCCCTCCGGCCGGGCAGCGGCAGCAGCCGCTCGGCTTCACGGAAGCTCAGCGCGCGCGCGGAGTCCGGGGCCCCCGCGGCATCTGCCAGCGCGTCGGCGTCGAGCCCGATCGCGCGCACCACGATCCGGCCGCTCACGTCCGGCCCCGCGCCCAGCACGTGACCGAGCTTCGCCGCGCCGAAGGTCACGGTGAGGTCGGCGCGCGGGACCGGGCCCAGCAGCGTTCCGGTGGCCAGGTCCAGACCCGAGGGCGCGTCCACTGCCACGACGCCCCCGGCGAAGCCGCAGGCGGCTTCGAGGAGCTCCCGCGGGAGGTCTCGCAGCTCGCCCGCGACCCCGGTGCCGAGCAGGGCGTCGACGAGGACGTCGCTGTGCTCGAGCAGCCCGCGGAGCTCGCCCGCGGAGCGCACCCGGCGCACCTCGCCGCCGGCGCCGCGGTAGTCCTCCGCCGCGGCGCTCGCGTCTCCGCGGAGGCCCGCGGGCTCGCCGGCCAGCGCCACCCTGACCCGGCGGTAGCGGCCCAGGAGCTCACGCGCGGCCACGAAGCCATCCCCACCGTTGTGCCCGGTCCCGCAGAGCGCGAGCACCGAGAGTCCCGGGTCCGGGAAGGCGCGCCAGGTCTCCTCCGCCACGGCGCGGCCCGCCGCGGCCATCAGCCGGCCCCCGGAGGTGCCGCCTTCGATCGTGCGGCGGTCCACGACGCGCATCCCCTCAGGGCTCAGGAAGCGCACGGTGCCTCCGCCAGCGCCGCCGCGGCGCGCACCTGGCAGAGCGCGGCGACCGCCGCGGTCTCGAAGCGCAGCCGGCGCTCGCCGAGGTGCGCGCGCGTGAATCCCGCCGCCAGCAGCATCTCCTCCTCGCTCTCCAGGAAACCGCCCTCGGGACCGATCGCCAGCCGGAAGGCAGGCGGCGACTCCCGCGGCTGCTCCCGGAGACGAGCGAGGGCCGCCACGGCGAGCGGCGGAACGTCCGCGGTTCGGGGCGCGAGCAGGATCGCGACACCGGCGAAGGGCTGGCTGGCCCACGTGCGCGGATCCACCGGCGAGGAGACGCGGGTCAGCCAGGCTCCCCTGGACTGCTTCAGCGCCGCCGCCGCTCGCGCGGCGGCCTTGTCCGCGAGGCGCTCCCCGGCCTCCTCGGCCAGGTGACGCGGCGCCTGCACGGTGGCGGAGAGCAGGGGAGCGATCCGGCGAGCCTCGAGCTCGGTGAGCTTCTCGACGCACCAGAGCAGCCGTTCACGCCGCCCGGCGCCGACTCCGACCTCGACGGCCGGCGAGGGCGCAGGCTCGGACGTCCGGTCGAGCACCTCCGCTCCGCAGCCGCCGCCCTCCGGAAGCAGCCGCAGCCGGTACCGGCCCCCGCGGCCGTCGGTAGCGGCCACGATCGCTCCTGCGCCGAGCCGCAGCACCCGCAGCGCGTGGTGGGCCTCCGCGGCGGAGAGAGCGGCACGCTCGCCGACCTCCCACGACCGATCCAGCAGGAAGGAGGTCCCGCCCTCCTCCGTCTCGCGCGCCGCGCCCTCTAGCGGGCGAGCAGCGCGGCGGCCCACCAGCCCTCCTCCTCCGCCGTCTCGTGCACGGCGAACGCCTCCTCCTCCGCCCCGGTGAGGAACGCATCGCGCTGCTCCAGGGTGATCCCCGAGACGACGAGCGAGCCCTCGGGTGCCAGCGCGGAGACGAGCAGCGGCAGGAGCGGCAAGAGGAGGGCGTGCTCGAGATTGGCCACGACCGGATCGAATCCGTGGAGGCCCGGCGCGAGACATCCGGCCGACCCGGCCACGAGCAGCAGGCGCTCGGGTGCGGCGTTGAGCAGCGCGTTCTCGCGCGCGTTCCGCAGCGCGTGCAGGTCGACGTCCAGCGCCGTGACGCGCGCCGCTCCCAGCGCCAGCGCCGCCAGCGCGAGGATGCCGCTGCCGGTTCCCACGTCGAGGACACGCGCCTGAGGCGCGACGCGCGGCAGGAGCAGCACCAGCGCGAGACGGGTCGTGGGGTGCAGGCCGGTGCCGAAAGCCCGGCCCGGGTTGATGCGAATCGCGCTCCGGTTCGGGGGTGGCGCCAGCCAGGGGGGACCGATCCAGAAGGGGCCCACCTCCGTGCCGCCGAACGCCCGGCGGCCCGCGTCGGCCCAGTCTCGCTCCTCCTCGGTGAGCGGAGAGAGCGGGGGCGGCTCGCCTCCGGCGTAGGTCGCCCACAGCTCCCGCAGGCGTCTGGCGAACGCGAGCGGCGGCCCCTCGGGAAAGAACACGCGATAACGGACGCCGTCGGCGCCCTCGCGCTGCTCCACGCCCGGGCTCGCGATCTCCTCCGCGATCCGCGCGACCGTCTCCTCGTCGCCGGTGCTCCCCAGGACCTCCACGCCGCGGAACACGCGAGGTCTCACCCGGCGGCGGCCCTCGCGTGCGCGCTCACGCGCTGAACGCCTCCTTCACGCGATCCCAGAACCCCGCGCGGACCCCGGAGGGCGGGCGCTGGTTCTCGAAGGTCGCGAGCTCCTCGATCAGCCGCCGCTCCTCCGTGGAGAGCCGCTCGGGCGTCCACACGCGCACGTGGACGAGCAGGTCGCCACGACCCTTCCCGGAGAGGTGCGGAATGCCCCTCTGGCGCAGCGTCAACACGGTGCCGGACTGGGTGCCGGCCGGCACCTCCAGCTCGGCGTCCCCGTCCAGCGTCGGCACGGCCAGTGTGGCGCCGAGAGCCGCCTGCGCAAAGGACACGGGCTGCTCGAGCACCACGTCGTCGCCTTCGCGATGGAACGCAGCGTGCTCGAGGACCTCCAGCACGACCACGACGTTGCCGCGCGCGCCGCCATTGGGACCGACGTTCCCCTGGCCGCGCAGCGTGAGAAAGTTGCCGGTGGAGACCCCCGCCGGGATGCGCACCTTGATCCGCTTCTCGCGCCGCTGCCGGCCCTCGCCGCCACAGGTGCGGCATGCCTTCTCGACGATCGTCCCGGAGCCGAAACAGCGCGGGCACGGCATGACGTTCACGAACTGGCCGAAGATCGAGCGCCGCGTCTGGCGCACCTCGCCGCTCCCGCCGCACTCCCGGCAGCCGACCCGCTGGCCGGTCTCGGAGCCGGTGCCGCTGCACTCCGCGCACGGCTCGAGGATGGCGAGCGTGAGCGTCTTCTCCGCGCCCGTGGCCACTTCGGGCAGCGTCAGCTGGACGCGCACCTGCACGTCCGCGCCGCGCCGGTTGGCGCCCCGCGAGCGCGGGCCGGCGCCGAAGAGGTCCTCGAGCCCGCCGAACCCACCGAAGTCGCGCATGAACGCCTGCAGCGCCTCGCCGAGGTCGAACGCCTCGCCCGTGAAGCCGCCGCGCACGCCGGCGTGGCCGAAGCGGTCGTACGCCGAGCGCTTCTGCGGGTCCTTCAGGACCTCGTAGGCCTCCGTCGCCTCCTTGAAGCGCGCCTCGGCGTCGGCGTCCTCCGGGTTGCGGTCCGGATGGTAGCGCAGGGCGAGCTGACGGTAGGCGCGCTTGATCTCGTCCGCCCCCGCCTCGCGGACCACGCCGAGGATCTCGTAGAAGTCCCGCTTCACTCGCGGCTCCCTCGCGCCGAGCCGGGAGACCCTTCCTCGAGCTCGGCGAAGACCTGCGAGAGCAGCTGGCTGGTGTAGCGCACGAGCCCGATGACCTTCTCGTACGGCATGCGTGTCGGGCCCATCACGCCGATGGTTCCGTGCGTCCCCCCGATCCGGTAGCCGGCCGTGACCAGGCTGAACTCGCTGAGCGTAGGGATCGCGTTCTCGACGCCGATCGTGATGCGCAGGGCGGGGTCCGGCGCGGCGAGGGCCCGGGCGAGTCCCGCCCGCTCCTCGGTCAGCGCGAGCAGAGTGCGCAGGCTCGTCCCGGAGGCGAACTCCGGCTGTGCCGTGAGGCCCGAAGTGGACCCCAGCACGACCTGCTGCTGGGGCCCCGGGTCTTCGCCGAAGATGCGGTCCACGGACTGCACGAAGATGTTCAGCAGGTCCTCGCGTCCCGCGGGAGCTTCAGCGACCCGGCGGGCGAACGTCTCGCGCACCTCGCGCAGAGTCAGGCCGGCGAGGCGCTCGTTCAGGAAGGCGGCGATCTCGTGCAGTGCCTCCGGCGAGAGCTCGCGCGGCACGTCGACGAAGATCGTCTTCACGTGGGCCGACTTGATTCCCAGGACGAGCAGGACGCGCTCGGAGGCGACCTGCAGCAGGTCGAGGCGCTCGAGCCGCCCCTCCTCGAGGCTCGGGGCCAGGGCCACTCCGAGCTCCCGCGTCAGCACGGAGAGCGCCTGCACCGCGGCCGCGATGAAGCGCTCGCTCTCGAGCGCGGTCCCCTCGAGTCGCTCGCGCAGCTGGCGGATCTCCTCCCGCGAGAGCTCCCGCGCGTGCATCAGCCGGTCGACGTAGAGGCGGTAGGCCTTGTCCGTGGGGATGCGCCCCGCGGAGGTGTGTGGATGGAAGAGCAGCCCCTTCTCCTCCAGGTCGCGCATCGTGTTCCGGATGGTGGCCGGGCTCACGCCCAGGTCGAACATCCGGGCCAGGGTGCGGCTCCCGGTGGGCTCGGCGGTCATCACGTAGTGGCTGATGATCGCCTGCAGGACGAGAGCCTCGCGCTCGGTCAGCGGATCGTCTTGTCCGGCGGGCCGGCGGCGAATCGGGATGGGGGCGCTCATGAACGCAAGGCTAAGCGCAGCACGCGGCTAAGTCAATGCTGGAAGCCGCTGTCCCGATTGGACTTATGGATGATGCCCAGGACAACCGGCTGCCAGCCCCACGATGCCGCGCCGGAGGGCTCGCACGGGCGGGCGCCGGATCGCCGTCTCGTGGCGGGATGGAATGGGCGGCCCGCTCCCCCTCGAGCTCAGGCGGCCGGATCGAGCGCCAGCAGGCGGGACACGATC
This sequence comes from Gemmatimonadota bacterium, assembly GCA_046262075.1. Taxonomy (GTDB): domain Bacteria; phylum Gemmatimonadota; class Gemmatimonadetes; order JACCXV01; family JACCXV01; genus JBHENL01. The sequence continues at coordinate 11,824 of JBHENL010000253.1, forward strand.
TCGTCGAGGAGCAGATGCCCCCCCGCGGTCAGGACCAGCCTTTCACCTTCCTGCCGAGCGAGTCCCGAGTCGAGGAGCCCGGCGGTGAGCCGGCGCACGCTGCCGACGTCGCCGCGCAACGCCTCGAGGGCCAATCCGCGCCTCGAGCGCAGGCCGAGGTACAGCGTCTCGGCATAGGGCTCTGACCCGCCGCCGGTGTCGTCCAGCTCGCGGGCGGGCGTGCCGGCGCTCACTCCCGCGATCCACCTCTCCAGGGAACGGACGTTGGCCCAGCGACGTTGCGACCACAGCGAGTGCGCTCCCGGTCCCAGCCCGACGTAGTCGCCGCCGGCCCAATAGCGGCTGTTGTGTCGCGACTCCCTGCCGGGCCTGGCGAAGCTCGAGGTCTCGTACTGGAGATATCCCGCCGCCTCCAACGCCGCGGCCGCCCACAGGTACTCCTCGGCGTATTCTTCGGGCTCCAGGAGCCGCAGCGCGCCGCGCCCGGCCCTGCGGCCGAACGGCGTCCGCGGCTCGAGGGTGAGGCCGTAAGCCGAGACGTGCTCCGGCGCGAGAGCGACCACCTCTTCCACGTCTCGCCGCCACTGCTCGCGCGGGAACTCGGGGGGCAGGTTGAAGATCAGGTCCACGCTGACGTTCTCGAATCCCTGAGCGCGCGCCTCCGCCAGCGCCCGACGGTTGTCGTCGGGCGTGTGCAGCCGGCCCAGGAACGCGAGGCGCTCCGGCTGGAACGACTGGCACCCGAGGCTCAGCCGGTTGGCGCCCGCGCGGCGCAGCGCGCGCAGCGTCTCGGCGCCCGCCTCGCCCGGATTCGCCTCGACGGTGAACTCCAGATCACAGGCGAAGGAGAAGGACCCGCGCAGCCCCGCCGCCAGCCGCTCGATGGTCGCGGGTGCCAGGAGCGACGGCGTGCCGCCACCCCAGTACAGCGTCGCGACCTTCCGCTTCGCGAGGTCCAGCTCCTCGCGCACCTGACGCGCCTCGAGCAGCACGGCCTCCACGAACGCCGCCTCCCGCTGGCCCGCGCGGTGGGGCACCTGATAGAAGTCGCAGTACGGGCAGGTGCGCGTGCAGAAGGGGACGTGCAGGTAGAGCGCGAAGCTCATGCCTTCTGCATCGCCTCGGCGCGCCTCTGCATCTCCTCGGGTGAGACGTCCTCCACGTGCGTCGCGATCGTCCAGACGTGGCCGAAGGGATCCTTCAAGGTGCCGGACCGGTCGCCGTAGAACTGATGCTCGACCGGTCGCAGGACGGTCGCCCCGGCGGCGGTCGCCCGGCTGAAGCGCGCATCCACGTCCTCGACGTAGAGGAGGATGCTGACCGGCGAGCCGCCGAGCGCCTGCGCGCTGCGATAGCCCATGTCCGGGAACTCGTCGGCGAGCATGATCGGCGAGTCACCGATCTTGATCTCGGCGTGTCCGATCTTTCCGCCGGGAGCCGGAAAGCGCATCGACTCGGTGGCACCGAATGCCTTCGCGTAGAACTCCAGAGCGCCCGTCCCGTCGTGCACGATCAGATACGGTGTCGCCGTGTGGTAGCCGCGGGGAACGGCTTCGATCGCCATGTTCGTGATGCCTCCTTTGGGTACTGTCGCTACTTGGGGCCCGAGGAGAAGCGGCCATCCTCGGATGGGGCGAGACACGCCGAGCGTGGGGGCGGCGCGTCAGCGGAGCGGAACCACGTTGGCATGGCGCGCGATCAGGCGCCACGTCCCGCCGTCCTCCTTCCAGATGTTCGTGAACCGGCGCCGCACCGTCTGCCCCGCCAGCGGCGCCTCGCCGATCGGCTGGACCGTCTCGGCGCCCCATCACGATCGCGACGTCGCCGTCGATCCGGACGGCTTCGACCTGGCGATCGAAGGTCGAGTAGTGGATCAGCCCCTGCCGGAGCAGAGCCATGACCTGGCTCTTTCCGCTCGCCACCTGGCCCGAGGGGGCGTTGACGGTGAAGGAATCAGCCCACAGGCGCTCCAGCGCCGAGGCGTCACGGTTGAGAACGGCCGTCCGCTCCTGTTCGTCCAGCGAGCGGATCGCGGCCTCCTCGGCGACGACATCCTGCCGGGTCTCCGTGGATGGATTCGAAGTGGCGCAGCCCAGAAGAAGCAGGAAGGCGAAACCGATTGCGCGCCTCATTTCACGTCTCCTTGGAGAGAGCCGGGGATCGCGAGAACCCCGATCACCGGACGGGGTGGGTGAAATCCACGGGGACACGAGGCCGCTGGAACGACGAAATCGCTATGGCGCGGGACATGGAATCACGATGCCGTGGATCACGAAGCCTGCGGCGACGCCGAGGCGGCGGTCTCCGCCGCGGCCAGCTCGCCCCCGGCAAGGAGTCGTCCGTGCCTCCGCAGCACGTCCCGCAGCGCCTCGTGGGGCAGCGCCTCCACGCGCCGGCCGTCCGCGCCGGTCATGGTCTCGGCAGCCACCAGCGCGTTGACGATGGCCTCCTCCGTCGCCTCGACCGTGGCCGCGAAGAGCGGATCCATGCGGTCGTTGGGGAGCATCGCCGCCCGCGCGATGCCGGCGGGGCGCGCGACGCCGGAGTTCGCCGTGGAGAAGGCGAGGAAGAGGTCGCCCGAGCCGTTCCCCGCGACGCTGCCGTTGCGCGCCAGGCCCAGGGCGCCGCGGCGCGCCAGGCGCTTCAGCTGGTGCGGGAGCAGCGGCGCGTCGGTGGCGATCAGGACCACGATCGATCCCGATTCACCGGCGTCGCGCGCGCCCGGCGGCGGCAGCTGCGCTGGCGGCTCTCCGGAGGAGGGCTCGCCGGCGGAGAGCTCCAGGCCCACGGGGACGCCCGCGATCCGCAGCTGGAGCCGGGAGCCGTGGTTGCACTGGGCCAGCACGCCGACCGTGAAGCCCCCGGCGGGCTCGTCCAGCCACCGGGACGCCGTGCCGATCCCGCCCTTGAACCCGTGGCAGATCGTTCCCGTGCCCCCGCCCACGTTGCCTTCCGCGACCGGGCCGCCCGCCGCGCTCTCCAGCGCCTCCACGACGTGGCGCTCGCGCACGTGGAATCCGTTCACGTCGTTCAGGCGGCCGTCCCACGTCTCCGACACGACCGGGAGCGAGAAGAGGCCGTTGGGGATCGTCCCGCTGCGGACCTGCCAGCCGATCACGGCGTCGCGCACGGTTCCGACGCTGTGCGTGTTGGTGAGCGTCACCGGACCTTCGAGGAAGCCGGACTCCTCCAGCCACGTGGTCCCCGTCATCTCCCCGTTGCCGTTCAGCGAGAACCAGCCGCCGAATACCGGATCGGGGTCTCGGCGGCCGCGGGGCAGCACGGCGGTCACCCCGGTACGCACCGGCCCCTGGCCCACGTTCAGCGGACCTTCGCCCTCGACCAGTGTGACGTGTCCGACCTCGACCCCCTCCACGTCGGTGATCGCGTTGAGCGGGCCCGGCTGCCCTTCGAAGGGTACGCCGAGGTCTCTGGCGCGGACCTTCCTCGTCACGTGGCCAACCCCTCCCAAGTGTCGCGCCCCGTCGCCTCAGCCGCGGCTGAAGAACTTCCCGGGGTGCTGGCGCACGCTGCCGAGCACCTCGAGCTCGCCGAGCTCCGAGAGGAGCTCCGCCACGCCGCGACCCGACTCCGCGAGCAGCTCGTCCACGTGCTTCGGCGCGGCCCCGAGCAGGCGCAGCACGTCCCCTCGCCCGGGGGCGCTCTCCGGCCGATAGCCGGCGTGTCCGGGCTCGATCCCCCCCGCCAGCCGCTGCCCCGGCCCTCCGGCGGCCTCGAGTGCGGAGGCCGGGGGATCTCCTCCGAGTCGCAGCTCTCGCACCACGTCTTCCCAGCCGCGCACCAGGCAGGCGCCGTCCTTGAGGAGGGCGTTGGGGCCCGCGCTCCCCTCGCGCAGCGGCGAGCCCGGGACGGCGAACACCTCGCGGTCCTGCTCGGCGGCGTGTCGCGCGGTGACCAGGGCCCCACTCTTCGCCGGCGCCTCCACCACGACGGTGCCCAGCGAGATCCCGCTGATGATGCGGTTTCGCTGCAGGAACTGGAAGGCGCGCGCGCCCGTGCCGGCGGGGAACTCCGACACCACGGCGCCGCGCGCCGCGATGCGCCGGTAGAGGTCCGCGTTCCCGACCGGCGAGGGCACGTCGGCGCCCGAGGCGAGCACGGCGAGCGTGGCCCCGGTTGCGAGGGCACCCCGGTGAGCGGCCGCGTCGATCCCGTAGGCGAGGCCGCTCACGACCACGATCCCGCGAGCGGCGAGGTCGGCCGCCAGGCGCTCGGCGAAGAGCGCCCCCTCGGACGAGGGCCGGCGCGTTCCCACGATCGCGACCGCCGGCCCGGCGAGCAGCTCGAGCCGGCCGATCACGTGCAGCAGCGGAGGCGGCTGCGCGATGCGCTCGAGGAGCTCGGGGTACGCCGGGTCGCCGCGCAGGAGCGTCTTCACGGGAGCGGTTGAGGCGGGACCGCCTCGGCCGTCCCCGCGCGCAGCCCCGCCGCGATGGCGTGGAGGAGCGTGGGAACGCCCTCGCCGGTGACGCTCGAGACGGCGAGCACTCCATCGGACTCCGGGAAGCTCTGCGCGGACGGCTCCCGGCCGGGCACCAGGTCCACCTTGGTGATGACGACCAGGTGCGGGAGATCGGCGAGCGACTCCGCGTGGGCGCGGAGCTCCGCGCGCAGCTTGCGGTACTCCTCGAGCGGGTCCTCGCGCGTGGCCTCGATCAGCACGAGGAGGTAGCGCGTGCGCTCGATGTGGCGCAGGAACTGGATGCCCAACCCCTTCCCCAGGTGCGCCCCCTCGATGAGTCCCGGGATGTCAGCCATGACGAAGCTGCCGTCGCCCACACTCACCACGCCCAGGTTCGGCACGAGCGTGGTGAACGGGTAGTCGGCGATGCGCGGCCGCGCGGCGCTCACGCGCGCGAGCAGCGTGGACTTGCCGGCGTTCGGGCTCCCCACCAGCCCCACGTCAGCGAGCAGCTTCAGCTCGAGCTGCAGCGTGCGAGCCTCGCCGGGGCGACCCGACTCGGCTTCCTGCGGCGCCTGTCGCGTGGCGGTGGCGAAGCGCGCGTTGCCGCGGCCCCCGCGTCCGCCGCGCGCCACGAGCAGCCGCTGGCCGGCCTCGAGCAGGTCCCCCAGGAGATCCCCCGTCTCGGCGTCCCGCACGAGGGTGCCGACGGGGACGCGCAGCAGCACGCCCCCGCCCTCGGCCCCGGTGCGGTTGGAGCCGCCGCCGTGCGCCCCCCGGGCGGCCTGGTAGCGGGAGCGGTAGCGGAAATCCTGCAGCGTGGTGAGGTTGGGGTCGCTCTCCAGGACCACGTCGCCGCCGCGGCCGCCGTCGCCGCCGTCGGGGCCGCCGTGCGGGACGTACTTCTCGCGCCGGAACGAGATCATGCCCTCGCCGCCCTTGCCGGCCTCGACGTAGATTCGGGCCTCGTCGATGAACGCCAAACGCTCGTCCTTTCTCGCGGCGGTGCTCGCGGCTCAGGTCGTTACGAGCGCCTGCGCGCAGGCTCCGATCCCCGAACCATCGTCCGCCGGACGCGGGACGGGCGAGGCCGCTTCCGCCCAGGAGGGAAGAGCGGATTCGAGCGCCCTCGCCCGGGAGCGGACCGCGAATACGAGCCCTCCCGCCGGGCTCGTGGACGCGCTCGCGGTGGACTCCACCCTCGTCCTCGACGTCCGCTACGCCACCCCCGACAACTTCACCGGGACCACGCTCTATCCGGTGGCGCGCTGTCTGCTGCGCGCGCCCATCGCCGAGCGGCTGGCGCGCGTGCACGCGCGGCTCCGGTCCGAGGGCCTGCGCCTCAAGCTCTTCGACTGCTACCGGCCGCTCTCGATCCAGCGCAAGCTGTGGGCGCTCGTTCCCGACGAGCGCTACGTCGCGAACCCGGAGAAGGGCTCGCGCCACAACCGCGGGGCGGCCGTGGACCTCACCCTCGTGGACGACTCCGGCGCGGAGCTTCCGATGCCGACCGAATATGACGACTTCACCCCGCGGGCGCATCGCGACTACGGCGGCGGAACGGCGGACCAGAACGCCAACCGCCAGCGGCTCGAGGACGCCATGACGGCCGAGGGGTTCGAGCCGCTGCCCACGGAGTGGTGGCACTTCGACGCGCCGGACTGGAAGGAGCATGCCATCCTCGACGTGCCGCTCTCGTGCGCCGAACGGGCCTGCACACCGGTCCATCAGCTTGCCAACCCCCCAGGCGGCTCGTAGACTTGCCCTCCCTTTTCCCGAGCACCTCGAGGATCACGCATGGGCAAGCAGTACAACAAGGTGGAGAAGGCGCAGCGCCGGAGCCGGCGCAACAAGCGCAAGAAGGAGCAGGCTGCCGAGGCCGCCCTGCGGGCCGGCCGTCCGCGGCGGATCGTGGCGCGCACGTCGGCTGGACGGACGCGCCCTCGCAGCGAGTCCCCCGCGGGCTCGTGACCGCGCGCCGCGCCGCGCCCCTCCCCTCCTCGATCCGCCGCGACCCGCGGTGACCGCCGACCTCCTCCAGATCCTCCGCGCCGACGGCAGCATCGACGGCGCCGACGCCCCGGTCATCGACAGCGGCGAGCTCCAGCGCCTGTATCGGGTGATGGTCCTGCAGCGCGCCTTCGACAAGCGCGCGCTCAACCTGCAGCGCCAGGGGCGCATCGGGTTCTACGTCTCGGCCATGGGCCAGGAGGCGGCGCAGGTCGGGAGCGCGTACGCCACGCGCGAGGAGGACTGGATCTTCCCCGCCTACCGGGAGCTGGGCGCCGCGCTCGTTCGCGGCGTCCCGCTGCAGTGGATCGTGGCCCAGCTCTACGGCAACGAGAACGACCGCGGCGCGGGCCGCCAGATGCCGAACCACTACGGCTTCCGCTCGCACAACGTCGTCACGGCCTCGAGCCCCGTGGGTACGCAGATCCCGCTGGCGGTGGGCGCGGCGTGGGCGGCCAAGATCCGCGGCGATCCGGTCGTCACCATGGTCTACTTCGGCGATGGCGCGACGTCGACGGGCGAGTTCCACGTCGGCATGAACTTCGCCGGGGTGTTCAGGACGCCGACGGTCTTCTTCTGCCAGAACAACCAGTGGGCGATCTCGGTGCCGCGCGAGCGGCAGACCGCTTGCGAGACGCTGGCGATGAAAGCCGACGCGTACGGCTTCGAAGGCGTGCGCGTGGACGGCAACGACCTCCTCGCCGTGTACAAGGCGGCGCAGTCCGCGGTCGACAAGGCGCGCGAGGGCGGCGGCCCGACGCTGATCGAGGCCGTGACCTACCGCATGGGTGGTCACTCCACGGCCGACGATCCGCGCCGCTACCGCGAGGATCGCGAGGTGAGCGAGTGGGGCGAGCGCGACCCGCTCGTCCGCCTGCGCCGCTACCTCGAAGGTCGCGAGCTCTGGTCCGAGGGCGACGAGGCCCAGGCGCAGGACGAGGCCGCGCGATCGATCGAGGGCATGATCCAGGAGGAGGAGGAGGCTGGGCCGCCGGCGATCGAGACGATCGTGAGCGACGTCTTCGCCCAGGTGCCGTGGCACCTGCGGGAGCAGCTCGAGGAGGTTCGTCGCCGACAGGAGAAGCGCAGGGCGCCGGGCGTCGGCTTGATCGAAAAGCCGGAAGGGAGCTTCCCCTGATGCCCACCGCCACCCTGCTCCAGGCGCTGAACCAGACGCTCCACGCCGAGATGGAGCGCGACGACCGCGTCGTGGTGCTGGGCGAGGACGTGGGCAAGGTGGGGGGCGTGTTTCGCGTGACGGAGGGGCTGCAGGACAAGTTCGGCGAGGAGCGCGTGATCGACACGCCGCTGGCCGAGAACGGCATCATCGGGGCGGCGATCGGCATGGCGCTCTACGGCCTGCGGCCGATCCCCGAGATCCAGTTCGTGGACTTCATCTATCCCGCCTTCGACCAGATCGTCTCCGAGCTCGCCAAGTTCCGCTACCGCTCGGGCGGGCAGTACCCCGCGCCCGTCGTCGTGCGGAGCCCCTACGGCGGCGGGATCAAGGGCGGCCACTACCACAGCCAGAGCCCCGAGGCGCTCTTCGTCCACACCGCGGGCCTGCAGGTCGTGATCCCCTCCACGCCGGCCGACGCCAAGGGCCTGCTGACGAGTGCGATCCGCGGGGAGGACCCGGTGATCTTCCTCGAGCCGAAGCGGCTCTACCGCACCCTCAAGGGCGAGGTGCCTGCGGGCGAGCACGTCGTGCCCATCGGCAGGGCCCGGGTCGTCGCCGAGGGCGACGACGTGACGCTGATCGCCTACGGGGCCATGATGCAGGAGTGCCTCGACGCCGCCGAGCGCGCTGGCAAGGAAGGCGTGGGGGTCGAGCTCCTCGACCTGCGCACGCTGATGCCGTTCGACTGGGAGACGATCCTCGCCTCGGTCACGAAGACCGGGCGTGTCGTCATCGTGCACGAGGCGCCGCGCACGTGCGGCTTCGGCGCCGAGATCGCGGCCATGATCGCCGAGCGCGCGATCCTCCACCTCGAGGCGCCGATCCGCCGCGTCGCGGGCCTCGACACACCCTTCCCGTACACCCTCGAGAAGCTCTACATGCCCGACGTGCCGCGGGTCCTCGAGGCCGTGCGCGAGACGGCCGCCTTCTAGCCTCCCCCCGTGGCCTTCGAGTTCAGGCTTCCCGACATCGGCGAAGGCGTCGCCGAGGGCGAGATCGTGAAGTGGTTCGTGGCCGAGGGCGACACGGTCGAGAGCGATCAGCCGATGGTCGAGGTCCTCACCGACAAGGCGAACGTCGAGATACCGGCGCCCCGCGCGGGCACGATCCTGCGGATCCTCGCCCATGAGGGGGACACGGTCCCCGTCGAGAGCGTGCTGGTGGTGATCGGCGATCCGGGCGAGAGCCTCCCCGCCGGCGCGGCCGCCGAGGCGCACCCCCAGAGGGCCGAGGGCGCTCCGCCCGCGGCGGGCGAGCGCGGCACGGAGGCCGCCGAGGCGCCCGCGGCCGCGCGCGCGGGCGTGAGGGAGCAGCCGGACGCTCCGGCGGGCCCCGCGCGCAGCGTCGAGCGGGAGGAGAAGCAGGCTCGCGGCGGCCGGAGCGGACGCGGTGCCGCCCGGAGTGCGGCAGCGGGAGCGGGAAACGGGCGCGGCGCCGCGGCGCGCGCCGCTGGAGACGGAGGCGAGGAGCAGGCCGGCTCGCGGACGGCGCGCCGCGGCCGCGGGGGCCGCCTGCAACCGAACGATCGGGTGCTGGCCATGCCCGGCGTGCGCCGGTTCGCCAAGGAGCGCGGCGTCGACCTGACGCAGGTCGAGGGCAGCGGCTCTCAGGGGCACGTGCTGCGCGAGGACGTCGAGCGCTTCCTGGCCGAGCGTGAGGAGCCGGCGGCGCGCCCCGCGGCCGCCACCGCCGGGCCCCCGCCGCCGCGAGCCGCGCCCGTGCGCGCGCGTCCCGCGCCCCGACGGCCGGATGCCGAAGCCGCCGAAGACGAGGTCCTGCCCTACCGCGGCGTGCGGCGCCAGATCGGCAGGAAGATGGCGCAGTCGGTGTACACCGCCCCGCACTACACCTACGTGGAGGAAGTCGACGCCGGCGCGCTCGTGGCCCTGCGCACGAGCGGGCAGGCGTTCGCGGAGGAGCACGGCGTGAAGCTCACCTACCTGCCCTTCATCCTGAAGGCGCTCGTACCCTGCCTCCGCGCGTTTCCCCTCCTGAACGCCGTCCTGGACGAGGAGGGCCAGCAGATCCGCCTCAAGAAGCGCTACAACGTCGGCGTCGCGACCTCGAGCGAGGAGGGGCTGATCGTGCCGGTGGTGAAGGACGTGGACCGGCTCTCGGTGCTCGAGATCGCGGGCGAGATCCGCCGCCTCTCCGAGGCGGTGCGGGATCGCTCGATCACGATCGAGGAGCTCAAGGACTCGACCTTCACCGTGACGAGCCTGGGGCCGCTCGGCGGCCTCCTCGCGACCCCGATCATCAACTTCCCCGAAGTGGCGATCCTGGGCGTGCACGCGATCAAGCAGAAGCCGGTCGTCAGGGACGGCGCGCTCGCCGTCGGGCACGTCATGAACCTCTCGCTGTCCTTCGACCACCGGGTCGTGGACGGAGCGGTGGGCGCGCAGTTCACGCGCATGCTCGTCCGGTATCTCGAAAGCCCGCAGCTCCTGCTCCTCGAGGGCTGAGCCGCCGCAAGCAGCTATTCCCCGCGCGCAGGGTAGTTTTTTCACGCTTCCCCGGCAGGCCCCCTCCCGCAGTCCTTCCAGCGCATGCGCTTGCCGGAGGCACGCTTCGTGCGCTCCCGGTTCGCGAGGGCGGGTCCGTCAGGGCGACCGCTCGTCCAGCCACCACACTCGCTACAAAGGGGAGACTCTTCCATGGCCCACCACACACACGACACCGACGTGAGCGGCTACCGCTTCGGAAGCTTCGAAAGCGGCCGGAGCACCTTCGTCTCCGGGGTGTTTGACGAGATCCGCGACGCGGAGAAGGCCGTCGTCGCGCTGCAGAATCGCGGGTATGGCCGTGAGGCGATCACGGTGCTGATGTCCGACGAGACCCGCCGGCGCTACCTCGGCAAGGGCACGGACGTCCCCGAGATCGAGAAGGGGAGCAAGGCCGCGGAGGGGCTGGGGACGGGTGCCGCCATCGGCGGCACGCTGGGCGCGATCGCCGGCGCCATCGCGGCGGTAGGCACCTCGCTCGTCATCCCGGGGCTGGGTCTGGTCGTGGCGGGTCCGCTCGCCGCGGCGCTCGCCGGAGCGGGCGCGGGGGGTGCGACGGGAGGGTTGCTGGGCACGCTGATCGGAGCCGGCATCCCCGAGTACCAGGCGAAGCACTACGAGGAGCGCGTGAAGAGCGGCGACGTGGTCGTCGGGGTCGAGGCGCGCTCGGAGGACGAGGCGGACGAGATCGAGGACGAGCTCGAGGACCTGGGCGCCGAGGACGTGAAGCAGAGCGACTCGGCCACCGCGGCTCGTCGCGACAGGAAGTAGGCCGCTCCGGCGGCGAGTCGAGACGCTCGGCAGGCGCCGGGCATCGCAGCAGAGGGGCCTCCGGGCCCCTCTTCGCGTTCGGGTACGCGGGGTGTATCTTTTCCCGCGCCCGCACCCCACGGCGCCGCTCCAGGCCCGCACCGGAACCCCGCCGTGGACGCCTCTTCCAACCGTGCCCTTGCCTACCCGCGTTGCGCCTTCCGCGCCGGCCGGACCGCTGCGCTTCCTCTCCCCCGAGGGCGAGCCGCTCCGCGAGCCTGGCCTGGAGGAAGCGGCGCTCCGGGACCTCTACCGGCACATGCGGCGGCTCCGCGCCTTCGACCAAAAGATGATGAACCTGCAGCGCCAGGGGCGGATCGGCTTCTAC
>JBHENL010000254.1:0-19146 GCA_046262075.1 Gemmatimonadota bacterium
GGAGCGTTGGGCGTGAACTCGAAGTCCGCCGTCTCGCCCGGCCCCGTCAGGAGGTGAGAGGGCTGCAGCGTCGCCTGCTCCGAAGGCAGGTCGGCCCCGTCCTTGGCAATCGCCCGCCAGCCCACGTTGGAGCCATCCTCCGCCTCCGGCCGCCACACGCCCTCGCGCACCTCGAGCTCCACCTCGAGTACGCTGCCCCGCAGCGTGCCGGCGGCCCTCCGGTTGTCGTTGGCGGCGATGGCGGGAAGGCGGACCGTGGAGTCCGCTGACACCGGCAGAGAAAGGGATGGCAAGAGTGTCGCCGCGCTCGAGTCACTCGCCGTCGAGGGACGATCCGCGACCAGCAGGCCCAGGAGCAGCCCGCCGCCGCCGAGAATCAGCCGTGATCGAGCCATCCGCCAACCCTCTGGAAGTTGTGAACGCGAGTGCCGTGCGACCGGTCGCCCGTCCGTGACGCTCCCTGCAGCTACTGTGGCGGAGACGTGGTCGATCCGCTCTCCATCGGCTCACCGAGTCGGGCGATCCAGACCCCCGAGTTCATGTCGTTGAAGTAGATCAGGCCGTCGTGCGGCTGGGCGCCCCAGGCGAGCGCGAGGTTCGGCCGGAATCCCTCCGGGTGGCCGGTCCACAGGCTCGCGATCTCGCGTCCCTGGGTGTACAGGTCGCCGCGCAGCTCGCCGGAGACGTCCACCACGCGGCCGCCGCCCTCGTAGTAGCCCATCATCAGCACGTCGTCCTCCACCCAGACGTTGTGGGCGCCGGCCTCGGGGACGGCGTACTCGGCCACCTTGCGCGGGTTCTCGATGTCCGAGACGTCCACCACGTGCAGGATCCCGCGCGGCGGGATGCGCGCGGGCTGCTGGATGTTGAACTGCCCCGGGAAGACCTCGTCGCCCACGAAGACGTGGTCCTCGTGGCGGAAGACGGTGTGGGTTCCCGCGAGCCAGTCCGGGCCGTAGAGCTCGTGGTGGTTGAACTTCAGCTGGCTGACGAGCTGCGGGTTCTCGGGGCTGCCGCCCCGCATGCCATTGCCGACGTCCAGGATGATCAGACCGTCGCGCCAGTAGGCGAGGTAGGCCAGCCCGTCCAGCACCTGCAGGTCGTGCAGGTAGCGGCCGCCGGTGAAGACGTTGTTCGGCCCCTGGTACGTGCGGGCCAGCGGGTTCTCCACCTGCCAGCGCGCCACCTCGCGCGGGTTCTCCACGTCCGAGAAGTCGATGACGCGCATCGAACCCGTCGCGTCGTCCGTCAGGTAGACGTGGTGTCCGTCGATGAACGCGCTGTGGACGCCGCCGGTGACCGTCTCGGTGTACTCGGAGACGACCTTCGGATGGGCGGGGTCGGAGGCGTCGAAGAACACGATGCCGTTCCTGCGTGTGGTGGCGTTCTCGCGGGTGAGCACGCCGATCTTGCCGTCCGCGGTCGTGCTCACGTCGTTCACGTGGCGGGCGTCCACCATCAAGGAGTCGGTGAGCACGGGCCGTGCGGGGTCGGAGACGTCGTAGACGCGCACGCGATCGCCGACCGTCGCCACGTACGCGTGGTCGCCGATGATCCACTGCTCCGACACCTGCAGCTCCGCGAAGGGGATGCGCCCCACCACCTCGATCCGGCGCTGCACTCCGCGTGGCTTCACCACCACGGATGCCACGGCGATCCGGTCGCCGGATGCGGCCGTGATCGCGTACGTCCCGGGCCGCTCAGCGACGAAGGCGCCGTCGGGCTCGATGCGGGCGCCGCCGCCGCTGACGGTCCAGCGCACGAAGGCGTCCTCCACAGGCTGGCCCCCCTGACCCGTCGCCCGCGCATCGAAGCGCACGACCTCGCCCGTCCGGACCTGGGCCGTGCCGGGATGGACGTCGAGGATCAGGACCGGGTTCTCGACGACCTCGAGCTCCAGGACCCCTTCGGCGCCCTCCCCGGCAGCGCGGATCGTGACGTGGCCCGGGCCTACCCCGCGCACCAGGCCTGCGGCGTCCACCGTCGCGACCGTCTCCTGAGACGAGCTCCAGGTCACGGGCACGTTCCTGCGCGGGATGTCGCGAGGTCCGCGTCCCACGACCTCGAGCGGCACGCTCCCGCCGACCACGAGCGGGGCCGCGGGTCCCTGGATCTCGAGGCTGGAGATCGCGGCGGGATGGACCTCCACCACCGCCTGGCCGACCCGTCCGTCGATCAGCGCCGTGACCTGCACGTTGCCGGGCTGATGGAAGGTGACGTTGCCGTCCTGGTCGGCGGCGGCGAGGTCGAAGGGACTGGCGAACCAGGCCACCGTACCGGAACGTGACTCGCGCCCGGCGCTCTCCTGCACCGCCGCCCGGAACTGGAGGGTCTCTCCGACCCGAGCCTCGGCCCTGGCCGGCGTCACCTCGACGACGGCCCCGCCGCCGTCGCCGCCCGGCGTCTCCTGCGCGGCGGCGCCGGTGGCGAGAGTCGACAGCGTCAGGGCCACCCCCACCATCCAAAGACCGGATCTCCGGCTCATCGCTGAAACCTCCCCTTCTGGAAGACGGGCTTCCGCGCCGGCGGCCTGCCGGGGGCACGAGTCGCTTCGTGTCGCATGCACTTTCTCGGAGCGGCGCCCGCCGGGGGATCCGAGGGAGAGATCCTACCACCCCCGCGGCAGCGCGCGTAGCTTGAAGACCCCCCGATTCGGGCCGTGCCGCAGCCGCCGGAGGACCGCCGAGATGCTCGAGAAGATCGACTCGCCGCTGGAGCGGGACAAGAAGCCAGCGCGGACGGCCTACCCCGAGTTCCGGAGCGGTCCCTTTTGAGATCGGGTCCGCCCGCCATAGAGACCCGCGGCCTCGGCCGGGACTTCGGCGCGATCCACGCCGTGAAGACGCTGGACCTGACGGTCGAGCGCGGCGAGTTCTTCGGCTTCCTCGGACCGAACGGCGCGGGGAAGACCACCACCATCCACATGCTGGCGACGGTGATCCGTCCCAGCCGCGGCGGGGCCCGGGTCGAGGGCTTCGACATCCTGAAGGAGCCGCTCGAGGTCCGGCGGCGGATCGGCATCGTCTTCCAGGACACCACGCTCGACGGGGACCTGACCGTGGAGCAGAACCTGGTCTTCGCAGCGCGCCTGTACGGGCTCCGCGGGCTGGAAGCGCGGGGCCGGATCGACCACCTGCTCGAGCTCTTCGACCTCACCGGCAGGCGGCGCGAGCGCGTCGGTTTCCTCTCCGGCGGCATGCGCCGCGCCCTGGACGTGGCGCGCGGGATCCTGCACCGCCCCTCCCTGCTCTTTCTCGACGAGCCGACGCTCGGGCTCGATCCGGGCAGCCGCCGCCGTACGTGGGCGTTCCTGCATCGGCTGCGGCAGAGCGAGGCGATGACCTTCTTTCTCACGACCCATTATCTCGAGGAGGTCGAGGACTGCGACCGGGTCGCGATCCTCCGCCGGGGAGAGCTCGCCGCACTCGGCACGCCGGCCGAGGTCCGGGGGGACGCGGCTTCGCTCGAGGAGGCGTTCCTGACCGTCGCCGGCTCCGACGACCGCGACGGCCGCCGAGCCGCATGGGCGGAGGATCCGACCTGGGTGCCGGAAGGGCCGTGACCGCCTTCTACGGCATCGTCGCACGCGAGTTGCAGCGGCTGCTGCGGCGCCGCTCGCGGCTGTTCATGAGCCTGGTGCGCCCCATGATCTGGCTCTTCGTCGTCGGCTCCGTAGTCGGGGCGATCGCCGCGGGAGCGGATCCGGAGTCCTACCGGCGGTTCATCCTACCGGGCGTGCTCGGGCTCGTGCTGCTCTTCAGCGCGATCTTCGCGGCGATGTCCACCGCGACCGACCGCGAGCTGGGGGCGATCCGGCTGCTGCTGATCGCGCCGGTGTCGCGTACGATGCTGGTCCTGGCCAAGATCGCCGGCACCGCGCTCGTGGCGCTCGCACAGGCGTCTCTGCTGCTGCTCCTCCTGCCGCTGGTCGCGCCGGACACGCCCCCTGTCCGGGTCGTCTTCGCTCTCTTCGCGATGCTCCTCACCGCCCTGACGCTCGCCTCGGTGGGCATGATGCTGGCCAGCGGGGTCCAGTCCCTCGAGGGATTCTCGGGGGTGGCGAACTTCATCTCGTTCCCGATGCTGTTCCTGAGCGGCGCCCTCTATCCCTCGCGCCTGCTGCCGCCCGTGCTCCAGCCGCTCACCGCGGTGAACCCGCTGACGTACGGGATCGACCTCATGAAGCACGCCCTGCTGGGGGAGGAGGCGGGACGCTTCCAGGCCGAGATCCCGATCGCGATCGACCTGCTCGTCCTCGGCTTCATCTTCGTCGTCTGCGTGGTCCTGGCGGTGCTCCTCTTCGACGGCGAGGCGCGCTTCACGGGCCGAATGCGTCTGCGCGGCGGCTGAATGCAACAAGGTGGTCACGGTGTGGAGAAGCGGGCAGACGGCTCATGGAAGAACCTGGTCGATACGTGCAACCGTGAACCGTCGCGCGGGCCGTGACCGGACCAGCCAGATGCATTCCGCCTGGAGTTCGACGAAGCCGCAGCAGTAGCTTGGACCCAGCGAGACGCTCCGCAGCCGCCCGGTAGCCAGCTTCCACGGAGCGTCGCCGGGCCCGCCGCACGTCACGCACGGCCACAGGAGAAAACCGAATGCTCGAGAAATTTGACCTGACCCTGGAGCTCGACAAGCAGACCTACAAGGAGGCCCTGCCGAAGCTCCAGGAGCGGCTCCGCGAGTGCCAGAACCTGGCACTCGAGCACAAGATCCCGGTGATCGTGGTCTTCGAAGGCTGGGACGCCGCCGGCAAGGGAACGAACATCAGCCTGCTGGCCGAGAAGTTGGACCCGCGCCACTTCAAGGTGCATCCGATCGGGGCGCCGACGACCGAGGAGCAGCGCCACCCGTTCCTGTGGCGCTTCTGGCGCCGGCTGCCCCCGTCCGGTGACATCGCCGTCTTCGATCGAAGCTGGTACGGGCGGGTGTTCGTGGAGCGCATCGACGAGCTGGTGTCGAAGCCCGCATGGCGCCGGGCCTACGACGAGATCTCGGAGTTCGAGCGCCAGCTCTCCGACGACGGGACGCTGATCGTGAAGTTCTGGCTCCAGATCAGCCGCAAGGAGCAGAAGAAGCGATTCAAGAAGCTCGAGGACGACAAGACGATGTCGTGGAAGGTGACCAAGGAGGATTGGCGGCACCACAAGGAGTACGACGAGTACGAGGAGGCCGTGGAGGAGATGCTCGCCCACACCGGCACCCATTGGGCGCCCTGGACGATCGTCGAGGCCGAGGACGCCCGTTACGCGTCGGCGAAGATCCACGAGACGCTCATCCGCGCCATCGAGAAGGAGGTGGAGCAGATCCGGCAGACCCGGCAGGAGGCGGGGCGGCGCGCTCCCTCCGGCGACGGGCGCGGCGATCGCCGATCGGCCGTGGATGGAGCGGTGGAGCGTGCCGGCGCGGATCACGGCCGGCGGGAGGGTGGCGGGGAAGGCCGCGGTGGCGCCACCGCCCGTGATGCGGCAGCCGAGCACTCGGAGGCCCACCCCACGCCGCCAGGAACGAACCCGGCGGCCGTGGCGCCGCGGGGCTTGCACCCCGTCCAAGCCGCCACGGTGGAGCTGGCCGACGAGGAACGCCGCCACCCGGCTGGATCGGAGCCGGACCAGCTGGGGGTTCTCGGGCGCTCGACCCTGCTCGACCAGGTGGACCTCTCGCAGACGCTGGCACGCGAGGACTACAAGGCGGCGATCCGCCCGCTCCAGGCCGAGCTGCGCCGCCTGCAGCGCGACATCATCGACGAGGAGGTGCCGGTCCTCATCGTCTACGAGGGCTGGGACGCCGGCGGCAAGGGCGGCAACATCAAGCGCCTGACGCAGTTCCTCGATCCGCGCGGCTACTACGTCACCGCCTATGCCGCGCCCAGCGACGAGGAGAAGCGGCACCACTACCTCTGGCGCTTCTGGCGCGACCTCCCCGAGGGCGGTCAGATCGCGATCTACGATCGGAGCTGGTACGGCCGCGTCCTGGTCGAGCGGGTGGAGGGGTTCTGCAGCGAGAACGAGTGGCGGCGGGCGTATCAGGAGATCAACGAGTTCGAGCACCAGCTCACGTCAGCCGGTACCGTGCTGGTCAAGTTCTGGCTGCAGATCAGCCAGGACGAGCAGCTGAAGCGCTTCCAGGACCGCGCGGGCGACAAGTTCCGGCACTGGAAGCTGACCGATGAGGACTGGCGCAACCGGCAGAAGTTCCCGCAGTACGAGGCCGCCGTCCTCGACATGCTCGAGAAGACCAGCACGGCCTGGGCGCCGTGGACGATCGTCGAGGCCAACGACAAGCCGTTCGCACGCGTGAAGACGCTGCAGACGACGATCGAGGCGATCGAGGCGGCGGTGTAGGTCGAGACTAGTCGACCGGACGCGCGGCGCACGCGCTCATGAGCGACAGCAGCAGCGCGCCAGAAGCGTGGCCAGGCTCGAGGAGAACGAGAAAAGTCGCTATCCGCGCGGACGGGATCAGCGCCACGATCACGACGAGGATGGTCGTGACGGCGTGCAGGGAATGCATCTTACTCGACAGGGATCCTTCGGCTTCGCTGCCAGTGATCTCGCCCGCATGACCTTCCAGCGCAAGCTCTTCCTCGGCTTCTGCCTGATGACCGTGCCGGTGGCGCTCATCGGGGCCGAGGCGCTCCGCAGCAACCGGGAGGAACGGCTCGCTCTCGAGGCGCTCGGCGGGAGCATGGCCCGCTCGCGAACCTTCGCCGAGCTCGAGACGGCGATGTTCAGCCAGAGCGAGGCCATCTGGCAGGCGCTCTCCGGGCTCAAGCCGCGGCCGCGCGATGACTTCGAGACGATCGAGGCGGCGATCGCCTACTGGCAACGCCGCTGGGAAGCCGGGCTGGCGCCCGACGAGATGGAGCTCGCCGGTCGCATCGACGAGATCCACGGACGGATGCGGAGCGTCGGCGAGCGCGTCTTCAGGATGCTGGAGGAGGGGCGGCGCGAGGAGGCGTATCAGCTCGCGCAGCGGGAGCTGGCCGGCCAGATCCTGCCCGAGCTGACCCGCACGAACCGCGAGATCTACGGCGCCACCCGCGAGCGCAGCGTGCGGCGCACGTACGCGAGGCTCGAGGAGGTGCTGGCGGGAGAGCGGCGGGCGCTGTTCCTCATCGTGGCCTTCTCGCTGCTCGTCGGCGTCGCCGTCTCGATGCTGATCTCCCGCAGCCTCGCCCGCCCGCTCCAGGCCCTGCAGCTCGCCATGGCGGATGCAGGCCGCGGGCGCTGGGACCGCTCGGTGGACCTGCGCTCACGCGACGAGGTAGGGGATCTGGCGCGCGCCTTCGCAGCCATGAGCGACAGCCTGCGCCGCTCGCACGAGGCGCTGGCCGGGCTGAACGCCGACCTCGAGGCCAAGATCGAGCAGCTCGAACGCGCACAGGCGCAGCTCATCCAGTCGGAGAAGCTGGCCTCGATCGGCGAGATGTCGGCGGCGGTCGCCCACGGACTGCGCAACCCGCTGGCGAGCCTGCGCGCGGCGGCCCAGCTGGCGCTGCACCGGATGCGCGAGACTCCCTCGGCGCGCGCACCGCTGCAGGACATCGTAACCGAGGTGGACCGGCTCGATCGCCGGATCGGCCACCTGCTCAGCTTCTCCAAGCCCGCGCCCTTCCGTCCGCGACCCGAGCGTCTGTCGCAGATCGTGGCCGAGCTCCTCCCGAGCTTCGCGCCGCGCTTCGCCGAGAGCCGCGTCCGCGTCGAGACGGACGTCCCGGAAGATCTGCCCGACGTGCGGGTGGACCCCATCCAGCTCGAGCAGGCCCTCGTGGAGGTGCTCTCGAACGCGCTCGACGCCATGCCGGAGGGCGGCCGCTTGAGCATCCGTGGCCAGCACGAAGCGCGCGATGGCGGCGCGGGCCTGGTGAGGCTCGAGATCGCCGACTCCGGCGGCGGGATCCCCGAGAGCGTGCTCCCGTCCGTCTGCGAGCCCTTCTTCACGACCCGCGCCGAGGGCACCGGGCTCGGCCTAGCGATCGCGCGCCGCTACGTGGCCCAGAACGGCGGCGAGCTGCGGATCGAGAGCCGCCCTGCCACGGGCACGACGGTGCGCCTGGAGTTTCCCGCAACCGAGGCCGCGCCGACCTCGGCGGGCTCGCCAGCCGCCGGCGGCGCGGGTGCGGGCGGCACGGCCTCCGCCGGCTCCCCCGCCCGCGCGTGAGCCGTCTCTCGATCCTCGTCGTCGACGACGAGCGCACGCTCGCCCGCTCGATCCAGGCTTTCCTCTCCGAGGCCGGCCACGAGGTGGCGGTCGCCGAGAGCGGAGAACGCGGGCTCGAGCTGCTCGAGGGTCTCCGGCCGGACGTGGTCTTCCTCGACGTGTCGCTGCCCGGCATCGGCGGGCTCGAGGTCCTGGCGCGGATCCGCGAGTTCGACGCCCGGACGCCGGTCGTCGTGATGACCGCGTACGGCTCCATCGAGGGGGCGGTCGAAGCGGTCAAGCGGGGCGCCTTCGACTACTTGAAGAAGCCCGTGGACCTCGACGAGCTGCAGCTCCTGGCCGAGCGTGCGTGGGAGAGCTCTCGGCTGCAGGGCGAGGTGGCCTACTACCGCGAGCGCGAGGCCCGGGGCGTCGCACTCGACGGCGTGCTCGGCGACTCCCCCGCCATGCGTGCCGTGCTGGAACGCGTGGCTCAGGTGGCGGCGCTCGACGAGACGCCGCCGATCCTCCTCACGGGAGAGACCGGCACCGGCAAGGGCCTGGTCGCGCACGCGATCCACGCGCGCAGCCGCCACGCGGCGGGACCCTTCATCGAGGTGAACTGCACCGCGATCCCCGGACAGCTCATGGAGGCCGAGATCTTCGGCTACGAGCGCGGCGCGTTCACGGATGCGAAGGAGTCCAAGATGGGCCTCTTCGAGGCGGCTGAAGGGGGGTTCCTGTTCCTCGACGAGATCGGCGACCTGGAGCCCGCGCTCCAGGGCAAGCTCCTGCGCGCCATCGAGGAGCGCACCGTCCGCCGCGTGGGGGGGCTCCGCGACCGGCGGGTGGACGTGCGGATCCTGGCGGCCACGAACCGCGACCTGCTGAAGGAGGGGGAGCGGGGTCGCTTCCGCAAGGACCTCTACTACCGGCTCGCCGTGATCCTGCTGCACCTGCCGCCCCTGCGCGAGCGCAGCGACGACGTGCTGCTGCTCGCTCGGCACTTCCTGCGTGCGTTCCGCTCGAAGTACGGCCGGAGCGTGCAGCGCATCGGCTCGGCCGCCGAGGACCTGCTGCGGGCGTACCGCTGGCCGGGCAACGTCCGCGAGCTCAGCCACGTGATCGAGCGCGCCGTGCTCTGGAGCCGCGGGACCACGCTCGAGCCGGAGCAGCTCGCGCTGGAGATGCGCTCGCGGGAAGCGCCCGCCGGCCCACGCCCGGGCGACTCGGCCGTGCCGGCCGACGCGCTGCCTCCGGAAGGGATCGACCTCGCCACCTGGGAGCGCTCGCTGATCGAGCGCGCGTTGCGCGACGCCGGGGGGAACCAGACCCGCGCCGCGCGCTTGCTCGGCGTCACCCGCGACACGCTGCGCTACCGCTTGAAGAAGTTCGGCCTGGGTAGCGCCGACTGAGCTGCAGCCACATGGCGGGGGTGGGCTGCGCGGGATGGGGCGTGATTTGACCCCGTTGGGGCAGATGCCCCTGAGCAGATTCTCCTGGACAGCTCTTTGCTCCATCTCCCCGGCCGCGCCAAGTCGTTGTGGCCTCTCAGCGCCCAAGCATCCTCCCCCAGCTGCGGCGCGCCGCCAGGCCGGGGCACACCTCATGCTCGGATCAGAGCCAACCGCCAGAGACCCGGAGGGCCCAGACCGGCCCGGACCAGGCGCCTGGTGACAACCCACGGAGGACACGATGACCTGGACCGCTCCCGACTTCGAGAACATCCCGCTGGGCTGCGAAGTCACGACCTACGCCTACACCGACTGACCTCATCCCGCCGGGAGGCCTCGCTCGCGGGGCCTCCCGGCTCGACGTGGGATCGGGCCTTCCGGACGCTCCTGCCCGTCCGACTGCTCGACGCCGACACCTCGCCTTTCGCGGATCCCGTCCTGCTTCGGAAACCAGTCGGCCACGAGGAGGCGGGGTGAAGGTTCGCGTGCTCGGCTCCGCGGCGGGGGGCGGCCTGCCGCAGTGGAACTGCGCCTGTGACAACTGCTCGGCCGCACGGGCCGGGACGGGAGAGGTGCTCCCGCGCTCGCAGTCCTCGATCGCCGTGAGCGTGGACGGCCGGCGCTGGTTGCTGGTCAACGCCTCGCCCGACCTGCGGGCGCAGCTCGAAGCGCTACCCCGCGCGGTGGGCGCCGGCGAGCTCCGAAGCTCCCCCCTGGCGGCGGTGCTCCTGACGGACGCAGAGCTGGACCACACGGCGGGGCTGTTGCTCCTGCGTGAGGACCAGCGGCTGACGCTGGCCTGCACCGAGTTCGTACGCGACGCGCTGATCGCCAACGGTCTGTGGAATACGCTCGCGGCCTACCTGAGGGTCGATTGGCGGCGGCTCGTTCCCGGCGAGGCGTTCGTGCCTCGGTCGGCGATCGGCGAGGGGCTCGGCTTGAGCATCGAGAGCTTCGTGGTGGCCGGAGGTCCGCCGCTGCATTGGCGCGGCAACGGCGCCGAGGCACAGGGGCACACGATCGGCGTGCGCTTCACGGACACGCGCGGGGACGCCAGCGGCAAGGCCGGGCTCGTGTACGTGCCCGGAGCGGCTCGGATCGACGCCGACCTCGTAGAGCGGATCGGTCCCGCGGACACGCTGCTCTTCGATGGCACGTTCTGGACCGCCGGGGAGCTCGTGGACCTCGGTATCTCGGAGCGTACGGCCCCGGACATGGGCCACCTCCCCGTGTCCGGCCGTGGGGGCAGCCTGGAACGGTTCCGCGACGTCCCCGCAGCCCGGAAGGTATTCGTCCACGTGAACAACACGAACCCGATGCTGCGCGAGGGCTCGCTCGAGCGGAGCGAGGCCGCGGCCGCGGGCTGGGAGGTCGCCTTCGATGGCATGGCGCTCGAGCTCTGACGCGGCGCTCGCACGGGCGGCACATGACGGAGCCGTAATCGGCTCCGACGCGACCGAAGCTCCGCTCCCCGTGGACGAGTTCATCGCACGGCTGCGCGCGCGGGGGACTGCCTACTACGATCATCACCCGTTCCACCGGCTCATGCACGGCGGAGAGCTGACCCGCGAGCAGCTCGCCGGTTGGGTGGCGAACCGCTTCTGCTACCAGCGCTCGATCCCGCTCAAGGACGCCGCGATCCTGTCGAACTGCCCCGAGCGAGAGGTCCGCCGTCGCTGGATCCGGCGCATCCACGATCACGACGGCTGGGACGGCCAGCCCGGAGGTATCGAGGCCTGGCTCGTCCTCGCCGAGGCGGTCGGACTGGAGCGCGAGGAGGTGCTGGACGAGCGACACGTCGTCCCCGCCGTGCGCTTCGCCTGCGACGCCTACGTCGACTTCTGCCGGCGCCGGCCCTGGGTCGAGGCGGTGGCCTCCTCGCTGACCGAGCTCTTCGCGCCCGACCTGATGGCGCGCCGGATCGCCGCCTTCGAGGAGCAATACCCCTGGATCGACGCCCGCGCGCTGGGCTACTTCCGCGGCCGCTTGAGCCAGGCTCCGCGCGACGCGCAGCACGGTCTGGAGATCGTCACCGAACGCTGCCTCACGCGAGCCGGCCAGGACGGCGCGCTGGCCGCCCTGGACTTCAAGCTCGACGTGCTCTGGAGCCTGCTCGACGCCGTCCACTACCGGTACGTGATCGCGCCCGGCGCGCCGGTGGCGTCCAGGTCGGAGCGCCAGTGATGGACCCCTCCCCCGCGGGCGTGCGCTGGGGCGAGGGCTCCCGGCCCAGCCTGAGGCCGAAGGTCCGGCTCCAATGGGACGAGCCGCGCGGCCAGGCGGTGCTGCTCTATCCCGAGGGGATCCTGGTCCTGAATCCCACCGCCCATGCCGTGCTTGCGCTCTGCGACGGGAGCCGCACTCTCGCCGAGATCGTCCGCGAGCTGGCGGGTCGCTTCGACGGAGGCCTCGGCGCGGGGGCCCCCGGCGAGCGTGATCCCCGCGTCGCGGCGGACGTAGGAGCTTTCCTCGAGCGGCTGGATCAGCACGGATGGATCGTGGACGCCGGAGCCCTGACCGATGCCGGCTGAGGCCGCAGCCACGGCGCCCGGGGCAACGGCCGCGCACGCGATCGAACGGCCGCTCTCGCTGCTGGCCGAGCTCACGTACCGCTGCGTCCTGCAGTGCCCCTACTGCTCCAACCCGCTGCGCTACGCGGAATCCCGCTACCGGGCCGAGCTCTCGACCGACGAGTGGCGGCGCGTGCTCGTGGAGTGCCGGCGCCTGGGCGTGCTGCAGCTCGCGCTCTCGGGCGGCGAGCCCACCCTGCGGCGCGACCTGCTCGAGATCGTCGATGCCGCTCGTGAATCGGGCTTCTACTCGACGCTGGTCACCGCGGGCACCCTGCTCCCCGACGACAGGCTGGCCGCCTACCGTGAGGCCGGGCTCGACCACGTTCAGATCTCTCTGCAAGGCGCGAACGCGCGCGTCTCGGACCTGATCGCCGGGACCGAATCGTTCGACGAGAAGATCGCGGCGATGCGGCGGGTCGTCGCCGCTGGACTGCCGTTGACGGTGAACGTCGTTCTCCACCGCCTCAACCTGCACCAGGTGCCGCGGTTCATCGCCATCGCCGAGGAGGTGGGGGCGGACAAGATCGAGCTGGCGAACACGCAGTACCACGGCTGGGCACTGGTGAACCGCGACCGCCTGCTCCCGAGCCGAGCGCAGGTGGAGGAGGCCGACGGCTTCGTCCGGCGCGAGCGCATCCGGCTCGGGAACCGGCTGGAGATCGTCTACGTCCTGCCGGATTACTTCGAGGAATACCCCAAGCCCTGTCTGGCGGGATGGGCCCGCCGCTTCCTCACCGTGACGCCCAACGGGGACGTGCTCCCCTGCCAGGCCGCCGGCGACATCCCGGGCCTCTGCTTCGAGAACGTGCGGGAGCGCAGCCTCGAATGGATCTGGTTCGAGTCGCCCTCGTTCAACGCCTTCCGCGGCTACGATTGGATGCCCGAGCCGTGCCGGTCCTGCCCCCGCAAGGAAGTGGACTTCGGCGGCTGCCGCTGCCAGGCCTTCGCGCTCACCGGGGATCCCGCACGCACGGATCCGGTCTGCGTCCTCTCCCCGGACCGCGGGCTGGTGGACCGGGCGATCGCCTCCGCGGCGGCCTCCGGCGGCGAGCTCGGGCACGACCGGCCCGGGGCGCCGGACTCGAACGGGCTCGTCTACCGCAACCCACGCACCATGCGGACCGTGCTACAGGGGATCGAGCCGATCCCTCACCGCGGGTCTGTCGAGCCGGAACATCTCGATGTCCGGACCGGCAGCCGTCTCAAGGACGAGCTCCGCCAGGACCTCCCCCACCACGCTGCAGAACTTGAAGCCGTGCCCCGAGAATCCGGCGGCGATCGCGACGCGTCGGGATCCCGGCAGGAAGTCGATGAGGAAGTGCCCATCGGGTGAGTTGGTGAACAGGCACGTCTTCATCTCGATCGCCGGACCGTCGGCGTCCGGCAGATAGCGCCGGATTCCGACGCGCAGGACCTCCTCGTCCTCGGCATCGAACGCGCGATTCACGTGCTCGAGGTCGTCCACCCGCTCGAACCGGTGGTGATACCTGCCGATCTTGACCCCCGGGATGTCGTGGATCGGACACCCGTAGAACCGCCCTTCGGGGGCTTCCAGGTTGAAGATCGGGAAGCTTCCGAGGCGGAAGAGATCGGGGCGCCGGGGCCGCGCCCAGATCACCACCTGGCGTTCGGGCACGGCCACGTCCGTCAGGGAGGGAACGAGGCTTCCCGTCCAGGCGCCCACCGTCAGCACCAGCCGACCGGCGCGATAGCTGCGCCGATCCGTCGTCACCACGACGCACTCGTCCTCCACCTGCCATTGACGCACCCGCTCGCCGGTGTGGATCTCGGCGCCCAGTTCTCGGGCGGCCGCGGCGTGCGCGACGACGCATCGCTCGGGGAGGAGGAAGCCGGCCTCGGGCTGGTAGACGCCGATCATGCCCGAATCCAGACGTAAGGCGGGGAATCGCCGCCTCAGTTCGGCGGGATCGAGTTGCTCGTGAGGCAGGCCGTGGAGGGCGCAGGACCTCAGGGAGCCCTGCACCGTCTCGCTCGCCTCCGGGCCGGCGTCGATTCCGCCGGTGGTGACGAGCAGACGTTCGCCCGCCAACGACTCGAGCTGGCGCCACAGCTCGTACGCACGCCGCAGGAGCGGCACGTAGCGGGGGTCTTCGGCGTACGCGAGCCGGATGATTCGGCTCTCCCCGTGTGACGACCCCAGCTCGTGGGGGATCTCGAATCGCTCCAGCCCCAGGACCCTGGCACCCCGGCGCGCCAGGTGATACAGGGCGGCGCTTCCCATGCCTCCCACCCCGACCACGATCACGTCATGTCGCTGCACTCCACTCCTCCGCACTCACGTCGCAGCGCGAAGTCCCGGTTCCCCGTACACGAGGAAACAGAGCAGGGAAGTGCTCCTGCGGGCGGCCGAGGACTCGACGCGGCAGCGTCGTTCCGCGGAAGGGTGAGGTCGGCTCAGGCCTTGAGCCGCTCGAGGTGCTGCTTGCGGAACTTCGCCACCTTCGGCGCGACGACGACCTGGCAGTACGGCTGCCGCGGATTGCGCGCGAAGTAGTCCTGATGGTACTCCTCCGCGGGATGGAACTCCGCCAGCGGTGTCACCTCCGTCACGATCGGCGCCTCCCACACCTGCTGCGCCTCGAGCTCGGCGATCGCGCCCTCGGCGGCTACCTTCTGCTCCGGGCCGTGATGGAAGATGACGGAGCGGTACTGCGGCCCCACGTCGTTTCCCTGGCGGTCCTTCGTGGTCGGATCGTGGATCGTGAAGAAGACGTCCAGCAGGTCCCGGAAGGACAGCAGCGCCGGGTCGAACGCGATCTGGACGACCTCGGCGTGCCCCGTCCCGCCCTGGCAGACCTGCTCGTACGTCGGGTTGTGCACGTGACCCCCGGCGTAGCCGGAAACCACGCTCTCCACCCCTCGCAGGTCCTTGTAGACCGCCTCGAGGCACCAGAAGCAGCCCCCGCCGAGGGTGGCCTTCTCGAGCTGTTTCGTGGCCATGAGCACCTCCTCCGTCACGCCTCCACCAGCTCCTCGTCGGGCTCCATCACCGTGTCCAGCTCGTAGCCCTCGGAGCGCGTGACGTAGGCCGCGCGGGCGACGTCGCCGGTGACGTTCACGGTCGTGCGCGCCATGTCCAGCAGGCGGTCCACGCCCAGGATCACGCCGATCCCCTCGCCCGGGACGCCGACCGACTGCAGCACGAGCACGATCAGCGGCAGGGAGCCACCGGGAACGCCCGCCGTGCCGATCCCGGCCAGGATCGACATGAGCACGACCTGGACCTGCTGTGCCACGTTCAGCTCGACACCGAAGAACTGCGCCAGGAAGAGCACCGTGACCCCCTCGAACAATGCGGTGCCGTTCTGGTTTCCCGTCGAGCCGAGCGTGAGCACGAACGCCGAGATCTCCCGTGGCACGCCGAGGCGATCCTCCGATACGCGCAGCGCGGTCGGCAGCGTCGCGTTGCTCGAGCTGGTCGAGAACGCGACCACCATCACTTCGCGGATCTTCCGGAAGAACGTGATCGGGTTCATCCGCGCCAGGAGCCGCACGAGCAGGGAATAGACCCCGAACATGTGGATCAGGAGCCCGCCGAGGACGACCGCCACGTACTTGCCCAGCACCGCCAGGATGTCGAAGCCGAGGCGCGCCGAGATCGAGAAGATCAGCGCCGCCACGCCATACGGGGCCAGCCGCATGGCGAAGCCGATGATCTTCATGACCACGTCGTAGAGGCCCTCGAGCGCCGCGATCAGCCCGGCCGTGCGCTTCCGGTCGATGAGCGCGAGCGCGATGCCGAAGACGAGCGAGAAGAACATCACCGCCAGCAGGCCGCCACCTCGATAGGTGGGGTCGAAGGCGCGGACGGCGTCCTCCAGGGGATTGCGCGGAATGATGTCGAGGAGCGTGTCGACGATGCTCTTGGCTTCCCGCGCCTGCTGGACGCGTTGCTGCGCGTCGGGCGAGACGAGCGTCTCCACGAGCTGCTCGCGGGCGGCGGGATCGATGCCGTCGCCGGGGCGGAAGACGTTCACCAGGAATACGCCGATCATCACGGAGATCAGCGTCACGCCCAAGGCGAAGCCGAACGTCTTGGCACCGATCCGGCCGAGCTTGCGCAGGTCCCCCAGCTCCGCAACGCCGAGCGTGAGGGCCGCGAAGATCAGCGGGATCACGATCATGAAGATGAGCCGCAGGAAGATCTGGCCCACTGGGTAGGCGACGTACCGGATCAGGGTCTCGAGCCAGGGCGCGTCGGCGAACGCCACGTTCGCGATGAGCCCCAGGACGAGGCCGACGGCGAGGCCGATCAGGATGCGGGTGGGAAGGGGCTGCCGGCCCCAGAAGCCGCGCGGCCGCTCGCTCACGCGCGCGCGGCGAGGCGCAAGGCACGCCCGCCGCCCGGGAGAGCGGCGGGTTTCGGCGAGAGGGCGGCCGTCACGGCGGGGAAGCTACCATCACCGGCCGGAGCCGGAAAGAAAGGCGCTGTGGGGCCTCAGGCGTGCGGCGGGAAGGCGCGATCAGGGGCCGTGGCCGTGCGCCTCGCCGTCCATCCGCATGTGCCCCAGGATGGCATCCAGCCTGGCGCGCTGCTCCGGCCGCAGTGTGCGGTCGAGCACGATCTGGTAGCGCCGCCAGGCGTCTCCGGCCGCCGCGTTGAGCTCCGGCGCTGGCAGGCGGTCCTCGGCGGCGTGGCGAACGCGCGCCTCGGCTTCGTCGCAGGCGCGCTCGAGCCTCTCGACCTGGCCGCCGTCGAGCTTCGCCAGGCGATCGGTCCCCCCGATCTGGGACTCGCACGTGTCTGGCGTGAGCAGCGCCACGCTCTGGCCGCGGCCTCGTCACCGCCCTCGGCGTACGACGCGGGCAGACCGGCCTTGAGATACAGCAGGGCGCGGTGGCGCATCGCGAACATGCCGTCGGGGTTGTCCATCCAGGGCCAGGCATGGACCATCACGAGCTGCGTGCGGCCGTCGGCACTCGGACCTCCGCCACGCGACATCCGGCGCTCGGCCAGCCAGCGGATGAACGGGCGGTCCTCCAGGGTGCCTCGAGCAGCGCGGGGATGTCGTGTACGTGCCAGACGTCGTCGTCACCCGCGAAGCCTTGGGGCACCGGCTCAGCCGGGCGGTGATAGACCGTATACGCGACGCCCATCAGCTCGCGCTCGCCGCCGACGTTCGCGTAGATGAGCGTCGAAGGCCGCTCGAGGTCGAGCGGCTCGTGGACGAGGTCCTGACGGTACCAGTGCTCCCCCATCAGCGGCTGCTCCGTCTTGCCGAACCTCCGGAACCCGTCCGCCCTGGCGGCCTCGATGTCGTGGTAGCGCTCGGTGGCACGGCGCAGGGCCTCGACCTGGAGCGCGAGATCGGAGGCGGCCTCCACTCCACCGTGTCGCTCGTGCTGCGCACGCGCCGTTGCCGCGCTGCCGAAAGTCAGGACGGCGGCCAGTACGAAGCGAGCGACCGGCATGGGGGACTCCGAAAGCAGGGCGGTTGTCTCCTTCGTCATGCTACCCCCATTTGACCCTCGGGCGACCGTCCTGGTTAAAACCTTCGCATCGTGCCCGGCCCGGCTCGCGCTCAGGCTCCAGCCGGGATCCTCTGGCGCCAGGATTGCTCGTGCCTGGTGCAGACCCGGCGCTCGTCGTCGCACGCGCGATACACGACACGGCCACTCACGACCAGAGCGCGGCGGCCGACCTCGGGGGCCAGACCGAGCGGGATGCGCAGCGTCGCCGGCCCCTCGTAGTAGCGGACCTCGGTGGCCGCAGTCCCCGGGAAGGGCTCACCGAGGAGGGCGGGATTCTCCCGGGCGAAGACGCCCGGTGGTAGATCCAGATGGATTTCGTTCGGCGGGCTCTTCGCGATGCGGAAGCCCCGGTCCGCGCGCAGCCGGATCTCCAGCAGCGCCGCCGCTATCAAGACCCGCTCCGCATCGGTGGAGACCGATACGCCGGGACGGGCGGCCACATCCAGGACGGCCACCGCCTCGCGCGCGCCGCCATCCTGCCGAAGCTGCCACCCCAACGCGAGAGCGATCCCAGAGGGCAGCAGCACCCGCAGGACGGCTTTCCAACGGGGGCTCATCTCACCGATTCGATTCGGTCACGACGCCAGCGCCTCGTCGATCGCGGCGCGCGCGCCGTGCACGGCCCGCTCCCCGGCGCGCCGAAAGACGAGGTTGCCGCTGCGGTCGTAGACCAGGAACGCCGGCCAGGCGTTGGTCCTGTTGTACTTGCGCCAGACGCGGAAGCCGTTGTCGATCGCGACGGGCCAATCGATCCCGTTCTCCTCCATGTAAGCGGTGACGTTGGCGACGTCGCGTTCCACTTCGAACTCGGGCGTGTGCACGCCCACGACCGCGAGACCGCGGGGCGCGAGCTCCGCGTGCGTCTCCTTCATCCAGCCCTCGACGTTCTTGCAGTTGTAGCACAGGTACGTCCAGAACTCGACGAGCACGACCTTGCCCCGCAGGTCCTCGCCCGAGAGCCCTCTCTCGGGAGCGCGGAGCCAACGGTCCGCGGGGATCGTGCCCAGCTTCTCCGCCTCCTGAGAAACCTCCGGGATCGGACCGGGACCCACCTCACGAGCGCTCCCGTGCATGGCGGCACCCGCTGCGAACGCCGCGATCGCGGCCGCACCCAGGGTGAAGCGGAGGCCGCCGCTGGAACGGGACGTCACACTGCGGGAATGATTCATCCTCTCTTCCTCGGCACACGCCGCGAGGGCCGCGGCCAGCCTTCGCGTCGGGGACAGCCCGTTCTCCGTCGCCGCGTCTCCTCCAGCCGACGTCGCGACGGCGAACCCTATTCCGGGCGCGGGGGGCTCGATCTCCTCAGCCCGGGGTGTGGCAGACCGCCTCGATGTTGTTGCCGTCCGGGTCGAGGACGTTGGCGCCGTAGTAGGTGGGGTGGTAGAGCTCACGGATCCCCGGCTCGCCGTTGTCGGTTCCCCCGGCCTCGAGCGCGGCGACGTGGAAGGCGTCCACCGTCGCCCGGTCGTCGACCGTGAACG
>JBHENL010000255.1:0-4153 GCA_046262075.1 Gemmatimonadota bacterium
CCCCCCGCCGCTCGCCTTCCTGCCGCGGCGCCGGGTGATCGAGGAGGTGCGCCGCGCCGACTGGGTCCTCGCCTCCCTCGCGGGAAGGTCGCCGGTGCACTTCCGACCGCCCTCGGGCTGGGCGACTCCAGCGCTGCTGCGGATCGTGGCCGAGGAGGGATACCGGGCGGTGCTGGGTACGATCTACCCCGCCGACCCGCGCGCCCCTGACGCGCGAACGATCGCCAGCCGCGCGATCGCGCGCCTCGCTCCGGGACGGATCCTAATCCTCCACGACGGCAGCAGCCGCGGGGCCTCGCGCGCGCGGACGGTGGAGGCTCTGCCCGCCATCCTGGCGCAGCTCGAGGCGCGGGGGATGCGCGGCGTCTCCGTGCGCGAGCTGCTGAGCGCCGCCCCCGCTCCCGTGGCTGCCGGCCTCCTCAGCGCAGGCCGCGATCGCGATAGACGCCGAGCAGCCGCGCCGGGAAGTCCGTCATGATCCCGTCCACCCCGAGACCGAGGAGCGCACGCATCGCAGCCGGTTCGTTCACGGTCCAGACGTGGACCTCCCGGTCCGCGGCGTGCGCGGCCTCGACGAAGTCTCGCGTGACCAGCTGCCGCAGGCCGTGACGCGGCGGCACCTGGAACGCGCGCGCGCCGACCGGCAGCGCCTGCGCGCCATGCCGCAGGAACGCCGCAACCTCGTCGCGCGCCACGTTCGTCGGCACCCCTTCGAAGCTCCCCCGCAGCCGGCGGATCACCGGGCCGGAGTGGCACGCGAGCAGCACGCGCGCCTCGGCGCCGACCGCGCGGAGCGCGTCCCGCAGCGACTCGTCCAGGCGCGCGCTGGGGGTCTTCACCTCGAGCGTGAAGCGGATGTCGGGAAGCGCCCCGAGCACCTCGGACAGCGACGGCACGCCCTGGCCGCCGCCACGGAAGGGCCGGCTCCGTCCGCCGTCGTCCGACCAGCGGAAGCCCGCGTCCAGCGCCGCGAGCGCGGCCGCCGTGCGCCGCCGGAGGGGCCCCGCGCCGTCGGTCGTGCGCTCGAGCCGGGCATCGTGGAGCACAACGGGCACGCCGTCCGCCGACAGGTGCAGGTCCAGCTCGATCATCTCCGCGCCCTCCTCGGCGGCGCGGCGGAAGGCGGCGAGCGTATTCTCCGGACGGCTTCCGCTGGCGCCGCGGTGGGCGATGAGCCGTGGCTTCGGCGGGTCGAAGAAGCGCGAGGCGACCCCGCGCTGGAGCGTGGCGCCGGGCTCGCTCACGCGGGGCACACGGACCGCCGCGGGGCCCGCCCGTGAGTGACCCCCGCCCGCCCGCCATCGGCGCCGTGCGCTTCGGAGACCTGCGC
Organism: Gemmatimonadota bacterium; assembly: GCA_046262075.1. Lineage (GTDB taxonomy): Bacteria > Gemmatimonadota > Gemmatimonadetes > JACCXV01 > JACCXV01 > JBHENL01. The sequence goes on from JBHENL010000255.1 coordinate 1,331, forward strand.
CGCGTGGCGCCCGTCAGCCGCGCGTTCGGCTTCGGGCGCGGCCGGCCGGTGGACCGCGTGTACATCGAGGCCTTCCTCGAGCGTCACAGGCGAGACGTGCGCGGACGAGTGCTGGAGGTCGGCGACGACGGCTACACGCGGCGCTTCGGCGGCGAGCGCGTCGAGCGCGCCGACGTGCTGGACCTGCGCGCCGACAACCCCCACGCGACGATCGTGGCCGACCTGGCGCGCGGCGAAGGCGTACCGGCCGGGGCGTTCGACTGCGCGATCCTGACCCAGGTCCTGCAGTTCGTCTACGATCTTCCCGCGGCGCTGCGCACGCTGGAGCGCGCGCTCGCCCCGGGCGGCGTCCTGCTCGCCACGCTGCCGGCGCTGAGCCAGGTCTGCCGCGACGACATGGACCGCGGGGGCGACTTCTGGCGCTTCACTCGCGCGTCGGTCCGGCGCCTCCTGGAGGAGGCCTTCGGCGCGGGAGCCGTGACGGTGGCGGAACACGGGAACGTGCTCGCGGCGGTGAGCTTCCTCCACGGTCTGGGCGCCGAGGAGCTCGAGCCCGAGGAGCTCGCGCATCACGACCCGGACTACGCGCTCGTGGTCACGGCACGCGCGGTGAAGCCGGCCGGCCGCTGAGCCCCGGCGTCACGGCCGGCGCAGCCCGTCACAGCGTGAAGACTCGGTAGGCGCGCGGCCCGGGATGGTCACGCAGGAAGCGGCAGACGTTGTGGACGGGGATTCCGCCGGGTGTGTGGCCCGAGGGCGAGCCGTGATGCGCGTGGCCGTGGACGATCAGGTCCACGGCCTGGCGATCGAGCGCGTTCGCCAGACGCGAGGAGCCCAGGAACGGGTGCAGCTCGGGAGGCTCCCCCGCCAGCGTGGACGTCACCGGAGCGTAGTGCAGGATCGCCACCTTGCGGCGCGAGTCGAGCTTCGCCACGGCGTTCTCGAGGCTCACCGCCTCCTGGATGCTGGCCTCGATGAAGGTCTTCAGCGCGCGCTCGCCGAAGGGCTGGACGCTCAGCCGGTCGAACCCCCCGCAGAAGCCCTTCGTGCCGACGAACCCCACCCCATCGATCTCGCATACCGTCCCGTCCAGGACGCAGACGCCTGCCTCGCGGAGCATCTCGACGAGCTGCTCGGCGTGGTCGCTCTCGTGGTCGTGATTGCCGAGCACGGCGAGGATCGGCAGCGAGAGTCCCTGCAGCTCGCCCAGCAGGGTCTCCATCTCCGCGGTGAGGCCGGTGTCGGTCAGGTCCCCCGCCAGCGCGAGCACGTCCGCGTCCCGCTCGACCCCGCGCAGCAACTCGCGGACCATGCCCTGTGAGCCCGCCCGGCAGTGCAGGTCGCCGATCGCCGCGAATCTCACCGCGACCTCCCGTGGACCGGCGCCGCCGTGGCGGCCTCGACGACCGGCGCGCTCACACCGGATCTCCCGCGGGGCCCACGAGCGGCTCCAGGTCACGACGGTCCTCGTAGCCCCAATCGTGGATGTCGGCGGCGAACGAGAACGGATCCAGCAGGGTCCCCCGGAACGACTTGGCGTCGCGCGGCGCCGGCCACCGCCAGCGGACCTCGTCGAACAGCTGGGCCATCAGCTCCTGCGGCAGGTAGTCGGGGTGCCCCGGATAGACGAAGTCGAAGAGCAGCAGGTGCCAGAGCAGCAGCGCGCGGTTCCTGCCCAACCGCCGCAGCACCCGCTGCCAGTCCACCCGCCCCTTCGAGCGCAGGATCAGGTGCAGCACGTCCGCGCCGTCGAAGCGGTAGCGCTCGGCGATGTAGACCTTCGAGACGATCAGCTCCTCCAGCGGGATCAGGCGCGTCTCGACGCCGGCGACCTCGACGGAGGCCGCGTTCTCGAACCAGCCGTCGTCGATCTGCAGCTGTCCGTGGCCGGTGCCGAAGATCAGGTCCACGAAGTAGGGGGGCTGCTTGGCCTTGGCCAGCCAGTGCTCGAACTCGATCGAGGTCTCGAAGCCCGCCGCGGCGAGGGCGTGGAGCGCGGGCTTCAGGTCGTCCGGCTTGAGGAAGACGTCCAGGTCCTTCGTGTCCCGCCAGATCCCCGTGTAGGCGTGCTTCGCGAAGGCACCCGCCAGGACGTAGGGAACGTCCGTCCCGTTCAGCACTCGCAGCGCGCGCGCGAACACCTCACCCTCCTCGGGATCGAACCGCGGGCCTCCCTCGCGCGCGGCGTTCGCGACCGCGTCCTCGAACTGCTCGTCGGGGCTCATCGATCTCCTTGGCGTCTGGGCGCGAGCTTGACGGCTCTCGCGGAGGCCGGCGAACTTGACGGGGTGGAACGGACCGACGTGCTCGTGGCGGTGCGGGACCTCTTCTTCCGCGTGAAGCTGGAGACCGCACTCACCGGGCTGGGCCTCTCGGTGGCGCGCCTCGAGGGCGAGTCACCCGCCGCCGCGGCGCGGCACGCGCCGCGCCTGATGATCCTCGACCTCGCGGACGCCGGCCTGGACCCGCTCGAGAGCCTGCGCCTGATCCGCGCCGACACGCGCACCGCCGCGCTGCCGGTCCTCGGCTTCGCCCCGCACGCCGACCGCGAGCTGCGCGCGCGGGCGGCCGAAGCCGGCTGCACGGCCGTCGTGCCGCGCTCGCGGATCGCCGCCGGGCTCCCGGAGCTCGTGGCACGGTGGCTCCCCGCGGCGCGCAAGGTCTGAGGTCACCAGCCGCCTTCCCGGCTTGGCAGCGCCGTGGGCCCGGCGCTACATTGCCGCCGCCATGGACCACACCCTCACGACCCGCGCGGTCCCCTCGAGCCGGGCGCTCGCGCTGCGCCTCGCCGTTGCCCTCGGCTTCGCGGCCGCCACCGCGCTC
>JBHENL010000256.1:0-17101 GCA_046262075.1 Gemmatimonadota bacterium
CCCTCGGCGCCTGCGCGCCCTACCTGATGCTCGTCTACCGACGCAAGAAGCGCCTCGAGCGCTTCCTGGCGCAGTTCCCCGACGCCATCGACCTGATGGCGCGGGCGGTCCGCGCGGGGCACGCGATCGTGGCCGGCTTCGACATGATCGCGGAGGAGCTCGACGACCCGGTCGGGGAGGAGTTCCGGCAGCTACACGACGAGCAGAAGTTCGGGCTGCCCCTGCATCAGGTGCTCGCGAACCTGCAGGAGCGCGTACCGCTCCTCGACGTGCGCATGCTGTCCACCGCGATCCAGATCCAGCGCGAGGTGGGCGGCAACCTGGCGGAGGTGCTCGACAACATCGCGCACACCATCCGCGAGCGATTCAAGATCCACCGCCAGATCAGGGTCTACACGGCCCAGGGCAGGCTCACCGGCTACATCCTGGCGGCGCTGCCGATCTTCCTGGGCCTGGGCCTGATGGCCGTGAACCCCGGGTACTTCAAGATCCTCTTCGAGCACGAGGCCGGGTCGATCATGATCGGCCTCGCCGCGCTGCTCCAGATCCTGGGGTACTTCTGGATCCGCAAGATCGTGAACATCAAGATCTGAGGCGACCGCGATGACCTACCTGATCCTGGCGAACGTGTTCCTGGCGGTGGCACTCGCGGTGGCGGGCGCGGGGCTCCTGCTCGTGCGCCGCGACCCGGCGGTGAGGCGGCGCATCCACGAGCTGGCCCTCGCCGGCGCGCCCGCGGGGGCGGCCGTGAGCCTCACGCAGACGGGCCTCCAGCCGAGCGGGCTGCGCAGGATCGTGACGCGGCTCGGCGAGCGGGTCCCCGTCTCGGCCGACGACGCGGGCGACCTTCGTCGCCAGCTCATGCGCGCCGGCTTCCGCGACGGCAGCGCGCCCGTGTTCTACGTCGGATTGCGCCTGCTCGCGGCGATCAGCCTGCCGCTGCTGCTGCTGCTGACCCTGATCCCCGGCGTCGAGACGCCGCGCGCGATCCTGCTGCTCGGCGGCGCCGCCGGGCTGGGGTGGGTCGTGCCCTCGTTCGTGCTGGGGCGGCTGGTCCGCCGGCGTCGGACGCGGATCGTCGATGCCTTGCCCGACACGCTGGACCTGCTGGTGGTGTGCGTCGAGGCGGGGCTGGGCCTGAACCAGGCGCTGATGCGCGTCGGGAGAGAGATGGAGGCCGTCGAGCCGATCGTCACCGACGAGCTCGGGCTGGTGAACCTGGAGATGCGCGCCGGCAAGCCACGCACCGAGGCGTTGAAGAACCTGGCGCGGCGCACCGGCGTCGAGGACATCGCCTCGCTCGTGTCGATGCTGATCCAGACGGACAAGTTCGGAACGAGCGTCGCGCACTCCCTGCGCGTGTTCGCCGACGGCATGCGCACGAAGCGGCGGCAGAAGGCCGAGGAGGCCGCCGCGAAGACCACGATCAAGATGGTCTTCCCGCTCGCGCTCTGCATCCTGCCGGCGCTCTTCGTGGTCGTCGTGGGGCCAGCCGCCCTGCACATCTTCGAGGAACTGATCCAGAAGAGCTGATCCCGTGCGCGTCCGCAACGAACGCACCGGCGCGGTCCTCGCCGATCGCGTCCAGCGCACCCGTGGCGCGCGCGAGGGCGCGCGCGGGTTGCTGGGCCGCAGCGGGCTCGAGCCGGGCGAGGGACTCTGGATCGTGGGCTCGATGGGGGTGCACAGCTTCGGGATGCGTTTCCCGATCGATGTCGCGTACCTCGACGGCGACCTGCGCGTCCTGCACGTGATCGAGACGATGAAGCCGAACCGCCTCGGGCGCCTGTCGCCGCGCACCGAGACCGTGCTGGAGCTGCCGGCGGGGACCCTGGCCGCGAGCGGGACCCGCCGCGGCGACCGACTGGCGTTCGAGCGCGACCCCACGGACGCGCCGGCCTCGACGGCGGCAGAGGATCCTTCACAACCGAGGTGAGAGGATGAGCGGGAACTCGAAGGTCTGGCGCGAGGTCCAGGCGCGCACCGCCGAGACGCTGCTGCCCGAAGCCTGCCCGCGGCCGCCCGTGAGCCTGGGCGAGACGGGGCTGCGCCGCGAGCTGGTCACCGAGCTCGTGATGAAGGCCGTCTACTTCGCCGGGGAGTGCACGGGCCAGGAGGCCGCGCGCACGGTCAAGCTCTCCTACTCGGTGCTCGAGGAGGTCTTCGGCTTCCTGCGGAGCGAGAAGTTCGTCGAGGTCAAAGGCATCGACGGCCGCGGCAAGACGTCCTTCCGCTACCAGATGACCGAGGCCGGTCGCGCCCGGACGCGGGAGTTCCTCGAGCGCTCGCAGTACGTGGGCCCGGCACCGGTCTCGCTGGACGACTACGTCCGCTGGGTGAGGCGGCAGTCGGTCCTGGATCACGATCCAGACCCCGCCTTCCTCCGCCGCGGCCTCGGCCATCTCGTCGTGGCCGACGAGGTGCTCGACTCGCTGGGGCCGGCCGTGCTGTCCGGCCGCTCGCTGTTCCTCTATGGTCCGGCGGGCAACGGGAAGACGGTGCTGGCCGAGGGGATCGCGGCTTCGATGAGCGGATCGATCTTCGTCCCGCACGCGATCGAGGTCGACGGCCAGATCATCAAGGTCTTCGACCGCGCCACGCACGTGCCGGTGGAGCTCAAGCGCGCCGCGGACGAGCGCTGGCAGCAGGCGGGAGCGCCTTACGACGCGCGCTGGGTCCTCACGAAGCGCCCGGTGGTGATCACGGGCGGCGAGCTGACGCTGCCGATGCTGGACCTGCAGTTCAACCCGGTCTCGAAGTACTACGAAGCTCCCTTCCAAGTGAAGGCCAACGGCGGGGTGTTCGTGCTCGACGACTTCGGCCGCCAGCAGGTGCAGCCGCACGACCTGCTCAACCGCTGGATCGTGCCGCTCGAGAAGCGCGAGGACTTCCTGACGCTGCACACCGGCAAGAAGTTCTCCGTACCGTTCGACTCGCTGATCATCTTCTCCACGAACCTGAACCCCTGGGACCTCGTCGATGAGGCGTTCCTGCGCCGCATCCGCTACAAGATCCCGGTGGAGAACCCAACGCGCGAGCAGTACGAGCAGCTCTTCCAGCGGATGTGCGAGACCAAGGGGATCGAGTACCGGTCCTCGGCGGTGGAGTTCATCTACACGGAATACTACGGCAACCGCGGGTTCCACCCGCGCTTCTGCCACCCCCGCGACCTCGTCGAGCACATCCACGACGCCTACCGCTACCACGGAGGCAACCCGCGGCTCTACCACAAGGTCGTGGTGAAGGCCTGCGAGAACTACTTCCTGCAGAACCCCTTCGATACGGTGGAGCCGGACGAGACGCGCAGGGCGGCGCCCCTGCGCTGAGCGCGGCGCGCTCTCCGCGCCCCCGGAGACGGCGACGCGAAAGCGCCCCGGCACGAGGTCCCGGGGCGCTTCGGCGTTCGATCCCGCGCGAGGGTCGCCGGCGGCTACTTCCCGGCTGCGCTCCCCGCCTTCACGTGTCGGCTCAGGCGCGACTTGTCTCGCGCGGCCTTGTTCGGGTGGATCAGCCCCTTGCGGGCGGCGCGATCGAGGAGCGAGGCGGCGACCTGGAGGTCGCTTTCGGCCTCGGGCCCCTGCGCGGCGCGCACCTTCTTCACGGCGGTCCGCAGTCGCGACCGCTCGCGGCGGTTGCGGACCCGCTCGGCCTGGCTCTTCTTCACGCGCTTGATTGCGGACTTGACGTTCGGCACGAGCGACTCCGGCGGACGTAGAGGGACGGCGTGGGACGGTGAATGTATCCTCCCGCCCCGTGCCCGTCAAATCCGCGAAGCCTCACATGTCGCGGTACTTGCGTTCCCGAGTCTTGCGCTTGCTGCGGACGAGCAGGTAGAGGACGACGACGACGACGCCGACGATCAGCAGAACCGTCTGAATTTCCACGACGCCTCTCCTCCTGAAGGACGGGATGGCTGCGCGCGAGGGCGAGAGTCTAGGGACCTAAGCCATTGCCGGTCAAGCACCTTGAGAACCGGGGGGCTTCGGCAGTCCCGGTGGCCGCACCAGCTGCACGCGCGCGCCGTAGCGGCAGGCCTCGACGTACTCCGCCTGTGAGGCCCGGCAGAGCGCCTCGCGCTCGGAGGGGTCGCTCGCGAGCGCGGCGATCTGCTCGCCCATCGCCTCGTAGCACTTGCCGCGGTTCTCCTCGCCCGGCACCGCGCGACAGAACGCGAAGCCGTCGTCCGGCCGTGCGGTCAGGTCCACGAAGTTCTTCACGACGCCCTCATAGCACCACGGCTGGTAGGTCGTCGATCCGAGGGAGCACAGGCGGATCGATTCGGCGTGGTCCTGCAGGGCGTAGGAGCTGATGTCCCGGCCCAGGCTCTGGTAGCAGGCCGGCCGCCACCCCAGGGGCGCGCCGTCGCACGTGCGCGCGGCGGCGGCGATGTCCCCGCCGTTGTGGTGCAGGATCGCCGAGGTCTGCATTCCATAGCACTCCCGCAGGTAGCGCTCGTCCAGGACGGAGCACGGATAGAGAGGGTCCGCCGGGTCCAGCGGCGCGAACGCCTCGGTCACCGGGCGGCCGCCAGCGCTTCCGTGGCCCGCGGGCGCGCCCGCACCCGTGGCTGGGGCGTGCGCCTCCTCCACGGCGTGCGCGTCGGCGGCCGGCCGCTGAAGGGCCTCGTGGTGGGGCGCGGTGGCGTGGACGATGTTCTCCATGAAGGCCCCGCCGTAGCAGGACTCGCGGTCCCAGTCGTCCGCGAGCAGGTCGCAGTCGCCGAGGGCCCGGGGCAGGTGGTGCGCGTGAAGCATCGTGAGGCCGTGCCCCAGGCCGTGCACGCACTGGAACAGGAGCCACGTGTCGCCCCGCTCGCGGAACGGGCGGCAGAGGGCGTTCACGTCCTCGGCGGCGATCGTCCGGCGGCCGGCGAAGTAAGCCTGGATCACGCCGTGGTGACAGCCGGACTGGTAGGCCTCCGTGCACTGGCCGAAGACGTCGGTGACGCGCTCGGGCGTGGTGTACGCGGCGATGCCGATGGCGTGCGCGTAGACGTGTCCCTCGCGCTCGACCTCTCTGTCGAGCCGGCCGATCTCGAGCAGCGCCTCGAGCGCCGGGCGCACGCCCCGGGAGGCGAGGCGCTCGAGCAGCAGGGGCTCGTAGCACGGAACCTTCCGCGCCGCGTCCACGCTCCCGCAGCGGCGCTGCGCGGCTGCGGCGAAGTCCGCTGCCGCCGAGCTGTCGACGGAGGCGGACGCCGGGCCGCCGGAGCCCTCGACTCGGAGTGCGGGTGGGCGGAGGAGCGCCGCGTAGGCTCCGGCGAGCACCAGGGCCGCTAGCGCGAGGCCGGCGACCAGGAACGAGCGCTTGCGAGGGATCGAATCCATGCCCGTATGCTAAGCAGGAGACGTGCCGCGCGCCGCCCCTTCGACGGCGCAGCGGCGCCTGCGCCGGCGCCGGAGGTTGCTTTGACTGGGTCTGCGCGCGCGTCTATCTTGTTGCGCTCGCGGCGGTCCCGCCCTCGTCGAACCCTGCGGCGGTCGCGCCTCCCGAGCCCCAACGGGGGGATCTCTCACCCTACCGGGGCCCTTGGAGAACGTCGTCTACATCCTGCCCATCCTGCTGTTCTCGGTGGTGGTCCACGAGTACGCGCACGGCTACGTCGCGAACCTCTGGGGCGACCCGACCGCGGCCGTGCTCGGCCGCCTGACGCTCAATCCCATCCCCCACATCGACCCGATCGGGAGCATCCTGGTACCCGCGCTGCTGCTCCTCTCGCCGGGCGGGTTCCTCTTCGGCTGGGCCAAGCCCGTCCCGGTGAACCCCGACAACTTCCGCGACAAGCGCTGGGGCGACGTCACCGTCTCTCTCGCCGGCCCGGCCAGCAACCTGCTCCTGTCGTTCCTCTTCGCCGCGGTCTGGGTGATCGCGCGCATGCTGCTCGGCATCGACCCGGTCGTGGAGCGCCTCTTCTACTGGGCCATCCTGCTGAACCTGATCCTCGCCTTCTTCAATTTGCTGCCCATCCCGCCGCTCGACGGCTCGCACGTGCTGGCGAACTTCCTGCCGCGCCGCATGGCGTACCGTTACATGGCGCTGGCCCGCTACGGCTTCCTCATCCTGATCCTGGTCCTCGTGCTGCCGGGGTTCCGCGAGATCGTCTGGCGCATCGTGCTGCCGCCCGTCCAGCTGGTGGGCGGCTTCCTCGTCGGGCTGGTGAACCTGCTGGCATGACGGGCGTGCCGGCGGAGCACCCGAGCGGGGGCCAGGCAGCGGCGCGGCCCGCGCCGGGCCCCGGGGGCTCGCCGGAGGCTCCGCCGCGGCGGATCTTCAGCGACATCCAGCCCACCGGCGCCCTGCACCTGGGCAACTGGCTGGGTGCCGTGCGGAACTGGGTGGGGCTCTCGACGACGCACGACGCCATCTTCTGCATCGTCGACTATCACGCGGTGACGGTGCCCTACGAGCCCGCCGAGATGCCGGAGCGGGTTTTCGAGGCGGCGCTCACGCTGCTCGCCTGCGGTCTGGACGCCGAGCGCGCGATCCTCTTCGTTCAGTCCGACGTGCCGGAGCACACCGAGCTGGCGTGGGTGCTGACCACGCTCGCCCCGCTGGGCGAGCTGGAGCGGATGACGCAGTTCAAGGAGAAGTCCGAGGCGTACGGGGTCCAGGCCGGACTGTTCGTGTATCCGCTGCTCCAGGCCGCGGACATCCTCCTCTACAAGGCCGACGCCGTGCCCGTGGGAGAGGACCAGCTGCAGCACCTGGAGCTCACGCGGGAAGTGGCGCGGCGCTTCAACCGCGCCTTCGGGCCGACCTTCCCCGAGCCGCGGGCGCTGCTGACGAAGGCACCGCGGATCCTGGGGCTGGACGCCAGGGGGAAGATGTCGAAGACGAACCCGGAACAGGCCGTCTTCCTGCTGGACGCGCCCGAGGCGATCCGCAAGAAGCTGGCAGGCGCGTTCACCGACCCCGCCCGCAAGCGCCGGTACGATCCCGGCAACCCCGACATCTGCAACGTCTTCGCGTTGCACCACCACGTCTCGACGGCCGACGAGATCGCCCGCGTGGACCGCACCTGCCGCACGGGCGAGCTCGGCTGCTTCGAGGACAAGATGAGCCTTGCCGAAAACCTCATCGCGGCCCTGGCGCCGGTCCGCGAGCGCGCGGCGGGGCTGCGCGCCGATCCCGAAGGGGTACGTGCCGTGCTGCGCCGCGGGGCCGAGCGCGCCCGCTCGATCGCCGCCGGAACGATGGACGAGGTACGCCGCCGCATGGGACTGCGCGCGTGAGCGACGAGCGCTCCGGCCCTTCCGCGGCCATCGAGGGCTACGGCGTCCGCCTGGACGAGATCGACTTCGAGGGGCCCCTGGACCTGCTCCTCTACCTCATCAAGAAGAACGAGGTGGACGTCACGGACATCCCGATCGCCCTCGTGACGGAGCAGTTCCTGGTCTTTCTCGAGCGGATCACGGCGGAGAACCTGGAGGCCGCCGGAGACTTCCTGCTGATGGCTGCCACGCTGATGCGGATCAAGGCGCGGATGCTGCTCCCGCCCCCCGAGGCTCCTGAGGACGAGGAGCTGGAGGACCCGCGGCGGGAGCTCGTGGACCGGCTCCTCGAGTACCAGCGTTACAAGGAGGTCGCGGGCCTGCTGCGGGAGCGGGAGGAGGCGGCCGCACGGCTGTTCGCGCGCGGACTGTCGCTGCCCCAGGAGCTGCGGGGTGCGGCCGGAACGGCCGCGCCGACGGAGGAGCCACCGGTCACGCTCGTGGACCTCCTGCGGGCCTTCGGCCGCGTCCTGGCGGCGCGGACCGCCGAGCCCGTGCACCGCGTGGAGGCGATCCGCGTCACGCTCGAGGACCGCGTGCGCCACGTCCGGCGTGCGCTGGCGGAGCGGGAGCGCCTGGCGTTCGGCGAGCTCTTCCCGCTCGAAGCCCCGCGTATCGAGCTGGTAGTCACGTTCGTCGCACTGCTCGAGATGGTGCGCAACCGCGAGGTGCGGCTGCGCCAGGAGGAGAACTTCGACGAGATCGTGGTGCTCGCGGGCGAGCTGCTCCTGCCCGAGGACGCTCCGGCGCAGCCGCGTGATCCGTCCGTGTGGGACGGCGACCCGCCCGGGGGAGACGTCGACGGGGAGGAGGACGCGTGGCCGGAGAGCTGAGGGCGATCGTGGAGGCGCTCCTCTTCGCGGCCGAGGAGCCGCTGCCGCCGCGGCGTGCGGCGGGGATCCTGGGCGAGGCCTCGGAGGCCGAGCTGCGAGCCGCCGTGGACGAGCTCAACGCCGGGTACGCCGCGGCCGGGCACGCGCTCCAGGTCGTGGAGGTGGCCGGCGGCTGGCGGCTCCTGACGCGCGCGGAGTTCGCGCCGTGGATCGCGCGGCTCCTGGCACGCCCGGCGCGCGTGCGCCTGACGGGCCCCTCCCTGGAGACCCTGGCCATCGTCGCCTACAAGCAGCCCGTGGCGCGGGCGGAGCTCGAGGAGATCCGGGGCGTCAACGTCGAAGGCGTCCTGAGGACGCTCGTCGAGCGCGACCTGGTGACCATCGTCGGCCGCGACGAGGGGCTGGGACGCCCCCTGCTCTACGGCACCACGCGGGCCTTCCTGACGTACTTCGGGCTGAACACGCTCGACGACCTGCCCCGGCTCGACGAGCTGGAGGCGTTCCTGTCGGAACGCGAGCTCGCGGCGCTGCGCGCCATCGAGGCGGCGCCGGAGAACGCCCCGCGCGACGGGCGCGCGGACGGCTTCGATGGCGCGGTGGGGCAGGAGCCGGCGGCGGGCGAGGCGAAGGAGAGCTCCGATGCGGCGGCCGACGAGCACGTCGTCTGAGGGGGGCACCCGGCTGCAGAAGCTGCTGGCCCGGGCGGGGGTGGCCTCGCGCAGGGGCGGCGAGGAGCTGATCCGGCAGGGCAAGGTGACCGTGAACGGGCGCACCGTCACCGAGATGGGCCTGCGCGTGGACCCCCGCCACGACCGCATCACCGTCGAGGGGCGGCGGCTCCCGCCGCCCGCCGCGGAACCCGAGCGCCACGTCCTGCTCCACAAGCCGCGGGGCGTCATCACCACGCGCCGCGATCCGCGGGGGCGAAAGACCGTCTACGGACTCCTCGACGAGTCGGCGGGGCCGCTGATCTACGTCGGCCGCCTGGACCGAGACGCGGAGGGACTGCTGCTCTTCACGTCCGACGGCGAGCTCGCGCACCGCCTGACCCATCCGAGCTACGAGGTCGCGCGCGAGTACCGCGTGCTCGTGGAGGGCGCGGTGGACGACGCCTTCCTGCGGCGCGGGGCGCGCGAGGGGGTCGAGCTGGAGGACGGCCGCACGGCGGCCTTCGAGATCTCCGGCGCAGGGCGGGAGTGGCGCATCGTGCTCCGCGAGGGGAAGAGCCACGAGGTGAAGCGCATCTTCGCAGCGGCGGGCGGACGCGTCGCGCGGCTCCTGCGGGTGCGGCTGGGTCCGCTCGAGCTGGGGGACCTGCGCAGCGGCCGCACGCGTCCTCTCGCGCCGCGCGAGGTCCGCGCCCTGCGGCGCGCCGTCAGGCTCACGCCGTGAGCGGCGGCGCCGTCGAGAGCGCCCTCCGCGGCAAGCGCGTGCTCGTGCTCGGCGGCTGGGGGCTGGTCGGCTCCGCCATCTGCCGCGAGCTCCTCCATGAATCGCCCGGCGAGCTGTTCGTGCACTCGCTGCGCGCCCACGAGGCCGAAACGGCCGTGCGCGAGCTGCGGGAGCGCCGCCCCGAGGCCGGCACGCGGCTGGTCCCGCTCCACGGGAACGTCTTCGTCCCGCTCGAGCTGAAGGACGAGAGCCGCGAGGCGATCCTCGCCGACCCCGCGACGCGCGAGCGCCTGCTCGAGGACATCTACGGCGAGCTCTCGCCGCGAGCGCTCACGGAGTCGACGCTCTTCCACCTGCTGACGGAGCATCGGCCGCAGCTCGTCGTGGACTGCGTGAACACGGCGACCGCCTTCGCCTACCAGAACCTCTACGACAGCGTGCGCGACGTCCGCAGGATCCTGGACGAGGCGGCCGGGCCCGATCGCGAGGACCGGCTGGCGGCGGCCGCCCGCGAGCAGCTGGACCTGCTGCAAGTGCCGCAGCTCGTGCGTCACGTGCAGGTGCTCTTCGAGGGGCTCGTGCGCGCCGGCACCGAGCTGTACCTGAAGATCGGCACGACGGGCACGGGCGGGATGGGGCTCAACATCCCCTACACGCACAGCGAGGAGAAGCCCTCCCGGCTCCTGCTCTCGAAGTCGGCGCTCGCCGGGGCACACTCCATGCTGCTCTTCCTGATGGGCAGCACCCCCAGGGGGCCCGTGATCAAGGAGATCAAGCCGGCCGCGGCGGTGGCCTGGAAGGCGATCGGCAGCGGACCGGTGCTGCGGCGGGGCCGGCCGCTCCCGCTCTACGACTGCCCGCTCGAGTCCGCCGCCTCGCCCGAGCGCGCGCTGCGGCCCGACGCGGCGGGCTGGACGGCTCTCGACGGCCAGGTGCTCGAGGCCGCCTTCGTGGACACCGGCGAGAACGGGATGTTCAGCCTGGAGGAGTTCGAGACCGTGACCGCGCTGGGCCAGATGGAGTTCGTGACGCCCGAGGAGATCGCCCGCCACGCGCTGGTCGAGATCAAGGGCGGCGGCACGGGGCGCGAGATCGTGCGCGCGCTGGCCGGCGCCTGCCTGGGGCCGAGCTACCGCGCGGGGGTCCTCCGGCGCGAGGCGCTCGACGCCCTCGTCGCGCTCGATTCGGACGCCCGCCCGAGCGTGGCGTTCGAGATGCTCGGCCCGCCGCGGCTCTCGAAACTGCTCTGGGAGGCGCATCTCCTGGGCCGCGCCTGCCGGCCTCTGAGCCGGCTACCCGAGCGCGACGCGGCGGCGGTCGCCTCGGCCATCGTCGAGCTCCTGCGCGAGGAGCCCCCGCTGCGGGCGCGGATCCTCTCGATCGGCGTGCCGATCCTGCTGCCCGACGGCCGCCTGCTCCGCGGCCCGGAGGTCAAGACCCCGCCCGACCTGGACGTGCTTCCCGAGCATCCGGCTGTCGACGAGGTCGATCGCTGGGCACGCGCGGGCTGGGTGGACCTCCGCACGCGCAACGTGGCGCTCTGGCAGGAGCGCGTGCGCGCGGTCGGGGCCGAGCGGGCGCGCGCCTCCGCCGGGGCCGGCGATGGCTCGGGGGCCATGAGCCTGTCCGCGGGCGGCGCGGACGCGCGGGCCTACGCCCCCGGACGGCTGGCGGCGTGGATCTTCGCCCACGAGGAGGGCGGGGAGCGCCTGCTGTGACGGGGGAGACGCGCCGCGCCGCGGAGCGCTCGCTCGACCGCCAGGCGTTCTACCTGAGCGCCATCGCGCAGATCGGCCGCTCGCTGACGCCGCTCGCCACGCTCGAGCAGCTGCTCCCGGTCGTCGCCGACTTCTTCAACGAGATCGCCGCGGTCCGGTGGACCTGCGTCTATTTGCGCGAGCCGGGCACCGACGGCTACCGCCTGCGGCAGTGCAAGACGGTGCTGCCCGACGCGGACGGAGCGCCGCCGGAGCTGGTTCGGGAGAGCGAGATCGCCGAGCTGTGGAAGGGCGGCGAGCCCGAGCCGAGCGCGGTCACGGCCGGGCCCCTGGCGGGTGCCGCGCGGCGCTACTTCCTCACGCTGTTCACCGAGGGCCTCCCGAGCGGCTTCGTGCTCTTCGGGGACAAGCTGGCTGGCGACGACGTCCTCGACGAGGAGCGTCAGTTCCTCTCCACGCTCGCGATGCAGGCCGCTCTCGCCATCCGGCACGTGCTCACACTCGACGAGACCGCGCGCATGGCCGAGGAGTTCCAGCTCCTGAACGAGATCTCGCGCCTGTTCACGGGCGGGCCTGGCCCCTTCGCCGACCAGCTGCGGCGGACCTGGGAGCGGCTCCGCCCCACGCTGCGCCTCGAGGGCGGCGTGCTGATGCCGCTGCAGCCGGGCGCCGACGAGGTCGTCGTCGACGGCGGGGAGCTGACCGAGGCGGAGCGCGAGCGGCTCCGCCGCTGGTGCGACCTGCTGCTGGCCGAGACCGAGCGCGGCTCGCAGCTCCGGCGCGGCGAGGTCGCGCTGCTCGACGGCCAGGAGGTGGAGAGCAGCTTCCCAGCCGAGTTCCGGCCCGGGCGCGTCGCGGGACGCACCTTCGCGCTGCTGCCGCTGTTCTACGACGGCGTGCTCGAGGCGCTGCTCGTGCTGCGCTCCGACGGCGGGCGGCCCCTGCTCCGGGAGCATCGGCGGATCCTGCAGCATCTCTCGCCCACGCTGTCGTCCGCGCTCCAGAAGGCGCGCGACCACCTCAAGCTCGAGCGGCTGGCGACGACGGACGGGTTGACGGGGCTCTACAACCATCGCTATTTCCACGACCGGCTGCAGCAGGAGTACCTGCGCGCCTACCGCCTGAAGGATCGCGTCGCGCTGCTGTTCTTCGACGTCGACCACTTCAAGCACGTGAACGACGCGTTCGGCCACGTCTACGGCGACCAGGTGCTGCTGCGCTTCGCCGAGGTGCTGAAGGCGGGCGTGCGCGAGATCGACATCGCCGCGCGCTACGGTGGCGAGGAGTTCGCCGTGATCCTCCCGCAGGCCGGCTGCGAGGACGCGTTCGCGGTGGGCGAGCGCGTGCGGATCGCCGTCGAGCAGGCGCTCTCGCAGCGGCTGGAGCGCCGCGCCCGGAGGCTCACCGTGAGCGTGGGCGTGGCGGCCTATCCCGAGACCGCCTCCACGAAGGAGAAGCTCGTCGAGGCCGCCGACCGAGGGCTGTACCTGGCCAAACGCGCTGGGCGCAATCGCGTCGTCGTGGCCGACGCGAGGGGAGACTGAGCGCGGTCTCGATCCCGTCGCCGGACGGACCGAGACGCCGCACGAACCGGAGGGAGAGCCCGATGCGAATCGCGTGTCCCCGCTGCGAAGCGACCTACCGCATCGATCCGCTGCGCCTGCCGGCGCCGCGCGTGCGTGCGGCATGCCTGATGTGCGGCGAGCCGCTGTTCCTGCGCCTCGTACAGGGTGGGCGGGACGAGGCGCCTTCCGCGGCGCCCGCCCGGGAGCCGACCCTTGCGCGGGCGGACGAGGTCCCGATGTGGAGCGACCCGTCCCGCGCCGAGAGGGGGGCCGTCGCCGAGACGTCGCCGGCGGGCGCGGAGCCCGCCGCGGAACGGCCGCTGGAGCCCTTCCTCGCGCCGGCGGCCGGCACGCCGTTCGTCCAACCGGCCACGTCGCCGGAGCCGCCGACGCTCGAGCCCTTCGCGGAGCGCGCGCCCGTCGAGGCACGGGCCCACCCGCTCGAGCCGCTCCCGGCGCCGAGGCCGCCGGAGGCGGTCCGTCCCCTGGAGCCCTTCATCGCACCCGCACCCGTCGCTCCCGAGACCAAGCCCCTCGCGCCGTATCTGGAGAAGCCGCGCGCGGCCCCGGCGGGCGCCGCGCGGCCCGCCGCGTTCACCTTCTCGCAGGTGGGCGACGTCGCGGCTCGCTCGCAGCAGCTGGCTCGCGCGCTGGTCTCGGACATCCTCGTCTACCAGCCGAAGAAGGTCGAACAGGCCGTTCGGGAGGGAAACCTGAAGGACGCGATGAAGGAGGAGGTCGAGAAGTCCTGGGAGGAGTACTGCGAGCGGCTCGGCCCGGACGTGGCGCGCGCGAACCGCGCCGCGTTTCTCGACGCGCTGAACGAGATCCTCGCCGGTGGCAAGCAGGTGTTCTAGTCGGAGGAGGTAAGCCGTGGCCACGGGACGATCGGGCGCGTTGCGGGAGCGTTGGTCCAACCTCGGGCACTACCTTTGACCTCCGCTCGCGCGGGGATCGGCTCGCGGCGGTCGAACGGCGCATGGCCGAGCCGGACTTCTGGAACGAGCCCGAGGCGGCCCAGGAGGTGATCGAGGAGGCCAACCGGCTGCGGCGCTGGGTCGAACCCTGGAAGGCGCTCGGACGCCGGCTCGACGACCTGCAGGAGCTCGAGGCCATGGCCGCGGCGGAAGGCGAGGCCGGGGCCGAGCTCGACGAGGAGCTCGCGCGCGAGGCGGGGGCGCTCGGCAGTCAGCTCGACGAGCTCGAGTTCAGGTCCATGCTCCAGGGCGAGGACGACGCCCGCAACGCGATCCTCACGATCCATCCCGGGGCGGGCGGGACCGAGTCGCAGGACTGGGCCTCGATGCTGCTCCGGATGTACCTGCGGTGGATGGAGCGGGCCGGATACGCGTTCGAGACTCTCGACCTGGAGCCGGTGGAAGAGGCCGGCATCAAGCGCGCCACGCTCGAGGTGCGCGGCGAGAACGCCTACGGCTTCCTGAAGGCCGAGAAGGGCGTGCACCGGCTGGTCCGCATCTCGCCCTTCGACCAGAACTCCCGCCGCCACACGTCCTTCGCTTCGGTCTTCGTCTACCCCGAGGTCGAGAAGGACATCACGGTCGAGATCGCCGACGGCGACCTGCGCGTGGACACCTTCCGCGCCAGCGGCGCGGGCGGCCAGCACGTGAACAAGACCAGCTCGGCCGTGCGCATCACCCACCTCCCGACGGGGATCGTCGTCCAGAGCCAGGGCGAGCGCTCGCAGCACCGGAACCGCGAGGCGGCGATGAAGATCCTCACCTCGCGCCTCTACCAGTTCTACAAGGCTCAGCGGGAAAAGTCGCGCGAGGAGCTGGAGAGCGAGAAGAAGGAGATCGGCTTCGGAAGCCAGATCCGCTCCTACGTGTTCCACCCCTATACGCTCGTGAAGGACCACCGCACGGGCGTGGAGACGAGCGACGTGCAGGGGGTGATGGAGGGAGAGATCGATCCCTTCATCGAGGCCTACCTGAAGCAGACGGCCGGCCAGGCGCTCTCCCTCTGAGCCGCTCGCCCGACGCGATCCCGGAGTCCGACCAGGTCCTCGCCCGCCGGGCGAAGCTCGAAGCACTGCGCGCGGCCGGCGAGGAGCCCTATCCCTACGCCTTCCCTCCCGCGCGGCCGGCGCGCGAGCTCGTCGAGCGCTTCGCCGAGCTGGAGGGCTCGCTGCAGCGCGCGCGGGGGCGCGTCGTGGGGCTGCGGGGCCACGGGAAGACGACCTTCCTGCACCTCGAGGACGAGTCGGCCCGGCTGCAGGTGTACCTGCGGAAGGACGACCTCGGCGAGGCGCGTTACGGCGTCGTGCGCCAGCTCGACCTGGGCGATTTCGTCGGGGTCGAGGGCACGCTGTTCCGGACGAAGGCGGGCGAGATCACGCTCCAGGCGGAGACCGCCCGGCTGCTCGCCAAAGCGCTCCGGCCGCTGCCTTTCCCCAAGGAGGAGCGCCGGGAGGGGCGGCGCGTCGCGCACGGGGGGCTGGCCGACAAGGAAATCCGGTACCGCCGGCGCTACGTGGACCTGGCCGTGAACCCGGAGGTCCGCGACGTGTTCCGGACGCGGGCCCGCGTGATCGCCCATCTGCGGCGCTTCCTCGACGAGCGCGGCTTCGTCGAGGTCGAGACCCCCGTGCTGCAGCCGCTCTACGGCGGCGCAGCGGCGCGTCCCTTCACGACGTGGCACGCGACGCTCGGCACGACGCTCTACCTGCGCATCGCCGACGAGCTCTACCTGAAGCGGCTCCTGGTCGGCGGCCTCGAGAAGGTCTACGAGATCGCGAAGGACTTCCGCAACGAGGGCGTGGACCGCACGCACAACCCCGAGTTCACGATGCTCGAGTTCTACCAGGCCTACGCCGACTACCACGACATGATGTCGCTGGCGGAGCAGATGGTGAGCGGGCTGGTGCGCGAGGTGACGGGCGGGACGACGCTGGTCTACGGCGGTCGGAGCGCGGACGTGGCGCCGCCCTGGCCGCGGCTCACCTTCCTCGAGGCCCTGGGCCGCCATGCGGGCGAGACGCCGGCCGACCTGAGCCGCGAGGCGCTGCTCGAGACGGCGCGGCGGCTGGGCGTGGAAGTGCCGCCCGACGCGGGGGCGGGAAAGCTCCTCGACGTGATCTTCCAGGCGCGCGTCGAGGAACATCTCGAGGGTCCCGTCTTTATCACCGATTATCCGAAGGAGCTCTCACCCCTGGCCAAGGCGCACCGCGCCGACCCGCGTCTGGCCGAGCGCTTCGAGGCCTTCGTGTTCGGCATGGAGATCGGCAACGCCTTCTCGGAGCTGAACGATCCGCTGGATCAGCGCCGCCGCTTCGAGGCGCTGCGCGAGCAGCGGGCGGCCGGCGACGAGGAGGCCCACGCGGTGGACGAGGACTTCCTCCTGGCCCTGGAGTACGGAATGCCGCCGACCGGTGGGATGGGCATGGGCGTGGACCGCCTGGTGATGCTGCTCACCGACTCGCCGTCGATTCGCGACGTGATCCTCTTCCCGCAGCTGCGGCCCGAAGAGGGGCGCGGCGGGGAGGACGCGCCGGGAGCGGGAGACGGCGGGGAGCGCGAGGGGGGCGCGTGAGGCTCGAGATCCTGATCGCGCTGCGCTACCTGGCGTCGAAGAAGAAGACCCGCTTCCTGTCGCTGATCACGTTCATCGCGGTGGGGGGGGTCTTCGTGGGCGTCGCCGCGCTGATCATCGTGATGAGCGTGATGAACGGGCTCCAGGAGGACCTGCGCGAGAAGATCCTGGCCAACACGCCGCACATCGTCTTCCAGCGCTACGACAACGAGCCGATCGAGCGCTACCGGGACCTGCTGGCACGCATCCGCGAGGTACCCGGCGTGCGCGGCGTGGCCCCCTTCATCTACACCGAGGGGATCATCGGCCACGGGAGGAACCTGAACGAGGGCGCGGTCATCCGCGGGATCGATCCGCGCGCCGAGCTCTCGGTGACGGGCACGGCGAGCCACATGGTTTCGGGGAGCTACGACCTGGACCCCCGGCTCGACGAGCGCTACCCGCGGCTGATCATGGGCTATCTGATGGCGGACCGGCTGCGCGCCTTCCCCGGCGACACGGTCACGATCACCACCCCCGACGCGGCGAGCTACGCGTCGTCGGTGGGTGCGACCGTGCCGAAGTTCGCGCGCTTCATCCTGGCGGGCACCTTCCGCACGGGCCTCTTCGAGTACGACAGCAAGTTCGTCTATACCTCGCTGCCCGCCCTGCAGCGCTACCTGAACCTGCCGGACGTGGCGTACGGGATCTCGGCCGACGTCGGCGACGTGTACGCCGCGGCCGACGTGGCCGACGCCATCGTGGGCCGGCTCGACGCGGCGCTCTACGCCACG
>JBHENL010000257.1:0-3200 GCA_046262075.1 Gemmatimonadota bacterium
TGCCCGAGGTGACCGGCATCGACGTCGAGAGCGACGCGGGCCGGCGCATCACCGAGAGTCGCAAGGAGCTCTTCCAGCGCCGGCACGTGCCAGGGCTGCGCGCCTTCCCGGGCGTGCGGCCGCTCCTGCGGAAGGACCTCGACGTGCTCGTGCGGCGGCTCGCGGCCGACGCGCGCGTCGAGGACCTGGCACTCACCACGAACGGGATCCTCCTCCCGCGCTACGCGCGCGCGCTGCGTGACGCGGGGCTGCGCCGCCTCACGATCAGCCTCGACACGCTGCGGGCGGAGCGCTTCCGTGCCTTGACCCGCCGCGACTCGCACGCCGAGGTGCTGGAGGGGATCGCGGCGGCTCGCGAGACGGGCTTCGAGGGCACGAAGATCAACACGGTGGTGGTGCGCGGCTTCAACGACGACGAGCTCGGCGACCTGCTCGAGCTCGGCCGCCGCGAGGGCGCCGAGGTCCGCTTCATCGAGTACATGGACGTGGGCGGGGCGACGCGCTGGTCGGCGGCGCAGGTGGTCTCGCGCGGCGAGATCCTGGCTGCGCTCGCGCGCCGCTACGGCCCGGCGCGGGCGCTGGCGGGCCGGGGCCCCGCACCCGCCGAGCGCTTCATCCTTCCGGACGGCACGACCTTCGGGATCGTCTCCTCCACGACGCGCCCGTTCTGCGGCTCGTGCGACCGGGCCCGGCTCACGACGGACGGCGTCTGGTTCCTCTGCCTCTACGCGGCGGAGGGCACCGACCTGCGACGCCTGCTGCGCGGCGGAGCCTCGCGTGAGGAGATCGCGGCCGTCGTCGCGGCGGTCTGGCGCGAGCGCGCGGACCGCGGGGCGGAGGATCCGCGGGCGCTGCCGGAGCGTGAGCCGCTGTTCCAGATCGCGGAGCTGCGCAGGGACCCGCATCGCGAGATGCACACGCGCGGCGGCTGATCAGGCGTGCGCGCGGTCCCCCAGCGGGGACGCGTCGTAGCGCGCGAGCAGCTCCGCGGGATCGGCGTACACCGCCAGCGCCCCGCGCAGGTTCTCGTCGCTCCAGCCCCCGCAGCGCACGGCGATCACTCCCACTCCCGCGCGGCCCGCCGCCTCCACGTCGTAGGGCGTATCCCCGAGCATCACGACGTCTCCCGCCTCCAGGCCGGAGCGGCGCAGCGCCGCGCGCACGACGTCGGGATCGGGCTTCGAGCGCTCCGCGTCGTCGGACGAGGTCCGTTCCTCGATCAGGTCGTCCGCCCCGGCGATCTCGAGCAGGACCCGCAGGTCCTGCTCGGTCGCGGAGCTGGCGACGACGAGCTGCAGGCCCTGCTGGCGCATGCGCCGCAGGAGCGGCCGCACGCCCGGGAAGGCGCGCAGGCCTGGCACGTGCCGGCGCTGGAAGAGCTCCTTGCGACTCTCGGTGATGCGCCGGCCCTCGTCGCTCTCGACCTCGATGCCGGTCACCTCGGGCAGGAGCTTGTCGCTGCCCATCCCGATCAACGGCCTCACGCGCTCGAAGGGGACGGCGTGGCCGTGCTCGGCCAGCGCCTCCACCCAGGCCAGCGCGTGCGCGTCGTTGCTGTCCACGAGCGTGCCGTCCACGTCCAGGATCACGCCTCTCAGTGGCGCCATCTCGCCTCCGGGAAGGGGGAGCGCGAAGCGCGGCGGTCGCCGCCTCGCGGAGCGATGGGGGCTGTCGTCCTAGGCCGG
This sequence comes from Gemmatimonadota bacterium, assembly GCA_046262075.1. GTDB lineage: Bacteria > Gemmatimonadota > Gemmatimonadetes > JACCXV01 > JACCXV01 > JBHENL01. The sequence goes on from JBHENL010000257.1 coordinate 1,686, forward strand.
TTCGGGGCGGACGGGCCCGGGATGCTGGTGGAAGCGTCGCGCGGCATCGAGCCCCAGGCGCAGCGAGGCCTCGAGCGCCCGCGAGTCCAGCCGGCTCCGCACCACCATTCCCGACTCGGCGGGTGCCTCGTCCCCCAGCCGGGCGCCGCCGTCTCCCGATGGGAGCGCCCGGTTGACCAGCCCGAGCAGGTCCGCGGTCAGCCCGGGTGCGACTCCGTGCAGCGTCACCAGCGCGATGGCCGGTAGCGAGAGGGTCAGCTGCGAGCGTCCCCGCCGCGCGGCGCGCACGATGGCGCGAGCCGCCCGCTCGGCGTCCATGGACACGAGCGGCAGACTGTCGGCGAGGGCGAACCAGGCGAACTCGGCCTCGTGGTCGCCCTTGAAGAAAGCGTTCAGGAACGATCCGGTGCGCATCAGGCCGGGTGCGACGGTCACGACGCGCACGCCACGCCGCGCGAGCTCCGCGCGCAGGCCCTCGGAGAAGCCCACCGCCGCGAACTTCGCGCACGAGTAGGGCAGCAGGTAAGGCACGCTGACGCGCCCGCCGATCGACGTCACGTTCACGATGCGGCCCGCGCCGCGCTCGAGCATCTCGGGCAGCACGGTCCACGTCGTGTGGAAGACGCCCCAGAAGTTCACCGCCATGACGCGCTCGAAGTCGGCCGGCGTCATGCTCTCGACCGGGCCGGCCCGGATCGTCCCGGCGTTGTTCACGAGCAGGTCCACGCGGCCGAAGCGCTCGCGCACTTCGTCGACCATCCGTCGTACGTCGGCGGGGTCCGAGACGTCGCAGCGCACGGCCAGGACGTCGCCGCCGCGGGCCTAGAGCGCCTCGCGTGCACGCTCGAGCTCGTCGAGGTCGCGGGCGCAGACGGCGACCCGCGCGCCCTGCCGCACAAGCTCGCGGGCGAGCAGGAGGCCCAGTCCTCGGGAGCCGCCGGTCACCAGCGCCACGCAATCGCGCAGGTCGGCTTCGCGCGCCCGGCCCAGCGCCTCGCGCGCGGCGAGGGCGGCCACGCCCGCGGCCACGGCCCACCAGGCGCGCGAGCTCACGGCGACAGCACGACCTTCACGCAGCCCTGCTCCTTGCGCTTGAAGATCTCGTAGCCGTGAGGCGCCTGCTCCAGCGCCATGCGGTGCGTGATCACGAACGAGGGGTCGATCGCCTCGCGCTGGATGAGGTCCAGGAGCGGCCGGAGGTAGCGGTGCACGTGGGTCTGGCCCATGCGCAGCGTGAGGCTCTTGGCGAAGGCGGCACCCACGGGAACCTTGTCCAGGAAGCCTCCGTAGACGCCGGGGATCGACACCGTCCCCCCCTTGCGGCAGGCCTGGATCGCCTCGCGCAGCACGTGCGGCCGGTCGGTCGCCAGCCGCCCGCCTGCTTCGCCCGATCCACCACCGCCCCCATCGACGTGCCGTGCGCCTCCATCCCCACCGCGTCGATGCAGGCGTCGGGGCCACGCCCCCCGGTTCGCGCTTTCAGCTCCTCCACCACGTCCGTGGCGGTGTAGTCGA
>JBHENL010000258.1:0-12109 GCA_046262075.1 Gemmatimonadota bacterium
CGACCGCGACGCAGAGCGCCAGGGACGACATGCCGAGGCCGCCGTACTCCCGCGGCAGCGGGATCCCGAACCAGCCGCGCTCCGCCATCCGGCGCACGTTCTCGGCCGGGAAGCGACCCGTGCGGTCGCACTCCGCCGCCACCGGGGCGACGTGCTCCTCGGCGAAGGCGCGCACGGCCTCGCGCAGCTCGGCCACGTCGGGGGGAAGATCGAGCGCCAGCCGCCCGTCGGAGGCGGTCTCGGCCCCTGCCGCCGGCGGACGCACCGCCGCCGCGCGCGGGACCACTGAGCTTGGGGCGCCGGTCACGAGCGCCCGCCCTCATCGCGCGGTGGAGTGCCGCCCTCCGCCCTGCCGGTCCCGACCGGTCCGGCGGCTTCCGGGAGCCCCTGCGGCCCCTCCCGGAACTGCACGCCGCGCCAGCGCTCGAAGAGCTGGAGGAGGCGCCGCCGCTGATACTTGCCCGTCGACGTGACGGGGACCGCGTCCCCGAACACCACCACCTTCGGCCGCTTGTGAAACGGCAGGGCGGACACGCAGGCGCGCAGCACGTCCTGCTCCACCAGGTCCGCGCCGGCGGCCCGCTTCACGTAGGCGCCCACCTCCTCCCCATACCAGTCGTTGGCGAAGCCCACCGCGAGGCCGGCGGCCACACCGGGGATCCGGTTGAGCGTCTCGTCGATCTCGAGCGGCGAGAGGTTCACTCCCCCGCGAATGATCAGCTCCTTGATCCGGCCGGTGATGAAGAAGTGACCCCCGCTGCGAAAGCCCTCGTCGCCGCTGCGGAACCAGCCGTGCGCGAAGGCCTCGGCGTTCGCCTCCGGCCGCGCGAAGTAGCCGCGCATGACGTTGTGGCCGCGGATCACGATCTCGCCGCGCTGGCCGTCGGGGAGCTCCCGGCCCTCGGCGTCGTGAACCGCCATTTCGTTCGGCGGCACCGCCACGCCGATCGAGGGGAAGCCGTGATCGCGCATCCAGCGCGCGTGCTCCTCGGGTGAGAGGTCCACCGGCAGGAACGAGGAGTAGCAGGTCGTCTCCGACAGGCCGTAGCCGTGGACGATCGGCACCCCGAAGCGCTCCTCGAAGCGCTGCGCCAGCTCGACGGTCAGCGGGCCGGCGCCGCAGATCACGTGCCGGAAGCGCCGCAGGTCCTCCCGCTCCGCCAGCTCCGGGCGCTCCAGGAGGAAGGCCAGCAGCGTCGGCACCACGCTCGCCACCTGCACGCCCTCGGCCGCGATCCGGCGCCAGAAGTGCTCGGTCTGGAAGCGCGCGTTCAGCACCACGCTGCCGCCGTAGACCTGCGGTGTCACGAGCGTCACGACGAGCCCGTTCACGTGGTGGACCGGCAGCACGCACATCATGCGCTCGCCCGCGGTCAGCCGGTGCCAGGCGGCGATCCCCGCCGCGTCGGCGAGCAGGTTGCCGTGCTCGAGGACGACGCCCTTCGGGGCGCCGGTCGTTCCCGACGTGTAGACGATCAGCGCCTCGTCGTCACGTACGGGTCCGGCGCCGTCGCTCGCGTGGTCGCCTTCGCGAGCGAGCTCCTCCCAGGAAGGCCGGCGGCGCAATCCCGAGGGCTCGCCGGAGAGCGCCGCCAGCGCGCGTATCCCGTCCTCCGCGGCCACCGCACGCGCCCGCTCGGCGTAGGGGGCGAGCGCCAGCAGCGCCTGCGCCTCGGAGTTGCGCAGCACGAAGCGGAGCCGCTCCACGTCCTCGGTCATGTTGCAGGGGACGAGCACGAGCCCCGCGTCCAGCGCGGCGAAGGTGGCCAGCGCGGCTTCGAGCGAGTTGTGCGCGAAGGTGGCGACCCGCGCGCCGGGCCGCAGGTCCAGCTCCGCCCCGAGCCAGCGCCCGAGTCCACGCGCGCGCGCCCAGAACTGAGCGTACGTCAGCTCCTCACGGCGGCCCTCGGCGTCGTAGGCGACGAGGTACGTCGCGTCGCTCGAATCCGCCGCGCGAGCCCTGCCCAGGTCGCGAACGGACTCGAAGGGTAGCGGCGCGGCGTCGAAGGGCACGCCGTGGAACGTGCGGGCCGCCGCGATGTGGCTGGCGGTGAGCGCATCCGAACCGGCCGCAGCGGAGCGCGCGGACCCGCCCCTGACGGCGGGCTCCGTCGAGGCTGCAGGCGTCGCCGGGCTGGAGCTCAAGAAAGGCCGGGACCCGAACCCGGCGCGCCGGCCCTCCACCCGCGGATGTACTCGACGATGTCCTGCGTGGAGGTGCCCGGGCCGAAGAGCCGCCCGGTCCCCAGCTGCTCCAGCCGGGCCATGTCCTCGCGACTGATGATGCCGCCCCCCGTGACGAGCACGTGGCCCGCACCCTCCTCGCGCAGCAGCTCGAGCACGCGCGGGAAGATCGTCATGTGCGCGCCCGAGAGGATCGAGAGCGCCACCACGTCCACGTCCTCCTGAACGGCGGCTTCGACGATCATCTCCGGCGTCTGGTGCAGGCCGGTGTAGATCACCTCCATGCCCGCGTCCCGCAGCGCCGCGGCCACCACCTTCGCTCCGCGATCGTGGCCGTCGAGCCCCGGCTTCCCGATCAGCACGCGGATCCGGCCGCCGCCGGCGCTCTCGTCCACCGCCTCCGGCTGCCCGCCGGATCCTGGTCTCACGTCCTGCTCCGGGGATCGGGATGGGGAGCGATCGCCCGGCGCGGGTCCCGGCGCCGGCGCTCGGCGCGGCGGGCGATCCCATAGGCGATGCGCGTGAGGAGCAGGAGCCCGATGAGCGCGACCCACAGCGGTCGCGGCGCCCCCGCGAGCACGGCCGCCAGGCCGCCCAGGAACAGCAGCAGGAGCACTCCCAGGAGCAGGTTCGACCGCGAGATCACGTCGAGATCGACTGCCCGTTCGCGGGCGAATGGCACGCCCGGGCAGCGGCCCCTCCGGCGCATGGCTGGAGCGCGACGCGGGGAGGCCCCCCCGCGAGCGATACAAGGCCCGCTCGAGCGCGGGGGGGCCTCCCCGTGGCGCGCCTGCCGATCCTCGCACGAGCCGCGAGCCGTCTCACAGCGTCTCCGGCTCGCGCCAGGTGCCGTACTCCGCCCGCAGCACCGCCACGATCTCGCCCAGCGTGGCGTACGCCTTCGCCGCGTCGAAGACGGGCAGCACCAGGCTCTCGCCCGCGCGCGCCGCGTCGTGCACGCGGCCCAGGGTCGCCTCGACCGCCGCCGCGTCGCGCTCGCGTCGCAGTGCCGCCAGCCGCTCACGCTGGCCGATCTCGACCTCGGGCGCGATGCGCAGGATCGGCATGTCGACCGTCTCGTCCGGCTCAACGAACTCGTTCACGCCCACGATCAGGCGCTCCTTGCGCTCGACCTCCATCTGGTAGCGGTAGGCCGCCTGCGCGATCTCGCGCTGGAAGAAGCCCTCCTCGATCCCCGCCACGACGCCACCCAGCTCCTCGATGCGGCGGAAGTAGTCCTCGGCCTCCTCCTCCAGCCGATTCGTGAGCGCCTCGACGTAATAGGATCCCGCCAGCGGATCGATCACGTTCGCCACGCCCGACTCGTACGCCAGGACCTGTTGGGTCCGCAGCGCGATCTTGACCGCCTTCTCCGACGGCAGCGCCACCGTCTCGTCCATCGAGTTCGTGTGCAGCGACTGCGTCCCGCCCAGCACGCCGGCGAGGGCCTGGATCGCGACGCGCACGATGTTGTTCTCCGGCTGCTGCTCGGTCAGGCTCACGCCGGCGGTCTGGGTGTGGAAGCGCAGCCGAAGCGAGCGCGGATCCCTGGCGCCGTAGCGCTCCTGCATGTGGCGGGCCCAGATCCGCCGCGCGGCGCGGTACTTCGCGATCTCCTCGAAGAATTCGTTGTGGGCGTTGAAGAAGAAGGAGAGCCGCGGCGCGAAGCTGTCCACGTCGAGGCCCGCCTGGATCGCCCGCTCCACGTAGGTGAAGCCGTCGGCGAGCGTGAACGCCAGCTCCTGGGCCGCGGTCGACCCCGCTTCGCGGATGTGGTAGCCGCTCACCGAGATCGGGTGCCACAGCGGGGCCTGCTCCGAGCAGAAGCGCATCATGTCCACGATGATCCGCAGGTGCGGCTCGGGCGGGAACAGCCACTCCTTCTGCGCGATGTACTCCTTCAGGATGTCGGTCTGCAGCGTGCCGCGCAGCTTCTCGGGCGCCACGCCCTGCTTCTCGGCGACTGCCAGGTAGAAGGCGAACAGCACGAGGGCGGGACCGTTGATGGTCATCGACGTGGAGACGCGCTCCAGCGGGATCCCCTGGAAGAGCCGCTCCATGTCGCGCAGGGACGAAACGGCTACCCCGCAGATCCCCACCTCGCCCTCGGCGTGCGGATCGTCGGAGTCGAGACCCATCAGGGTCGGCATGTCGAAGGCGACCGAGAGCCCCGTCTGGCCCCGCTCCAGGAGGAAGTGGTAGCGCTCGTTCGTGTCGCTCGCGGAGCCGAAGCCGGCGAACTGCCGCATCGTCCACAAGCGGCTGCGGTACATGGACGCATAGGGTCCGCGCGTGAACGGGTACTCGCCCGGAAAGCCGAGGTCGCGCAGGTAGTCCACCTCCACGTCCCCCGGCGTGTAGAGCGGCTCCACCGGCTCTCCGGAGATCGTGCTGAAGGCCACGTCGCGCACCGGCGTGGCGCCCGCCTCGGCGCGCCAGCGCACCATGCCCTCGCGCAACGTACCGCCGGCGCCGTCCTCGCGGCCGTTGCGGCGCAGGACGCCGTCGGCCTCGCCGGTCTCGTCGCGCTCAGCTTGCCTGCCCTTCGCTGCGGTCGGTTCCATCAGCTCGTCCAGGTTGGGGTGGGCGGCAGCGCCGGACGTCCGCGACCTCTCCGGCGGCGCCGCCTCAGCGGGCGCCCGCCGGCTCCCGCGAAAAACCGGCCGCCGCCAGCAGTGCGTCGGCGGCCTCGTAGGGCGACCGCAAGGACGCCGAGTCGTCGGGCGGCGCCATCGCGCGCAGCACGCGCGCAGCCTCGCCGTTCTGCCAGAGCCGCCGCGCCACCTGGCGCTCGACGATCGCGCGCACGCGCGCGCCCCAGCGCTCCCGCCGCGCCGCAGCCCAGCGCCCGCTGGCCCGGAGGTGCTCGAGGTGGCGGCGCAGCGCCTCCGCGACGTCGGCCACGCCCTGCTTGCGCGTCGCCGTGGCGAGCACGACCGGCGGAAGCCATCCATCCGCGGGCGAGACTCGCCACGACAGCGTGGACTCCAGCGAGCGGGCGAGCCGCTCCGCGCCACCGCGATCGGCCTTGTTGAGCACGAACACGTCGCCGACCTCCAGCAGGCCGGCCTTCATCGTCTGCACGCCGTCGCCGGATTCGGGCGTCAGCACCACGAGCGTCGTGTCGGCGGCCTGCGCCACCTCCAGCTCCGACTGGCCCACACCCACTGTCTCGAGCAGGATCAGCTCACGGCCCTGCGCATCGAGCAGGTCGGCCAGCTCGATGCTCGTCGCCGCCAGGCCACCGACACGCCCGCGGCTGGCCATGGAGCGGATGAACACGCGCGGGTCGCCCGCGACCGCGCTCATGCGGATGCGGTCGCCGAGCAGGGCACCGCCGGTGAAGGGACTCGTCGGGTCCACGGCGATGACGTCGACCGACAGCCCGCGCGCACGCGCGTCGAGGACGAGCGCCTCCGTGAGCGTGCTCTTGCCGGCCCCCGGCGGTCCGGTGATCCCCACTCGGTGCGCGCCCCCCGTGCGCGCGAAGATCGCGCGCAGCAGACGCTCCGCCCCGGGCGCGCCGTCCTCCACGAGCGACATCGCCCGCGCCGTCGCGAGCCGCTCTCCCGCCAGTAGCCGCGGCAGCAGCTCGTCCACGGAGCTCGCCCCCGGCATCAATCGCCGGCCCCCAAAGATAGACGCCCCCGCGCACGGCGAAAACGGTCGAGTGGCCGGGCACCGGTGTGAGGAGGGGGAAGTTCGACGCTGGGCACCGGCCGGACCGCTGCGGTGCGACGCGGGGCGGTCTGCCCGCGAGCGGTAAAAGGCATGCTCGCTCGCGGGCAGGCCGCCCCGTGGCGCGCCTGCCAATGAGCCGCGAGCCGGCGGTGCGCCCGCCGAGCCACCTGCACCAAACCGTCTGGAAACGCGACGCCACCCCTCCTCACGGCCGGAAGCGGAATCCCAGGGAGTAGACGTTCTTCGTGTAGAAGTCGTTCAGGTTGATGGATTCGTTGCGGTAGCGGCCGTAGCGCGCCTCGACGTCGACGTGGCCGTTGAGCTCCTTCAGCAGCCGGAACAGGAGTACGTTGTTGTCCGTGTCCTCCACGTCGAGGGCGCCGACGAGCCCGCGCACCTCCTCCTTGAACTTCCGCAGCTCCACGTTGCCGTAGAACTGGACGATCATGCGCCAGGGCAGCTGCTGCGCGAGCTGCAGGCTCACGATGTGGCTGTAGTAGTCGAAGCCGAAGCTGTTGGAGCGGTTGTAGCGGAAGCGGTAGCGGCCCTGGAACCCGAACGGCTGCAGGAACGAGATGCCCAGCCCCACGTCCTGGGAGAGATCGATCTGCCGCGGCCGGTCGGGGGCGAAGATGTTCGACGGGTCGTCGTCGGGACCGCGGAGCTTCGCGCGCCCGTCGTACGTGCGTTGCTCGAGCCCGTAGGAGACGTCCCCCAGGACCCCGCCCAGCTCGCCGCCGCCGAAACGCTGGACCACGCCCGCCGTCGCCGACTGCGCGTCGTAGCCGAACACCTCGTCCACGTGGTCGAACTCGATCCCGGAGACGCGCAGCGTGAGCTCGGCCGCGGTCGCCCCGCCGAGCGCCTGCCGCGCCCCCGCACCTCCCCACAGGCTCGTGAAGCCGTCCTCGTTCACGAAGAACACGTCCTCGTCCTGCCAGGAGCGGTCCTTCAGGCCTCCGAAGACCCGCATCTGGGTCGCGGACCCGAGCAGCCGCTGGTAGCGCAGCTCGCCCTCGTTGATGAACTGGCCCGCGCGCTCGAGATCGGTCGTGCTCACCTCGAAGTAGCGCTTGTACCCGCCCTGATAGACGGCCGAGAGCTGATTGGTGCTGTCGGCGAAGATCAGGTCGGAGCGCAACGAGACTCGCGCGACCTGGCCGCCGGCGGGGTTCGAGACCTCCTCCTCGACGTTGTCGTCGTACTCGTAGGAGAGCCGGACGTCATTGTCCCAGCGCACCTGGGCGGCGGCCTCGGGAGCGCCCGCCCCCACGCTCGCGGCGGCCGCGAGGAGGGCGAGGATCGTGACCGGGCGCGTCGTCATCGGGAGCTCCCTCCGGATTCTCGGGTCCGTCGATCGTAGATCGTGCGCGCCCGCTCGTCGTAGTCGCGCACTTTCGCTTGGAAGCGGCGGCGAAGCAACTCCAGCTGGCGGCGCTCCTCTTCGAGGTCGCCGATCCGCCGCTCGGCGGAGCGCGCCAGCATCTCGAGCGTCTCGATCCCGCCTCCCGCGGGTTCCTCCCGGATGTCCCCGGCCTCGCCGCCCGGGCGGTCGGGGACGGCCTCGCCCTGGAACGCGAGGTCCTCCAGCAGCTCCTGCATGCGGCGTCCCACGAGCTCGCGCTCGCGGATGTCGTCGATCTCCCGCTCGATGGCCTGGATCTTCGCGGCGACGTCCCGGACGTAGTCGCGGTAGAAGCCGGCCTTCTCGCGGATCTCGGCCGGCCCGTCGGTGGCCAGGATCGGGAACTCGCGGAAGTCGCGGACGCTCTCCTCGATGCGGATCTGGAGCCGCAGCGTGTCGCGCGCACCGATGTAGCGGCCGGTCTCCACCAGCAGCTCGGCGTAGCCGGCGTCGCCCTGCCGCATCCCACCGAGACGTTGCAGGTTGCCGTCGATCACCGTGGTGTAGCGCGCGTTCAGCGCGGAGCGCAGCGTCCGCAGGTCGGCCTGCGCCCCGCGCTTCTGCCGCTCCAGGTCGCTGACCCGCCGCGACGCCTTCACGATCTCGGCGGAGAGCTCACGGCTACGCGCTCCCACGGGACTCCCCTCGGCCTCCTTCTCCAGCACCAGTCGATCCAGCCGCGCGTTGGCCGCGCCGAGGTCGCGCTCGATGCCGGTGAGCTTGGCCTCGTTGGCGAGGACCAGCTCCCGGTACTCCGGGATGGTGAGCGTCTGGGCGGGGAGGGCGGCTCGCGGCCAGGCGAGCAGGAGCAGCCCGAGCGTCAGGACGCCGGGCAGCGGCGCGTGCAGGGACATGCGGGGGGGATCACGCGAGGAGGCCGTACTTCTCGAGCTTGTAGTAGAGCGCGCTCGTCTTGATGCCGAGGAGATCGGCGGCCTTCGTCTTCACTCCCCCCGCCCGGTCGAGCGCGTCCTGGATGAGGCGACGCTCGGTCTCGGCCAGGATGCGGTCCAGCGAGCCGTTCGCCGAGATTTGCCGAGACGCGCCACCCGGACCCTCTCCCATCGGGAACTCCCCCACCCCGAGCTCCTCACCGTCACAGAGCACGATCGCGCGCTCCACGGCGTTCTCCAGCTCGCGCACGTTCCCCGGCCACGGATACGCCTGCAGCTGCCGCAGCGCCTCGGGCGTGATGCCGGTCACGCGCTTTCCCGTCTCCTTCGAGAGCGCCCGGATGAAGTGTCGCACGAGGATCTCGATGTCGCCCTCTCGCTCCCGCAGCGGCGGGATGCGCAGCGGCACGATGTGCAGCCGGTAATAGAGATCCTCGCGGAAGCTCCCGGCCTCGACCGCCGCGGGCAGATCGCGGTTCGTCGCCGAGAGGATGCGCACGTCCACCCGGATCGTGCGCTCGCCCCCGACGCGCTCGAGCTCCTTCTCCTGCAGCACCCGCAGCAGCTTCACCTGCACCGTGGCCGGAATGTCCGCGATCTCGTCGAGGAACAGCGTGCCGCCGTGGGCCAGCTCGAAGCGGCCGCGGCGCTCCTTCACCGCGCCCGTGAACGCGCCGCGCTCGTGCCCGAACAGCTCCGACTCCAGCAGCGTCTCGGCCAGCGCGCTGCAGTTCACGCGCACGAATGGCCCCGCGGCACGCGCGCTCTGGCGGTGGATCGCCCGCGCCACGAGCTCCTTGCCCGTGCCGCTCTCGCCCAGCAGCAGCACGGAGGAGTTCGTGGCCGCGATCTTGCCGATGCCTTGGAAGATGGCCTGCATCTGCGGGCTGCGACCGACGATGTCGCCGAAGCGCTCTTCGACCTCCTCGCGCAGGTAGGCGTTCTCCGCTCCGAGCCGGGTGTTCTCGCGACGCGTCGCGCGTACGTCGAGCGTCTTCTCGACCTTCAGCCGGAACTCGTCGGAGTCGAGGGGCTTCGTGAGGAAGTCCCAGGCGCCGAGCCGCATGGCCTCCACGGCGACCTCGATGGTCCCGAACGCCGTGATCATGATGAAGTCGGGCTCGCTCCCCCCGCCGTTGGTCTTGATGCGCCGCAGCAGGTCGATCCCCGTCCCGTCCTCGAGCCGGTAGTCCGACACGACCAGGTCGAACGCACCCGTCGCCAGCAACTCACGGGCTTCGGCCGCGGTGGCCGCCGCGCGCACGGCGTGCCCACGCGTGCGCAGCAGCTGCGTCAGCCCGTCGCGCAAGGTCGCGTTGTCCTCGACGATCAGGATCTCGGCCATGGCCCTCTCAGGGGACGCGCTCCGGCTCGAGCGCCGGCGCGGCGGAGCGGAAGCGATCGGTGGCCTCGCGGGCTGCCGGCAGCACCACGACGAACAGCGTGCGCTCGCCGGGCGTCGAGTCCACGGAGATCTCGCCCTCGTTCTCCTCGACGATCGACTTGACGATCGAGAGCCCGAGCCCCGAGCCGGCGCCCTTCGTGGTGAAGAACGGGTCGAACACGAACTTCAGGTCCTCCCCCGCGATGCCGTGCCCGTGATCCTTGACGACGATCCGGATCCGCTCGCCGGCGCGCCGGGCGGTCAGCTCCACCGCCGCTCCGCGCGAGGAGGCCTGGATCGCGTTGCGCAGGAGGTTCAGGAGCGCGCGCTTGACCTGGTCGGCGTCGGCGAAGACGAACAGCTCGGCCCCCCCGAGATCCACGCGCAGCTCCACCTCCTTCTGCGCCAGCTCCCCCGCCAGCAGGAAGCGCAGGTCCTCGACCACCTGATTGAGGGAGAACGGCTCTCCCACCGGCTGCCGCGGCCGGGCATAGATCAGGAACTCGTTCACGATCGTCTTCAGGTGATGGACCTCGTGGATGATCTTCCGCAGGTGCTCGCGGCGCGGATCCTCCTCGGCCAGCTCGTCGCGCAGCAGGGTGGCGAAGATCTCGATCCCGCCGAGCGGGTTTCGCACTTCGTGCGCCACCCCCGCCAGCATCGTGCGCAGGTGCTTGTCCCGCCGCAGGATGCCCTGGCGCATGTTCTCCATGGCCGTGGCCAGGTAGCCGATCTCGTCGCCGGAGCGCACGACGACCGGCTCGCCCAGGTTGCCGTGCTCCATGCGCTCCGCCGAGGCGACCAGCCCCGTGATTGGGCGCGTGAGGTTGCGCGCGAAGACGAGCCCGACGACGATCGCGAGCAGGATTCCCAGTGCCGTGATCCAGATCGTCGTGCGCCGGAACTCGCCGAGGATGTCCAGGTAGGCGACGTTCAGGTCCACGCCCAGTGCGGCGATCGCGAGACCGCCGACTTGCCCGTACAGCGGCGCGAACGCACTCTGGTAGACGTTCCCCTCGTCGTCCTCGAACCGCACGCTCGCCTGCTCGTTGCCGGCGAAGACGGCCTCCAGCTCGCGCCCGTAGTTCCGCAGCAGGGGATAGACGTAGCCGGGCGTGACGCTCGAGTCGGTCGATGCGAGGACCCGAAGCTCGCGGTCGAAGACGTAGATGTCCTTCGCCTGCGAGCTCTCCTTCAGGTTCTCGATCTTGTTCCGCGCGTTCAGGTAGCTGTTGCGCTCGACGTACTCGTCGGGCGAGCTCTGCTCCACCGAGCGCACGAGCTCGTACACCAGGTCGAAGCTGAAGTTGGTGCGCCCGAGCTCGGCGACCGAGAGGAGCCGGCTCGCGATCTCGCGCTCGAGGCGTCCGGTCGTGAGGCGGTACCAGACGAGGCCGGAGAGCACGACCAGGAGCGTGACGAGCAGGACGAAGACCCCCAGCATCTTCGTCCGGATCGCGCTCAGGGGATGTCGCAGCTTCATGGCTTCAAACCCATGCGCGAAGCTACGTTAGTGCCGAGCGCGGTGTCAAAGACGCCGCCCCGAGAGGATCGCCGTGAGAACCGCTACGGGAGGTCGTCGTCCCTGCGGCCGCGCGCGGGACCGTGAGGACGATGGCCGGCGATCGCGCGCGCGGCGATCCTCTCGTCGGCCCAGGCGCCGGGAAGCGAGCGGACGCCCTCCTCGTGCTGGCGAAACGTTAGCCATGACGAGCTCCTGTGCCGCAGGCGAGTCGAGCCAGCCGCATCTCCGCCGCAGGAGCCCCGAGACAGGAGCACGTGTGTGCGGGTCCTGCTGCTGAACTACGAATATCCCCCGCTGGGCGGGGGCGCGGGCGTCGCGACGGCCGCGCTCGCCGCGCGACTCTCGGACGAGGGCCACGACGTCGACGTCGTCACCTCTCGAGCTCCGCACGATTCCATCGAGGAGCCGCCTGCCCTGGCAGGCCCGGCGTGGGAGCCGCGCGGTGGCCGAGCCGCGGCTGAGACGTCCACCGGAACGCTCGCGGTGCACCGCGTGGCGAGCCTGAGGCACGGCTTGCACGACGCCGGCCTCTCCGGCGCCGCGGGGTATCTGCTGACGGCGCTGCCCGTCGTGCGGCGGCTCGCGCGAGAGCGCTCCTACACCGTCGCACACGTGTTCTTCTCCCTACCGACGGGAGCGATCCTGCCCTTCGCGGGTCTGCGCGGCGTCCCGCTCGTCGTGTCGCTGCGCGGCTCGGACGTGCCCGGCTACGACCCGCGAGCCGCGCGCCTGCGCGTGCTCCACCGGGCCCTCCTCCCCGTCACGCGGTGGATCTGGGGGCGGGCCGACCGGGTGGTCGCGGTCTGCGACAGCCTGGCCCGTCTCGCCAGGCGCACGAAGCCCGACCTGTGCTGCGACGTGATCCCCAACGGCGTCGACCTGGATCTGTTCCGGCCGGACCTCGCGCGCGGGGAGGCCGGTCCCGGTGGTCCGCTGCGGTGCATCGCCGTCGCCCGCCTGGTGGAGCGCAAGGGCCTGGCGACGCTGCTGCGGGCCTTCGCGCAACTCCCGCCCGAGCGCTTCCGGCTGGAGATCGT